>CAZQDE010000124.1:0-5038 GCA_964591485.1 uncultured Anaerolineaceae bacterium | reverse complement strand
TGCGTTCGATCATTGAACCCGACACGCAGCTTAGAGAGCAGCATGACTTCCATCCGCACCTATGGAGGTTCAATCTCCCGGAGCCGCCTTGTGCCATCGGGGGTGCATCTGGGCAGCGGGTATTCCGAATGGATCGATTCTTGAATGCTCTGCGTGGTCAACGAGACTGCGCAGAGCATTTGTTTGGCAGACCAGATAGAGAAAGGAGAGGCTGAAAAAGGACAAAGCGGCGCGACGGGCCTGGTCCCCGGCCCAGCCGCCAACCCCAATCATTCACTAGAAATGTCGCGAAGCCAATGCATACGATTGGAGCATCAGAAAGGAGATCACCAATGAAGCGAGGCTGGGCATATGCCCTTTTGGCCATCCTGCTTGTACTCTTGCTGGCGAGCTGTGGACCTTCCGCCGGCCCTCAGCCTGCCGAGGAAGTGACGGAGCCGGGTGAAGTGGAGGCGACTTCGCCGCCAGCCGCGGCGGAGGAGGAGTCCTCGACACCTGTCGTCGTCCGCGTTGGGTGGAAGGACGAGCCCGACTGCATGACGAATATCTACACCTGCGGGACCATCTATTTCCTCTCGGAGATCCTGTGGGAAGGCGTCAATGGCCTGGGGCCAAATTGCACCCTCATCCCCCGCCAGGTCGAAAGCGTTGACGTCTCTGAGGATGGGAAGACGTTTACGTTTCATCTTCGCCCAGGCATCACATGGAACGACGGTGAACCCTTCACGGCCGAGGATATGGTCCAACACTGGGATTGGATCACCACCAAGACTATCGGGGATTGGTATTGGATAACCTCCAAGGCCGAATCCTGGGAGGCGTTGGATGATCTGACCTTCCGGCTCACGCTCTCACAACCCGATTCATCCTTCCTGAATGGGTACACCATCTGGAACTGGGTGCTCCCGCCCCAGATCTATGGCGAGTTCAGCGAGGACGATATTTGGACCTATGCAACCGATCATCCGGTCACCACAGGGCCTTACGAGCTGACAGAATGGGAGCGGGGCTCCTATATGATCTTCGATGCCAGGCCCGAGTACTACCTGGGCAAGCCCCCAATCGACCGCATCGTTGTGCAGTTCTATGCCAATGAGGATGCGATTGTGAACGCTCTCCTCAGCGGCGACATCGATGTGATTGCTGGCGACCTAAGCCCGCAATACTACGATGCCCTGGCGGCGGCTCCGAATATCGAGCTCTATGAGCAACCCCCCGGACGCATCTTGTATCTGGATTTCAACCTGCGCGAAGGGGTGGAGGGTAAGCATCCCGCCATAGATGATCCAGTGGTGCGAGAGGCCATCGATTACGCCATCGATAAGCAGCAGATCGTGGATGTGGCCTTGTTTGGAAAGGGCTACCTATGCCCGACAGCGTCGACCTGCGGACCACTCACAGAATGGCCTGCCATCGATCCAAGCCTGCAAGTCTTCCCCCAAGACTTCGAGAAGGCCAATGCGCTTCTCGAGGAGGCCGGATATAAAGACACCGATGGTGATGGGGTGCGCGAGTCACCGGACGGGCAGCCGCTTATCTTCCCCCTCTACTTCGATGTGGATACGCCCCCCTCGCAGCCGATTGCTCAGATGCTGAAGGAGTGGACGGCCGAGATTGGAATCCAACTCGAACCCGAGGCGATGGAGGGTGCCACGCTCATCAACCGCCAGGTATTCACCGGCGAATACTCGCTGGCACTGCGGTCATGGGTGAATGAGTACGACCCTGGCGTGCTGGGCGATCTCTACTCCTGCGATGCCGGCATGCCCTTCACCGGCTACTGCAGTGAGGAATTCGACACTGCCCTGCACGGCGCTCAAATGAGCTACGGCGAGGAGAGACGCGAGTACATTAATGAGATGGACCGCATCCTCCAGGCGGACCGCCCCTACATCCATCTTGCTGGCATGATGAGCCTGGGCGGGTACGACAGCACAAAGCTCGAGTTTCCGGCCGATGCCTGCCCATACTATGGTGGATTGCTCAGCTGGTACTCGGTGATCAACGCGGAAGTTAAATAGGGACTTCGAGCAGGGGGCTGCCTTGCCGGGGCAACCCCCTGCTTCGCCCTCGCCGATGACCCTTGCACTATTCACGATTTGTATGACTCTTCGGAAGGTCTAAAGGCATGGATCGAGGATTGGATTTTGTTCTTAAGAAATTTAGTTTCAGTGTTATGACCTTGATCGCTGTGATCGTGTTCAATTTTCTCCTATTCCGGATCGTGCCTGGCGATCCTGTGCAGATGCTCGTCACCCCGCGCATGCGGCCGGAAACTCGCGAACGTCTGCGCCAGGAATTTGGTATCGACAAGCCACTTTGGTTCAATATTGAGGCGCTGCGGGAGACTGGGAAACCAGCTTCGCTCTTCGACTCGCAGTTCTTCCGCTATGTGGGCAACCTTGCTCGAGGTGAATTGGGCGAGTCGTTCCGGCAGCGCCGTCCCGTATCCGAGCTACTTGTGAGCAGGTTGGGCCCCACGGTGCTGTTGATTGTCACAGGTCAGTTTGCAGGAATTATCTTCGGAACCTTTCTCGGTCTCATGGCCGCCTGGCGCAGGGGGGGCATCGATGCGGTCGCCATGTTGGTCAGCCTGACCCTTTGGGCATTGCCTCCTTTCTGGCTTGGGATCATCTTGCTCATGATGGCGCGCGGCAAGTTGCCGATGGGCGGCTTCATCACCCCTGGCACCATCTACAGCAGCCCGTGGGAGCAGTACCTCGACATCGGGAGGCATCTGGCGTTGCCGGCCGCGACCATGGCGCTCATGCTCTTCGGGGCCTATATGCTGATCGTGCGGAACGCCACGCTTGAGGTTATGGCTGAGGACTATATTCTCACCGCCAAAGCAAAGGGCCTTAACGCATGGGGTGTGATCAGGGCCCATGTGCTGAAAAACATCTCGCTTCCTCTAGCGACAATCATCGCCATGGACATCGGTTATGCGCTGGGCGGCATGATTCAGATCGAGACCATCTTCTCATGGCCAGGGGTTGGGCGATTGATGTTCGAATCCATCGGGCAGCGAGATTATCCGGTGCTGCAGGGTATCTTTCTTATGCTCGCTGTCGCCGTGATCGCGGCCAATTTCCTCGCGGATATCACCTATCGGATCCTCGATCCCAGAGTCAAAGCGTAGGTATGAAGCGTATGCAAGATCAAGAGAAAACCATGGAAGGTAAGGAGCCAGAATCCTCCGAGGTGTCCCAGAATAGCACCCCGCCTCGCCCGAGGCGGAGATCGGCCCAGTGGAGGTCTTTCTTTCAGAACCGGCTGGGAGTTTTGGGTCTGATCCTGCTGGTATTGATTATCGCAGTGGCAGCCTTCGCGCCGGCCCTGGCCCCCTACGATCCCTATGAAGTCATCACGGTTGCGCCCGAGGACGTCCTGGCGGCGCCGAAGCCGGGCCACCCTTTGGGGACAGACGATACGGGCAAGGATGTGCTCAGTTCCGTGATCTACGGCTCGCGAATTTCGCTCACGGTAGGCTTCTCTGCGGCGCTCATCATCATCGTGGTGGGCAGCGTGTTGGGAATGATCGCGGGCTATTTCGGCGGACGCATCGATGTCCTGATCATGCGATTCGTGGATGCGATCTTTGTGATCCCGCAGCTTCCGTTGATGCTCGTGATCATTGCCGTCGCCGGCCGCGGAATCGTGAACATCATCCTGGTCATCGGTCTGCTCTCATGGACCTATATGGCCAGGATCGTCCGCTCGCAGGTCCTGACTGTGAAGGAGCGTGTCTTTGTGATGCGGGCGCGTGCTGTCGGCGTGGGGACGCTGCTCATCATGGTGCGCCATATTCTCCCCCAGGTGCTTCCGCTGATCTTCGCCGAGGCGACCCTGGATGTCTCGTGGGCCATCCTATCGGAGGCCACCCTAAGTTTCCTGGGGCTTGGAGACCCGACGCTTGTAAGTTGGGGGAGCATGCTCAATCGGGCCTTCTTGCGAGGCGCGGTCACGCGCGGTGCGTGGTGGTTCCTCGTGCCGCCCGGGCTGGCACTGGCGCTGGTGACGCTGGCGCTGACCTTCATCGGCAACGCATTGCAGGAAATGGCGAATCCCCGGCTGAAGACCCACCATTTGTTCGATGAACGTAGGATTACCGCTCTGTTGGGCAGGCCCGGGGGCGAGATGCCCGAGCAGGCCGGAAACTCCATCCAGGCTGAGAGGAACTAGGCATGAGCCTTCTTGATGTTCGACACCTCACGGTGGAATATCACACAAGTCAAGGGCGCTACCGTGCCGTCGAAGATGTCAGCTTCACGCTGGAGGCAGGCCAATCATTGGGGATTGTGGGCGAATCGGGTTGCGGGAAGACGACCTCCATGCTGGCGCTCCTAAGGCTGCTTCCCGAGACAGGCCGGATCGTTCATGGGGAGGCCTTATTCAAAGGGACAGACCTGCTGCGGTTATCTCCTAGTCAAATGCGAGAGAGGCGGTGGAAAGATATTTCGCTGATTTTCCAGGGAGCGATGAATTCCTTCAATCCCACGCGCACCATCGGATCACAGATCGCCGAGGCCATCCGCTTGCACCAGCCAACGCTCTCGAGAAGCGAGATCCAGACGGAAATCGGACGGCTGCTGGAGCTCGTGGGGATCGGAGCCGACCGAGCGTGGCAATATCCCCATCAGTATTCCGGCGGCATGCGCCAGCGGGCGATGATTGCCATGGCGCTGGCCTGCAACCCTCAGATCGTCATCGCCGATGAGCCCACCACCGCCCTGGATGTGATGATCCAGGCGCAAATCCTCGACCTCCTTCAAGAGTTGCAGAAAGAGATCGACGTTTCATTCATCGTAGTAACTCATGATCTCGGCATCGTGGCGGAGATCTGCGACCATGTCATGGTGATGTATGGCGGCTGGCAAGTTGAATATGGGACCGCAGAAGTCATCTTCAATCAGCCCTCCCACCCTTACACACAGCGGCTCCTGGCGGCCTTTCCAGATATTGAGAATCCCAGGGCGGAGCTGGCCTCGATCCCCGGCCATCCTCCTCCACTCGATGACCTTCCCCAGGGCTGCAGGTT
>CAZQDE010000123.1:0-5095 GCA_964591485.1 uncultured Anaerolineaceae bacterium | reverse complement strand
GGCGGCGCTCCAAGGCCGACGCATCAGCCACGGCGCCATCCATGAAGAGCGGCCGCGCAACATAGGCGCCGGCGACGAGCGCCAGGGCCAGACCAATCATGATCGAACCAGGATCCATACCGGGATTCCTCTCTACGCAGTTTCGAGGGGCTCCGCCCTGAAGCGTCGATACGGCTAGCTGCCCGCCGCTTCCGCGGCCAGCACGCCCTCGAGCTGCTCTGTGATCTCGCTCAGCGATGTATAGGGGCCGATCTTGAAGGCTTTCAAGCGGCCATCCGGCCCCAGAATGTAGGTCTCCGGAACGCCCCGGACGCGGAAGACCTGCGAGATGCGTGTCCCCAAGTCCGGGCCGTTAGGATAGGTGATGCCGAACTTTTTAAGGTAGGTCTTGGCCTCGGGTTCGGTATCCACATAGTTCAATCCTAGGAAGACCACCCCTCGATCGCGGTAGAGCTGGTAGGCCTGCTCGAGTTCGGCCGCCTCCTGTTCGCAGGGCTTACACCAGGAGGCCCAGAAGTTCACCAATACCACGCTCCCGCGAAAATCGGCGAACGGGATCTGCTCGCCATCGAAGCTATGGAAGATGAGGTCGGAGGGGATTTCATCTCCCACCTGAATGTGGCCCTCCCGCGTTCGGATCAGTCCCACGCCCAGGATGGCCAGAAGGCCAAACACGGCCACCCAGATCAGCATTCTGCCCCACCGACGGCGAGGCGGTGCCGGCATCGGTTCCACCTCAGGCTCGGGCAGGCTATCCTTTTCGATGTGCGCTGGATCAGACATCGTCACCTCGCTCCATGCGCTGCAGTTCTTCCTCCACGCGGGCAATGTAGGGGTCCTCCGGCGGCGCCTGCGTTTCGATGGGCTGCGCGGCTGCCGCCCGCCAGGATCGCAAGGCCCGAGCCAGCACCCAGGCACCCGCCAGAAACGCCACCGGCGGCAGGATATAGACCAGCCAATTCAGGCCTTGGGCGGGCGGCGTGGCCAGCACACGCGCCCCATACTGCTGCACGAAGTATTGCTTGATCTGCTCCTTGCTCCAGCCTTGAGCGAGTCGCTCGCGGATCGCCTCCCGCCATTGCTCGCAGGCCTTCGTGGGGCAGACATCCAGCGGAACGTTCTCGCACACCGGACAGTACAGCTCGCGCGCTACGGCGTTCACCTCGTCGTCAGTGGGGCCTTCGCCCTGGGCACTCACAGGGGCGGCGACTGCCAGCAGCATCACCCCCACGAGCGCGCCCCAAGTCAGCCCAATCAGAAGCCTCTTACTCATGGCCGCCTCCGTTTCATGCCCGGACGGCGCGCGCCCGCGCCGATACCCGCACGGGGACAGGCTCAGGATCCCGGTCGGGCCAGGCCGCCACCATCGTGCCCAGGATGAACACCAGCCCGCCCAGCCATATGAAGCTAACCAGCGGGTTGTGATAGACCTTGAAGGTCACGCCCTGCATACCGGTCGTCTCCCAGCCCACCAGCATCACATAGAAATCATCCTCCAGCGTGGAGCGCACGCCAGGGATGGTCACGGCCTGCTGGGAGGCATAGTAGTAATCTTTGCGGGGATAAAGCTCGCCGACGTACTCGCCGTCCTCATAGACCGAGGCCACTGCTCGGGTCACATTGCGGCCGTCTGGGGTGTCGAATTGGGAGAGAGCGTCGAAGGTCATCACATAGCGGCCAAGCGTGAGCTGTTCCCCTCGCGCCAGCGTGTCCTGGGTCTCGGTCTGGAAGACCTCGATGCCAATGATACCCAGCGCCATGAGCACGACTCCCAGATGGATGATATAGCCGCCGTAGCGCCGCCGGTTCCTGCCCGCCAGCCTCCATAGCGCCAGGAAAAGATTCTCGCCGTGGCGGGCATGCCGCGCCCGCGCCGCCCTCCAGAACTCATAAAGAGTCACCAAAGTGACGAAGCCCAGGATCCAGTAACCTAGAATGGCGCCATAATTCGAAAGCCCCTGCCACAGGAGCAGCGCAGGGATGGCCAGCGACGCCAGGGCCGGCTTCCAAAGTCCCCGCCCGAGCGTCTTCCAGGTGCTCCGTCCATAGGCCGAGAGCGGGGCAACCCCCATCAGCACCAGCAGACCCAGCCCGAGCGGCGTGGTGGCCCGTTCGTAGAAGGGCGGGCCCACGGTCACCTTCTGACCGGTGAACAATTCCGAGATGAGCGGGAAGATCACACCCCAGAAGCACACCGCCAGGACGCCCATGAAGAGCAAGTTGTTGAGCAGGAAGAGTGCCTCGCGAGAGAACATCGATCCGAGGCTATTGTCACCCTTGAGCGTCTCCCAACGGTTGAGCAGCAGGCTCAAGGATGCCACGGTGGTGATCCCGATGAAGGCAAAGAACATGGGACCGATGGCGGATTCGGCGAAAGCGTGCACGGACGAGAGCACGCCCGAGCGTGTTAGGAAGGTGCCGAAGATAACCAACGCATAGGTCATGATGATGAGCACCATGTTCCAGTGCTTGAGCATGCCCTTCTTCTCCTGCACCATCACCGAGTGCAGGAAGGCCGTGCCCGTCAGCCAGGGCATGAGGGCCGCAATCTCGACCGGGTCCCAGCCCCAATAGCCACCCCAGCCAAGGACGTCATAGGACCAGCGGCTGCCCAGGATCAGGCCCAGCGAGAGAAACAGCCAGGCCACCAAGGTCCAGCGGCGGGTGATGCGGATCCAGCGGTCGTCACTCCGCCCAGTGGCCAGCGCCGCCACGGCAAAAGCATAGGGGATGACGAAGCCCACGAAGCCCAAATAGAGCATCGGCGGATGGATCACCATGCCCGGATGCCGCAGCAAGGGGTTCAGGCCCCGACCATCGAGAGGCGTAACCGGCACCGCGCCCCGAGGTGCGAGCATGGCCGCCACCTGCTCCCCCTCCGGCGTCAGGTACAACCGCCCAAAGGGGTTCTCGAAGAAGATCACCAAGCTGAGGAAGAATGCCAGTGTCAGCATCGTCACCATCGTGACCCAGGGCAGCAACTCCTGGTCGCGGTGCCATTTTCGCATGCCCGAGGCGGTGGCGAAGGCCGCCATCAGCCAGGACCAGAAGAGCAGCGAGCCCTCCTGCCCTCCCCAGAGCGCTGTGACCTTCAGATAGGTGGGCATGGTGCGGCTGGCGACCGAGGCCACATAGCGAATCTCATAGTGATCGGTCACGAGCAAAGTGATGAGCGCCAGCGAGGCCAGCGTCAGCAGCGGCCAGGTGAGCAGCTTGGCCCGCCGGGCGCTCTCGACAAAGGCTGACCGATTCTTCCGTAAGCCATAGAATGCCGCGGCCGCGCTGTAGAGCGCGGCCAGGAAGGTGATCAGGGTTGCGAAATAACCGATATTGGCCAACACGCGCACTCTCTCCTCACAAAGATTCCCGCGCAGCAGCAAGCCGTACCAGGGCCTGCGACGTTCGAGCCTCAGCCCTCCTGCGCCTGCAGCGGGATTTCCTCCTCGTAGCGGGTGGGGCACTTCAGCAGCAGTTCGTCGGCGTAGAAGACCCCATCCTCTCCCAGCCGCCCAGTCACAATCGCCTGGGCCTCGTGCCGCATCAAATCCGGCATCGGACCGATGTAGACCACCTCCAGGCGGCTGGAAGACTCGTCCTCCACTGCCCGGTGCAGCACCTCGGCCAGCCCGCCGGCAGCCTCGATCTCTTCTGGATCGGCGGGCACATTGACCATCGTGAAGCGCAGCGTGAGGCTCTGGGCATCATACTCGATGGAATCGCCGATGACTGCGCCAGCGACCTTAAGGTCGCGATCGCGCATGCTCTCCCCTTTAGCGATGACTTCACCGATGGTCAGGTAATACTGGGCTGCGGCCTGCGTGGAGGAGGCGATCAGATAGATCACCGCCGCCACAATAAGCAAACCACCGATCAGGAACTTGGCCCTTCCATCGCCAGTCGCCTGCATACCTTCCTGCATTTCTTTCTCCTCCGCGCGACTTCCGGGCAGCCGGCTCGAGAAGCGCAACGATTCTAACAGATGCATGGCACTTGCGGACCTATCCCAGCCGATATCGGGCGCGCGCCGCGCCTTGCGCACTCCGCGGGCCGTTCGAAGTTTGCCATAGCAGGATTAATGGCAAATGAGTTCGATGCGGCGATACCCTCCACCTCATTCCCAACCTATCGGACAACCACCGAGAACGGCTTCGCAGGCTTGGCCGAAGATGATGAAAATCACAGGCCAGAGATGATCCGCTGTACTCTTTACCTGCAATGAATCCTCTGAAACAACCCAAATAGGCAACCTCACAGCTGCCACTTTCGAATGAAGGTCTGGAAATAATGCCCGTTGAAGGAAACCCCAAAAAGAGACAAATACATTCTGGATCGCCTCTTCCATTTGCTTTTGAACGGCACTTGCCTTTCTTCTCTCTTCTCTCAGCTTCTCCTGATAGCGCTGAATGCGCCGGATATTGGTCATGGCCGCAGAGGCAATCACCATCATGCTCACACGGGGCTTTCCCCGTACAGGCAGTTTGCCCATCCCGAAGGGATGTTTGATCGAGCGCATGGTGGACTCGGCGGCAGCACGCAGGTTCTGCCCACTGCCACGCAGATCAGCGCACCGTTTGCGCCGTAAGGCAAGATCTATTTCCCGCTGCGAGAAACGCAGAACGTGCCTGGGCTTGCGCTTGAACGCTTCCGCCGGGCATCGATCGGCAAACGCACAACCGCCGCAAATGGCGCTGTCAAAGTAAGCTAGATAGCGATTTCCCCTCTGCCAGCTCGCACTCCAACCCGCTGCCCATGTGGACAAATCACATCCTGGGCCCTTCCTTCCCCATCCATCTCCCATTCGAAGTCCTCCAGGCCCAGCTTCTCTTCAGCGGGCTTGCGCCCGCGGATGGCGGTCTGGATCTGCTCCACCTTCACTTCCCGCATGGCTTCGTCCACATCCGGGCTTCCGTACCCGCCATCGGTGTGGATTTGATGCACATCCGTACGCGTTTTCAGGTCCGGCAGCGCCTGCTTCAGCATCTCGGCGTCTTCGACGTCGCTGGGCTCCACCTGCACCTTGTTGATCAACTGGAATTCGTTCTGCGGGCCGCTGCCCTCCTCATCATCGAAGATGAAATGCTCCTCGAAGACACGC
>CAZQDE010000122.1:0-5158 GCA_964591485.1 uncultured Anaerolineaceae bacterium | reverse complement strand
ACCCGGCGGAGGCCTTCGCCAAAGGAGGAGACAGCGATGAGCTTAGGGGTGCCCCGTCTCTCGTCTCCGCGCGCTATCATACCTTTGACATCTGGAGGCGGGTATTGCAAAAGGTCATTGCGAAGGTGTGACATTAATCCCCGTACTATAATCGTTGCGCTGGACCTCCGGACACGCAGCGGGTCGACCGACAGGCATGGAAGCCATGGATGAACAAGATCGCTGGCGGCAGAGACTCCGGCGGCTGGGCAGGGGTTCCAGGCGCCGCGAAATCTCGCGGCGCCGCCCGCCCGTCGGAGCCAAGGGCGAGCTGCCCGGCGAACTCATTGATACGCCCGAGGGCCCGGTACTGCGTATCCGGCAGGCCTATCCACCCGAGCACCGCCACGGAGAGAGGCCGCTGCGGGACCTCTTGGGGCTCACACTGGCGCAAGTGTCCGAGGCCGTACAGGAGACATCCCTCCATGGCTTGGTGCTCGAGGATTTGCTGTTCCTGGATACCGAGACCACGGGACTCGCGGGGGGTGCGGGCACGCTCGTGTTTCTGGTCGGTCTGGGAAGGTTCCGTGACGGCAACTTCGAATTACGGCAATACTTCTTGCGTGATCCGGGTGAAGAGCGCGGCATGCTGCAGGCTTTGGCCGAAGAGTTGGAGCAGGCTAAGGGATTCGTGACCTTCAATGGCCGCGCGTTCGACATCCCGCTCCTGGAGATGCGTTTCGGCGTGGGCATGCGGCGGCGCTGGGCACTCACCCGCTGGCCGCAATTGGATCTGCTCTACCCATCCCGCCGGCTGTGGAGGCGTGATCTGCGGGATTGCAGCCTAGCATCCCTGGAGCGCAACGTGCTCTCTGTAAAGCGGGGCGAGGAGGATGTGCCGGGCGCCTTGATTCCGGGCCTCTACCTGGAGTACTTGCGCACGGGCGAAATCCATGGCATGCGGCGCGTCATCTACCACAACGCCGTCGACATCTTGAGCCTGGCCACCCTGATGGCAGAAGTGGTGGAGCGGGCGTCAAGGCCGGCGGTTTCGTTATCTGCGGGGGAGGCGCTTGGACTGGCGCGTTGGCATCATGCCTCTGGCCGGCTGGAGGCGGCTTACGAGGCCTACCTTGCAGCGTTGGAGAGCGAGGATCCGGCCCTCAGGCTGGAGGCCTTGCGCCATTTCACCACCTTCCTGAAGCGCGCCGGCCTGCGGGAGGAGGCGCTGGGTGGGTGGCAGCAGTGGCACGACCTCGCCCCGGATGATCCTCGGCCCTGCATCGAGTTGGCCATCTATTATGAATGGCATGCCCGGGATTACGATGCGGCGCGGCTCTGGGCCGAGAGGGCCCTGATTTGCCTGAGTCACTGGCCACAGGATTGGCGGCGGGAGCAGGCCTGGGAAGAGATCACCCATCGCCTCGAGCGCCTGGCCCGCAAGCAGGCGGCGCAATCAGCCGCGGACTAGGTCGCGGCCTAGTTTGCCGAGCGCTTCCACCTCCGCGGTCGTCAGGCGCCAGCCCAGCGCACCGAGGTTCTCTTCGGCCTGCCGCTTGCGCTTGACCCCCGGAATGGGGATCGTTCCCTTGCAGAGTGTCCAGTTCAGCGCCACTTGCGCAGGAGTTTTGCCACCATGCGCCTCTCCGATCTCCCGCATCCGCTCAAGAAGGACTCCCAACTGCTGTAAGGAGTCCCCGCGAAAACGGAGACCGCGCACCCCACCAGGCGGGTTCTGGGGAGAGTATTTTCCGGTGAGCAGGCCTTGCTCGAGGGGGCTATAGGCGACGACCGCCACGCCCATCTCGCGCGCAGCCTCGAGCAAGCCCTCGGTCTCGATGCTCTGGGAAAGCGGGCTGTAAGGAACTTGATTGGCCGCCAAGGGGATGCCCCGGCGCGCCAGCGCATCGGCTGCCAGCCGCATCTGGTCGAGGTTGAAGTTGCTGACGCCCACTGCACGGATAAGGCCCTCCTCGACGGCGTCGGCCATGGCTTCCATCCAGATGGGAATGGGAACAGGCGGCAATGGGTGGTGGATGAGATACAGGTCCAGTATCTCCCGTCCAAGACGCCGCAGGCTGGCTCGCAATGCTCGCCGCAGAGTCCTCCGGCTGAGCCGCCATGGGAAGGGCATGAATTTGCTTGTGATGACCAGCGGCTTTTTGACTTCCTGGGCGAACGCGCCGAGCAAACGTTCTGAGCACCCGGAGCCATAGATTTCGGCCGTGTCGAAGAAATTAATCCCCGCCTGGACACAGGTATGAAAGGCTTCGCGCGCATCCTGCTCTTCAAAATCGCTTCCGTAACCCCAATAAAAGCCAGAGCCCCAGGCCCACACACCAATGCCCATCGGGCTGACACTCAAATCGGTGCGGCCGAGGCGGATGGGTTCCCGGAACGGTCCGGGGGATCGATCGGGTTTGCTCTGGGTTGAAGCCATGGGCGATGCTCCTCACAGATCGGCTGGGGATGACTTCCGGAGAATGATCTAGGCGGGCGATGTGCGGCGATCGGGAGGTAGCCCCGCCTCGAGTTCTTGGCGGACGGCCTGGTAGAGATGCTCGGCCTTGAGTTCATGCAGGGTGTAGCAGGGACCATCCAGCCGTTCGGCGAGGGCTTGGGCCAAGCCCTGGTCGAACGCGGCGTGCTCCATATTGACAACGACAGAGCGAATGCCGGCCTGCCGGATGCGTTCGGCCACTCGGTGAGCCTCCTCCTGGGGCGGCAGATCCCCCATAGAGACGTTCCCGGCCCCATCGGTGAGCAGAATCATGAGCGGGAGCACATCGGGGTGCAGGATGCGTTCTTTGCGGAAGACCTCTAGGGCCAGATTCAGCCCGGCGGAGAGAGGTGTCTTGCCGCCCACGGGGATATCGGCCAGTGCCCGCCGCGCCAGCTGCACCGAATTGGTCGGCGGAAGGATGGTCATCGCTCGATCCTTTTGGAAGACGATCAGCCCCACGCGATCTCGCCGCTGGTAGGCATCTGTGAGCAGGGAGAAGATGGCCCCTTTAGTGGCAGACATGCGCTCGGCCACAGCCATCGACCAACTGGCATCTACGACGAACAAGATCAGGTTGGCGGCCTTGCGGACCCGGACCTTGCGCTGCAAATCAGAGGGCTGGATCGCGAAGGCCACCTTCTTTCGCTGCGCCAGCCGCTCGCGTTGGTGAGGCGCAGCGGCGCGCAAGGTGGCATCGAAGGCGATATCATCCAGGTGGTTTCCAGCGGGACGGGCCTGAATATAGCGGCCGCGCTTGCGGTCGGTGCGTGTGCGCGTGCGGCGGCCGCCCTGCCGGCGGAGAAGACGGTCGATCTTGCCCTCCAGGCGGCGGGGCACGAACGCGGGCCCGATCTTGACCTTCTCGCCACCTTCCCACCAGCGGGCGCTGAGTGAATCCGGGGCTGGGCGGCGGATGGGCTCGGCCTCGTGCTTCTTCTCGGCGGCCTCGACCTCTTCTTCGGCTAGGCCGGCCTTAGGCCTTTTTTTTTAGATTCGGGCTCCTGCTCGCCAGCCTGAGGTTCCAATTCTTCGCCGGACTGGCCGGCGTCGTGTTGAATTTGCTCCAGACGTGATTGGAGCTCCTCGATGCTGACCTCGACTTGTTGGAAGGGGCCCCGGCGCAGGCGGTGGGGCAGAGCCAGCTCCGCGGCCAGGGCGATATCGCGATCCGTGATGCGGTCACGCCCCTCGAAGGCGGCATGCGCGCGCGCCGCCTTGAGGATGACGAGGTCGGCGCGGTGGCCATCCACCTGCAACGAGGCGGTCAAGGCTGCGATGGCGAGCAAATCGCGCTTTGTGTATCCGACCTGATCGAGCAACTCCCGGGCGCGTTCGATCTCCTCGGAGAGTTTGCGCTCCTTATCCATCCAAGCGGCGCGGAAAGCCTCGGGATCGGCCTCGAAGGCCAAGTTGCGCTCCATGATGGCGACGCGGTCACGCGGGTCCTGCAGCCCGTGGATCTCGACCGAGAGGGCAAAGCGGTCGAGCAATTGGGGGCGTAGATCGCCCTCCTCGGGATTCATGGTGCCGACCAGGATGTAGCGGGCCGGGTGGCTGAAGGAGATACCCTCGCGCTCGACGATGTTCATGCCCAGGGCGGCCGAGTCCAGCAGCAGATCAACGACATGGTCGTCCAGGAGGTTGACCTCGTCGATATAGAGCAGGCCGCGGTTGGCGGCTGCAAGCACGCCGGGCTCGAAGTGGCGCTCACCCTCTTTGATGGCGCGTTCGATATCCAGCGTGCCGACCACCCGATCCTCTGTGGCGGAGACGGGCAAGTCCACGAAGGAAGTCTTGCGGGTCTCGACCGGTAGATTCTCGCCGCGCGCCACACGCTCGCGGCATTCCGTGCACCAGGTAGGCGGGTCGTGCGGGTCGCACCCAAAGCGGCAATCGGCGACGACTTCGACTTCCGGCAACAGGGCGGCCAGGGCGCGCGCCGCGGTCGATTTGGCGGTACCGCGCTCGCCGCGGATCAGCACGCCGCCGATGCGGGGGTTGACGGCGTTGAGGATGAGCGCCCGGCGCATGCGGTTCTGGCCAACGATGGCGGTGAAAGGGTAAATGGCTGCCATATGCGATCCTTCTCCGGCGGGATTATACCTTGAAGCGGCGCAGCTAGGCTGCTTAGGATGCGTCGGGATAGGCCGCTGGAGAATGTGACCTTCGACGCCGGACCGGCCAATCCTGAGCTGGGCTATTTGGGCATGAAGGTTTACAAGGCGTAGGTTCGCTTTTATAATGCGTGCTACGCCAACCAAGGGAGAACAAGAGATTCATGGAGTCCAACGAGAACACCATCGGGGAAGAGACGTTTATCGAAGCGGAGGCCCAAGAGGCGAGCGAGCACCCGATGGATGCGCTGCTCGAGGCGGAGGCCTACGAGCTGGAGACCCCTAGACGCGGGGATATTCGCACAGGAACCATCGCCAGAATTACGGATAGCGACATTCTGGTCGATATCGGCGCCAAATCGGAGGGCGTCATCCCGACGCGCGAGGTGGAGCAATTGCCGGAAGAACTGCGGGCAAACCTGGAGGTCGGCAAGGAGATCGAGGTCTACGTCGTGCGGTCCGGGGGGCGGGACGGGAACATCGTGCTCTCGATCAACCGGGCCGAGGAGGAGCAGGATTGGCGCGAGGCCGAACGGCTGCTCGAAAGCCGGGAAGCCTACGA
>CAZQDE010000121.1:0-5262 GCA_964591485.1 uncultured Anaerolineaceae bacterium | reverse complement strand
CAGGTGCATATCTTCAACAAACCTCTGAGCCAAGACATTGGTCCCATTCTGAGGAAGATCGGGGCCTTGGTCGAGCCTCCTGCCTTGTAGCCTCACCAGATCGGATACGAGAATCCGGAGGTGACGCGGCGTCTCATCGGGGGGCACCGCGAGCAAATCCAACGCGTGTTGTCCATCGTGGACATGGTGCAGGATGCGGACCGCCTCGTTCGAGGATATTCGTAGGGCATGCGCCAGCGCCTTGCGCTGGCGCGCTGCTTGATGGGCGAGCCCGAGCTACTGAACCTCGACGAGCCCACCAACGGGCTTGATCCTGCCGGCATCCACGAGATTCGGGAGTTGATACGCAAGCTCCCTCAGGAGCATGGAATCACCGTCTTTCTGTCGAGCCACCTGCTCGCGGAGGTGGAGCAGGTGGCAACGCATTTGGGCATCATCAACCGAGGCAAGCTTCTGTTTCAAGGCACGCTCCAGGAGCTACAGGCGCAGCGGCGAGAGCACCTTCTCGTCGATGTGGATCGATCTGAAGAAGCAGCTCGGATCCTGGCCGCTGAGGGCGGGCAAACCGAGCATACTTCAGGCGGGCAGCTCGCCGTCGCCCTTCCGAAGGACTCTGACGCCCCCAAGATCAACGCGCTGCTGGTGGAGAGAGGCTTCGAAGTGCGGAGCTTCAGCACACGCCGCCCCAGGCTGGAAGAAGCCTTCCTGGAACTCACCCAGGCCGCTGAACCCGAAGGAGGGGCTTGATGATCGCGTTGGGTCGTGCCCTTGCGGCTGAAGCCCTGAAGTTGAAACGCACGCTGGCCCTTCGGCTGGCTTTCATCATCCCGCCCGTGATCCCACTGCTGTATCTCGTCAACTATTGGCAGCGTGGCCAGTTCATCCTGGGGCCCATCGATGTGAACCCCTGGCTCTGGATGACGCAAAAAGTTTTCATCCTGTGGACATTGTTCCTGCTGCCCCTCTTCATCGCCCTGGAAACCGCGTTCCTGGGAGGCCCCGAGCATAGCTCGGGCGCATGGAAACATCTCTTCGCGTTGCCCATCCCGCGCTGGGCCATCTACGCCGCCAAGCTTCTGGTGGCGAAAGCCTTGATCGCGGTGAGCACCCTGGTGCTATGCACCTCCGACATCGTCGTGGGGTTGATCCTGCGCACATTCAAGCCCGGCATCGGCTTCGAGGCACCGATCCCTTGGGGCAGGCTCGGCGCATATGCGTTGCGGGTATATCTGGCATCGTGCCTGATCATCGCCATTCACACGTGGATCGCGCTGCGGTGGTCGAATTTCGCCTTGGCGCTGGGCGTGGGTATCGGGGCAACCTTTGCGGGCCTGATATCCACCAATACACCCCTCCGAGGCCTCTACCCCTGATCCTTGCCCGCAGCCGCCTTCGACGGCTTCATCGCAGGCGAAGGAACCCTGCTCCCCGCGGCGCTCGGCCTTCTCGGAGGCGTCGCCGTGGGCGCCTTCGGTGCTCGGAACATGACCCGCCAGGATGTGTTCTAGGCATCCGGCTTGCCTGAGCATCCAACACCCAGCCGTGGTGGGCGAGTGCCCGCGATACGGTGCCAACAGCGGTATGGCCGGCAGGCGAGCGAGGAAGCGCCAAGGTTGAATACCAGATGATGCAGGATGGTTTGACCAGCCGGCGTCCTTGACGGAGCAGTGAAACGATGGATCTCCCTCCTCATAGTGCAGCGGTACGAGAGCGATGCTTCCGCGTCGGGCATGACTGGGAACCGGGCCGACGAGCCGGTTCGTCCGAGTGCGCCTCACTTGGCTATCCATCATCATCCGACTATCTGCGAACCCCTTTGGGCTTTCCATAACCAAGGAATCAGCGCCTGCGCGTGCAGCCGCAGCCAGTTGAACCGACTCTTCGAGGTCAGGCCATCTCAGCGGGGTGACCTCCTGAAAGACCCTGAGGTCCGTTGCAGCCCCTGCTCACCATGCCAGAGCATCATGGCAATTCTCGCTTTCCGAACACACCGCCATCCTGCAAGCATGTAATCTAAGGTTGTAGTGCTGCAAGCGGAGAGCAAGTCTATCGCCCTCGCCGGGCTCCATTGCGCCACCTCTCGGCAGATGCTCGGCGATGGCAGTTCCCCCTTTCCATAGAACCCTCAGCAGAATGTCAAGATCAATCGGTGCCTTCATCCCCGATTCTATATTGGTAATCCGAATGAGCCCCGTGTCCCTGAAAGAGGATGATCGTGGATAGGCCGCTAGAGGTCCGCCTTAGGTATCCGTTGTAGCCCCCTCAGCATCGTCCTGGGCCAAGGCAGATTCGAGGGCAGGAACCAGCGGCGGCAGATCGTCTTGAACAGTGCGCCAGAGGATATCGAGGTTGATGTCGAAGTAGGCATGCACCAAGCGGTGGCGCATCCCGATGATGTCCTCCCAAGGGATATCTGGAAACCCAGCTCGGGTCCTCTCGGAGGTTTGGTAAGCTGCCTCACCAATGATCTCGATCGCTTTGACCAATCCGAGCACGAGCAGTCGGTCGTGGTTTAGGTCCTCTCGGCTTCGTCCCCGAGTGAATGACAGGGCTTCACTGGCCGCATCGAGCATATGCCGAAGCCGGATTCGGTCATCCTTCTTCATATTGGACCTCGGCTTCTCGCAGAACATCCTCGCGGAAATAGCGACTCAGATCCTCGGGAGTGCGCAGGTCCACCCTGCGCCCACCAAAAAGAACAGATAGTTCCCGCTCCAGGCGGGCAATGCCAAAAAGCCCCGGCGTTCGGCCAGGCTCGAACTCCACGAGGAGGTCGATGTCGCTTTCCGGGCCAAGATCGCCACGCAAGGCCGAACCGAAGAGCGCCAGGCGCAGGATTCCATGGCGCTGGCAGAACTCCTCCACTTGCTTTCGGTCGACTGCTATGCGAATCATTTGTACCTCCTCTCCGCGCGCAGGTAACCTCTTTCGGCGTCTTCACCTTGCTCTATCATAACCCTACCTGGGATTAGATGTTGCAGCAAGCGCTAAGACATCGTATCCAGGGCCGGCTTGGATCTTTCTCTTGCCTCGGCCGTGCCAGTCCACAACCCGCGCGCCCCGGCGAGGTTTAAGGCGGTTCTATACGGCATCGCCCAGTTAATCGCTTGGCCACGGGCGATGTTTCTCCGCCCCCCTGTCCACGGTAACCTTACTCTTCGCCGGGAGCCGGGTTTGGGCCCCTCCCATGCCCGTATTCGCCCCGGTTTTCCGGGGCTTCTTACTCTGTAGTCTTGATAACCCGTCATCTGGGAATCGGGCCGGCGCGGGTTTCTCAATGCCGGCCGGTCGGCCCGCGACAGGCCAGCGGCATTCTCGCCGCCGCTGGTGCCCAAGGGCTCAGGCAACGCTCTTTCGGCAGGCGGAGAGCAGCGCAAGGTCCGGTTCCTCACGTCCATGCACAGCCGCTCGCGCCTTTCGCCGGCAGCCCTCGTGGTGAAGGTGACCAGGACCATTCCGGCCCAAGGCATTCCTCGCTCACAAAGCCGCACCCCCGACGAGCGCAAAGGTCTTGCCGGTGCCGTGGCGGCCAATCACTTGTCGTTCATCCAGCAATCCCGTGCCGGCCGCCGGCATGGAGCAGCACATCCTTTCGATGCAAGAGCGGACGAACAGGCCAAACCCCGGAGATGGGAGGAGGACCTGGCGCAAGCCGTTGGTTGGAGAAGCTCCTTTGCGGCTTCACCGGCGCATAGTACGACATGCATATTGAAAGGGCACAAATCTCGCGGGATTATAATGGGCGGTCTAAGTGAGGCAGAATCCCTGCAGAGCATCCCTGCCCACATCTATTCTTTACACATCCTGAGATGAACGGCGGAAGCATAGTTCATGCTATTCTGGCGGCCTCGATCCTGCTCCAGTTCGTCGCCGCGATCGCTGCGATACGATTGATCTTCGTCACCCGGCGAAGGGCCGGATGGCTGGCCATCGCGGCCGCGATCCCGCTCATGGCCATTAGCCGGTCCATTACCCTTGTCCGATCGCTCGCCGGTGAGGGCGCCGTCCAGCCGAACCTGGTCGAGGAATTCTTCTCATTGGTCATCTCGGCGCTCATGGTGGCGGGAATCATCTGGATCGGCCCTGTATTCGCCTCGATCAGCAAGACGAACGAGGCCCTAAAACGCTCTGCTCGCGCCTGGAGAACGCTGAGCGAAGGCCACGAGGCCATCATGCGTGCGCGGAACGAGAGCGAGCTGATGCAGGAGTTTTGCCGCATCATCGTGGAAGCGGGAGGCTATCGGCTCGCATGGGTGGGATTCGCTGAGCAAGACGAGGACAAGAACGTGCGGCCCGTCGCGTATTATGGGTTCGAAGAGGGCTATCTAGAGAATTTGCGCATCACTTGGTCTGATACAGAGAGAGGGCGTGGCCCCACGGGAACAGCCATCCGCACCGGCGAACCGGCCGTGGCAAGACATATCCTCACGGAACCGAAGTTCGCGCCCTGGCGAGATGATGCTTTGAAGAGAGGCTACGCCTCATCCACCGCACTCCCGCTTGCCTCCAATGGAGATATCTTCGGCGCGCTCAACATTTACGCTGAAGAGCCCGATGCTTTCGATGAGGAAGAGACAAACTTACTGACCCGGCTGGCGGGCGATCTGGCATTCGCGTTGACAGCTTTGCGGACACGCATCGAGCGGGACCGCGTGGAAGAACAGTATCATGCGCTGGTTCGCTCTGCGCCGGACGCCATCGTGGTCACCGACGGCGATGGCAAAATCGTGTTTGTCAACGATCAGGGCTATGAGATGTTCGGCTACAAGCCAGGCGAACTGGTCGGCAGGCCGGTTGAAGTGCTATTGCCGGAGCGTTTCCATGAAGTGCATGTGGAGCATCGCCACGAATACGACGCTGCGCCGCGAACGCGCCGGATGGGAGCGGGCATCGAACTCTACGCTCGCCGCAAGGATGGCACAGAGTTCCCCGTGGATGTCAGCCTGAGCCACTTCCACTTCGATACGGGCATCGTCGTGACAAGCATCGTCCGGGACATCACCGATCAAGTGCAAGATAAGCGTCGTATAAAGCGCCATCTGAACCAACTAGAAGCCTTGCGCAAGATCGACCTGGCAATCACCGCGAGTCTGGATCCACGCGTGACCTTCGATGTGCTCTTGTCCCAGGTCACCGAGCAGTTGGGGATAGATGCCGCCGATATCCTCGTATTCAACCAGAGCACGCAAACGTTGGATTTCGCGGCCGGCAGGGGCTTTCGCACGCAGGCGCTGAAGCATACCCACCTCCGGATCGGCGAAG
>CAZQDE010000120.1:0-5283 GCA_964591485.1 uncultured Anaerolineaceae bacterium | reverse complement strand
CACGGCTGAGGAGAGTGTGGGGGAGAGCGTGGCGAAGATCATGAAGGCTCTTGAGTCAAGGGATCTACTACCCTGAGCGGTGTCGATCGTTATTCGACGGAGGCTCAAGTTTCTGGCAATTCTCCGGCCGATGACTGACCCCGAGGACCTCGATGGATTGTGGAAAGCTTCACTCGGCGCCAAGAAGCAAGGGGCTTAGCACTCCGGCCCCAAATCTGGCCGTAGGCTGCTCGGGCGCTTTGCGTAGTTCAATCACGATATCTCCAATTCGTGCGGCTTCGAGCCGGCCTGATATGTGCCCTTGCGATGTTGTAAGAAGGACAATCTGGCTAGGGGGATATTCGCCGTAATCATTCGTGGGGGATGTCAGAATGGCCCTGTGGGTAAGCTGGAAATATCCCTGGTCGGTTAGGATCGTCTCGTGCCAGTTGGGCAGAAGGCGAAAGGCGCGGGGTGGGGCTTTCCATTCCCCGGGGAACCTGAAGAGGTGAGGTAATACATAGGGCAGATTCCATGTATTGGCGTCGATTTGTCGGGTGTCGATGAAGCCGTCGGGTTCGATCAGGATGGCAATCCCCTCATCAAGATCAGGCACCCATTCAACGATATCACGCCAGAGGCGCCGTTGAAGTGTCCAGGATTCAACGTAATCCGCCTGGACAGTTGCCCCAAATAGTCCCATGAGAAGGAAATAGATCGCGATGAGTCCCTTGACCAGCGATTTGCCACGGGGATTGGATACGTGGTCCAGTCCCAGTACCAGAAGGCAGCCGATAACCAGTGCAGCGCCAACCGCACCGGCAAGATGAACCCGAGTATCTCGCCCGCTGATCGCATATGGCCGAATGGTAATCGTAAATGCATAGCTCAGAGCCAGCATGACGGCGCCGACGAATATCAAGCGGAGGAGTGATCTGCCTGCCTCGCGACTTTGGAGACAAACGAGTGGGCGCATGGATTGTCGAAAGACCGATCGAGGTCCGCTCGAGGCAGGCAACGCGCCAAAGATGAGCCCGAGTAGGCAGGCAGTGAGAAGAGAAGCTTGGAGGATATCAATTGCAGAGAGATCCCAGAATATCTGAAGGGGACGATAGGCGTAGGTGCCGAGGCTGACGATCGGCCCGATGCCCATTCGGTAGGCGGCTCCCAAGACTATACGGGGGATAGGAAGGGAACTCAACTGGGCAAGATGATTGTCGCCTGTCATTATTCGCATTGAAATCGAGATTGCCACGAGCAGGGCCATCAGGGCGGCATGCTTTAGGAATCGCTGTCTTGATGGGTTGCCTTGCCTGCCAGCAGTCAATAACGGCGCGCTGAGAAATACCGCGAATGCGGATTCATACGTTGCCAGGGAGCCCAGTATCAGCAGGTATGCGAGCCATTCGTTGCGCGAGAGATAGGCGTGAAAGGCCAGCAGAAGGAAAGAAATCGAGGGTTGACCCCCAAACGAAAGGGTCAAGTGGGATTGAGTCGTATCTGCACCGTAGAGTGCGAAGGCCAGCGCACCCAGCAGGGCGACCGAAGGGGATGCCACGCGACGAAGCAGAGCGAGGAGGAGAGCCGTGTTGAATGCATAGATTGCAAATGCAACGAAGTACATGCTGCGAAGCCCCGCCAGCCTGCCAGCGGCGTGAGAAATGCTGAAAATCATAACCTCATGGAGGGGCCGTGCTTTTGAAAAGATCCGGCCGGAATTGCCTCCAAGATATTCGGCCAGCTCGAACCAAGTCTTGCTGAGAGCTGTGGGAATTCTCGAATAGTCATCGGCGTAGAGCCCAAAATCCTCGCTTCGCCAGAATTTGGCAATCCAGATGATGGCAACGAGAAGGAGCAGTTGAAGCCATAGGTCGCGGTTCGCAAACTTGGGGACCTTTGGTTTATGGATCAAGGTTGAAATCTCCTTGGCCGGTCTGCCGAATATTGCCAGAACTGGACTGAGGGACCAGACAAAGCATACCATCCATTGCTGCTTGTTAGAACCCAAGCGGCCAGGTTGGTCTGACTTGAGCGTATTGGGCACTATGGTAGACTCAGTGCGTTTCTCAGCGAAGCCAAGAAGATGGGCCCGAACCGATTGGACGTAAGCTATGGCTTCCAATTTCAAAATGGGTGCTGGAGGTGAGGATTTGCTTAGCCGAGAGATCGATCCCCGAGTAATCTTCTTCTCTTTCTTGAGGGCGTGGTATTGGCTGGTCATTGCCATTCTTGTGGGCGGTCTGCTTGGTCTGGGGGTCTCATATCTCCGGCCTGCCCGATACCAGGCCGTGGCCGCGCTGCGCGTGGATTTGACGGGTGAGGCCTACCAGCATCTCGTGTGGCCGCGGAAGAGAGAGCTTCTCACCTCCGTCCGGGTTCTGATGTTGGGCGATGAGACGATGCAAGCAGTGCTGAGCCTGCTCGGAGATCAATCCGAATTCAGCTCCCCAGCGGAACTTCGCGAGCATCTTCGATTGAACGACTTCGAGGACCAATGGATGCTGGGGACAATCCACGAGGACCCTCACGAGGCTGCCATCGTGGCAAATGCATGGGCGCAGGCGGCTTCAACCGGGCTTGGGAAAGCTGTGGATCATGCCGCATCGGCGATTGTGGTTCAATCCAGGCTTGAAGACCTCGGATGCGAGCTTGCTGGAGGTTCCCCGGCGGCGTGGGATTGCCCTCCAGGTGCAGCCACGGAATCGATCGCCTCGCTGGTCGAGGAGTGGGAAGCCCATAGATCTAAGAGTCATGGGGTCCCTGCGGCGGTCGAGCATGAGTTCGTCCAGGAGGCCTCTGCCCCCGACCGGCCTATATATTGGGGCCGCGGTGCCCTAATCTTGTCCGGCGCCTTCCTCGGGCTGCTAATCGGAATGGCCCTCTCGATCGCGACGGCACGCGCCTTAGCCTAGAGGACGGTTCTAACAGGAAAGCCCATGAAGAATCGCGCGCAAGCACTCGTTCTGCAGCTTCATGAGCGTCTCGGATGGCTGCTCTGGCTCGCTCTGCTGGTTGTGGTTCCTTGGACGAGCTCCCGCTATGTTGTCCGGCTCATTGGCAAGACCCCTGTCAGCCCGCTGGCCCTGTTACCTCTCGTTGCACTAGCGGCGGTCTGGTTGCTCCCGAAGCTGATCGCGGGTAACAGGATACGGGCCGTCGCCTGGCCGCTCCTAGGACTCGTCTTTGCAGCACTGATCTCGGTTTCAATCGCCCAGTTTTTCCCGCTTGAACCCTACAAAGGTCAAGTGCCCTTCGCTCGCGAGCTTCGGGGTTTGATCACCTTGGGAATCGGTGTGGCCTTTTACCTCGCCGCCGTGATGCAGACTCAGGATAGGGCCCGGCTGAAGACCTCCTTGAGGCTGCTTTATCTGGGCGCCGTGCTGACGCTCATTTGGGGGACAGTGCAAGCCTACTTTGTATTGGATGGCAAGCCTGGCTTGCCTTACTGGTTCACGCACTGGCACCGGCAGTTTGTCATCCGGCAACCTTTCGATGACCGAGTAACGGGACTTGCCTTTGAACCATCCTGGTTTGCCGATCAAATGGTGGTGCTTTACCTCCCGCTCTGGTTCGCCAGCGTGGTGCGCCGCGTCTCGGTCTTCTCCTCGAAGCGAGGATGGTTGTCGGTGGAGCTTGGACTGGGGATCTGGGGGATTGCCCTTTTCCTTCTTAGTTTCTCGCGCGGAGGCTATCTGACATTCTTCGTCTTAGTCGGCGCCTTAGTTGTCCTGGCAGGTTGGCGTCTGTCGGGCGCGCTCCTGCGGCGCCTTCGTCGAAGCTCAGGCGGCTTGTTCGGCTGGCGTGCCGTAGCAATTCGCGGTGCAATCTTATCGGTGGCCTTGGGCATGCTGCTGGCTGTGTTCGTGGCGGTCGGAGTCTGGATAAGCGAACGCGACCGCCGTATGAAGAGTCTGCGCACATTGCCCTCGCAGATGACCGAGATTCGACAAGAGCACCCTGGCGAATTTGTTTATGCGCTGGCTGACCGTCTTGCGTTTGCGGAGCGAGTCGTTTTCTGGGAAGCTGGCTATCGGCCATTCGAGCTATACCCATTTACCGGCATTGGCCTGGGGAATGCAGGTTTTCTCTTCCCAAAGGTGGCGCCTTCCTATGGATATGGGCTGACAGAAATTCGGATACTCCTCGATCCGACGAATCCCAATTTCCCCAATCCCAAGAATCTTTGGATCCGTCTGCTCTCCGAGACAGGGCTGCTTGGGTTCTCCTTCTACCTTATTTGGCTTGTGATGCTCTTCCTGGGCGGGCTGGCGATCAGCCGCGTAGGCACCCTCACGGATCGGGTGCTGGGATTGGCTGGGTGTCTGGCGGTTGGCGCCCTGCTGCTTGAAGGTTTCAGCCTCGATACGTTTGCCCTGCCACAAATGTGGATTATTCTAGGTTTCCTATCCTCTGGGATAGGCCGTATGATGGCGGATTCCGCCTCGGCTATTTCCGAAGCCAGCGGCGCGCGGGCAGTCTGAGAGTGGATTGACATGATAAAGCATCCCTCTGTGCCCAGCATCCTTTGGTTCGCCGCCCGTGGGGGTGTGGTCCCATGATGCGCCTGGCGGATCTCTTCCCGTATATCTTGATTTCCCTTGTGGCCGCAGTACTCGCGTCGCCGTTCCTAATTCGCGCTGCAAGATGGGCGCGTTTATTGGACATACCAGGTTCTGCGCCCCATAAATCGCATCACGATCCGATGCCCATGGCAGGTGGCGTCATCCTGGTGTTGTCTGTCGGCCTTGCGTATGGCATCCTTCGACCTCCCATTGGAACCGAGATGCTTGGAATCATGGTTGGGGGCGCTTGGATGGCTCTCTGGGGATTCATTGACGATCGATACGGGCTACGACCTTATCAAAAGCTGCTTGCTCAGGTCGCTGCGACCAGCCTGCTCATCCTAACCGGCGTTCAGGTGCGGGCCACGCGCATCGCTGGAGTGGACCTCGGGCTTACCCTGTTTTGGGTTGCTGGGCTGACCAACGCCTTCAATTTTGTGGACAGTATGGACGGCCTAGCGCTTGGCCTGGCCGGAATTGCCTCGGCGTTCTTCATGCTCGTGACAATCGATTCGGCGCAGCCCGACCTGGCAATTCTCTCCGCGGCTCTCTTGGGCGGATCTGTTGGCACGTTTCTCTACAACGCTATGCCGGCGCGGACATTCCTGGGAGATTCGGGTTCGCAACTGCTCGGCTTCCTATTGAGCGCTATCGGAATTGCCTATACGCCAGCTCAGGCCGGCCTGCCTCAGGGATTGACTTGGTTCACACCCATCTTGGTCCTCGGTGTCCCCATCTTTGA
>CAZQDE010000119.1:0-5467 GCA_964591485.1 uncultured Anaerolineaceae bacterium | reverse complement strand
GGATGATCTAGATTGAAGAGATCGATCGAAGAACACCGCCTTTCTTTCTGCAAGGATTGACGAGCGAGTCTAGGCAACTGCCTGGGAGCCCGCCTCGCGATCACTCCCTGAACTCGAGCAGGTTAAAATGGGAACGATATGAGGGCATCCGATGGCTCGGCTTGAGGACCTCCGCAAAGGGGCAAAGGTAAGCGGCATACTGCCAAATACCACCGTGTCGGTGGTGGATGTGCATTGGCATGGCTCGGATGTTGTTGAGCTCACGTACAAGGATGCTGAAGGAAATGTCGGTACGGAGCTCCTCTTCCGAGATCGGGAACCGACTCTTGAGATCGAATCTCCAGGCAGCGCCTTCGCCTTTGACAGTGACGGAAACCTCTTCCGCATGGTCTCCGAAGCCTACCGCATTCGCATGGCCTATCTATTCGATCCCTGGCTGGCGGTTCACCTTTCGCTGATCGAGCCTCTCCCCCACCAGATCACCGCTGTATATGGCGAGATGCTCCCGCGCCAGCCTCTGCGCTTCTTGCTCGCTGATGATCCGGGCGCCGGCAAGACCATCATGACCGGGCTCTACATCAAAGAACTCATGCTTCGCGGAGACCTGGAGCGCTGCCTTATCATTACGCCGGGCAACTTGGTTGAGCAATGGCAGGACGAGCTTCAGGAGAAGTTCTCCCTCCCCTTCGAGATATTGACTAACGAGCGCATCGAAGCCGCACGCACAGGCAATGCGCTCGCGGAGATGGACCTCGTTCTAGCCCGTTTGGACAAGTTGAGCCGCGATGAGAACCTTCATCCGAAATTAGATGACACCGACTGGGATCTGATCGTTGTCGACGAAGCCCACAAGATGTCGGCCCACATCTTCGGCACCGAGACACGCTACACCAAGCGCTACCGCCTCGGCCAGAAGGTATCGCAGATAACCCGCCATTTCTTGCTCCTCACTGCCACGCCTCACAACGGCAAGGAAGAGGATTTCCAGCTGTTCTTGGCCTTGCTGGATCCCGACAGGTTCGAAGGACGCTATCGGGAGGGGATTCACCGACGTGACGCAAACGACCTCATGCGGCGCATGGTCAAGGAAGACCTCTACCGCTTCAATGGCACCCGTCTCTTCCCCGAGCGCAAGGCGTACACCGTTTCGTATCAACTCTCAGAGGAAGAAGCTGCGCTGTATCATGCCGTAACCACATATGTCACCGAGGAGTTCAACCGCGCCGAGGCGGTGTTGGAGGAGGGACGTCGAGGTACAGTTGGCTTTGCGCTGACGATCCTCCAGCGGCGGTTGGCATCCAGCCCCGAGGCTATCTATAAATCGCTACGCAGGCGCCGGGAGCGCCTGGAGGAACGCCTGCGTGAAAGCAAACTTCTCCATCGCGGCGCGGAGACGCGCCTTTCGTGGGAGCATGCCTTACCTGAACTCGATGAGGAGACGCTCGAAGACCTGGAAGATGCGCCTGCAGAGGAGCTCGAGGAAGCCACGGAGCTCGTGGTCGATCTGGCAACCACCGCGCAGACGATCCAGGAGCTGGAGGCCGAAATCACAACGCTCAAGCGGCTTGAACGGCTGGCCGATACCGTCCGGCGCAGTGGAACGGACCGCAAATGGACGGAGCTTGCCTCCCTCCTGCAAGATAACCCTGCGATGTTCGATGACGAGGGCAACCGTCGAAAGATCGTGATCTTCACCGAGCACAGGGACACGCTGGATTATCTCGCCCGACGGCTTGCAACACTCTTGGGAAAGCCGGAATGCATTATCACCATTCACGGGAGCATGCGTCGGGAAGAGAGGCGGGCGGCCCAGGAAGCCTTCGTTCAGGACAAGACCGTTCAGATCCTGGTCGCCACTGACGCAGCGGGAGAGGGTATCAACCTGCAGCGCGCCAACCTGATGGTGAATTATGACTTGCCATGGAACCCTGTCAGGCTGGAGCAGCGTTTCGGCCGTATCCACCGCATCGGCCAGACAGAAGTATGCCACATGTGGAACCTAGTGGCGGATGAAACGCGCGAAGGAGATGTGTACAAGCGGCTCCTGCAAAAGATCGAGCAGCAGCGCGAGTCCCTGGGCGACCGGGTATTTGATATCTTGGGGAAACTGTTTCACGAGCAGCGATTGCGCGACCTGCTGGTTCAGGCCATCCGTTATGGAGACCGCCCTGAGGTGCGAGCGAAACTTCACGAAGTGGTGGACAACCTGGCCGATCAAGAGCGCTGCCGAAAGCTGCTCGAGGAGGAAGCGCTGGCGCGCGAGAGCATGGACCTCTCGAAGGTCCAGCAGATCCGCCAGGATATGGAGCGGGCGCAGGCGCGCCGCCTCCAGCCCCATTTCATTGCCTCCTTTTTCAAGACCGCCTTCGCGCACCTGGGAGGCTCGATGCACGAGCGCGAGTCCGGCCGCTACGAAATCAGCCGTGTTCCTGCGGCCATTCGAAACCAGGGGATCCGTATGGGTGGACGGCGGGTGCTTCCACGCTACCAGCGTGTGACTTTTCATAAAGAGAAGATAAACATTCCTGGGAAGCCGCTCGCGGATTTCCTTGCGCCAGGCCACCCTCTCCTCGATGCAACCATTGATCTTCTCTTGGAGCGCTATCGCGAACTGCTCCGCCGCGGCGCGATCCTGGTCGATCCCTCCGATCCCGGACGAGAACCGCGAGCATTGTTGTACCTGGAGCATGCCATTCGAGATGGTCGCAAGGATCGTACAGGCTCACGCCGTGTGGTGTCTCGGCAAATGCAGTTTGTGGAAATCAATGCCCAAGGTGAAGCGCGCGATGCCGGGCCAGCGCCATTCCTGGACTATGAGCCGATCACGGGAGAGTTGCCTGGTCATGCTCGACGGGCTTTGGAGGACACGTGGCTGAAAGGCGATCTTGAGGCCCATGCCATTGCCTACGCCGTCCAACATATCGTTCCGCGCCATCTCCAGGACGTGAAGAGCCGTCGCGAAGATCGCGTGAACCGCACCATGGCTGCGGTGAAAGATCGGCTGACCAAGGAAATCGCCTACTGGGATCATCGGGCTCAGGAGCTCAAGGCGCGCGAGGAGGCGGGTAAATCGCGCATGAGGCTGAGTTCCGACATGGCACGGCGGAGGGCAGATGAATTGCAGGCTCGCCTGGAGCGGCGCCTGCAAGAGCTGGAAGAGGAACGCCAGTTGGCTGCGCTTCCTCCTGTCGTGGTGGGCGGGGCGATCATCGTTCCCCAAGGACTGCTCGAGGAGGCCTTTGAAGAGGCTCCCCAGGCCAAAGAAGAGGCCGGTGTCTTTGGACGCCAGCGCGCCCTGATCGAAGCCGCGGCCATGCAGGCCGTGATGGAGCACGAGCGGCGCCTGGGAAACACGCCCAGGGACGTCAGCGGAGAGAACCTGGGCTGGGACATCGAATCCGCCATCGCCGGGAACGGAAGGCTGCGATTTATTGAGGTCAAAGGCCGCATTAAAGGGGCAACGACCGTCACCGTGAGCAAGAACGAGATCCTGGCGGCGCTCAATAAGCCCGAGGATTTCATCCTGGCCCTTGTCGAAGTTGAGGTGCAGAAGCAGGATGAGGGCGAGCCAGAGGCCCGTCCCGTGGCCATGTACTACGCTCAGCAGCCCTTCCATCGGGAGCCGGACTTTGCCGTGACAAGTGTCAACTATTCATGGAAGGAGCTCATTGAAGGGAGAAGCAATCTGATTGCAGGCGGCCAGAGCGCACGAACTGGGGCCTTCATCCAATCCTAGGTCGGAGGCGAAGTGCTAACGGGGACCGGAATCTGACCGCGCAAACTTTAGGCCAGCGGCTTTATGCGTCGTTGCATGGCTATAATGATTGGGCTCAAGCATCATGTGATAAAATCTATACACTTATTTATAAGTGTATAGGAATTTTCACAATCATATGACTCAAGAAACTGCACGCGAAAAAGCCAAGCGAATATTCGAGGACCATCGCGGCGTTCTGCGGCTTTCCGAGGCTAAGAGACTTGGCGTTCACCCGCAAACCCTTGCGCGCATGCTGCGCGATGGGATGCTGGAAAGACCAGCCCGGGGGCTCTACCTGCTACGCACTGCCGCGCGCCCCATCGTAGACAGCGATCTGGTTCAGGTGGCCAAGCTGGTGCCCAAAGCGGTGTTCTGCCTCCTCACGGCGCTGAGCATCCATGACCTCACCACGCAAATCCCGCGCCTCCTATACATCGCGCTGCCTCGAGGGTCATGGAAGCCAAGTGTTACCTATCCGCCGCTGGATATCACCTGGCTGTCGCAGGGGGCATATCGGGCGGGGATCGAAGAGCACAGAATCGCTGGATTTGCAGTCCCTGTCTACTCGCGAGAGAAAACGCTGGCAGATTGCTTCAAGTTCCGGACGAAGGTGGGCGAGGACGTGGCTGTGGAGGCGCTGCGAGAATACCTCCGCCGAAGGGATCGAGATATCGATCGCCTTCTCCACTATGCCACGATAGATCGCGTTAGAAATGTCATGGAGCCCTACATAAAGGCGCTCGCATGAGTAAACATTCCGTTGGCATGCAGCAATCGGTGCTGGACCGCCTCAGAAGCCATGCTCGTAGCCATGGGCAAACCTTTGAAGAGGTGCTCACCTATTACGGCATCGAGCGGTTCCTATACCGGCTTTCGCGCAGCAAATATGGCAAGCTCTTTGTTCTAAAGGGGGCCCTGCTTATGATGACCTGGCCTGAGGCGATCCAGAGAACCACCCGGGATATCGACCTGCGCGCATACACCAAGCCGGATTCGGCGGAAGTTGCACATATGCTTCGCGAGGTATGCGTGCAGCCCGTGGAAGATGATGGCCTCCTTTTTGACCCCGCCTCTGTCGAAGTAGAAACCATCGCCGAACATGCGCGATATCCCGGCGTTCGCGCCAAGCTATGGGGGACAATCGGAAGGACCAGAGTCAGAATCAGATTGGATATTTCGTTCAGCGATCCGGTGACTATTGATCCAGATCTTGTGGACTACCCCACAATCCTGGACATGCCAGCGCCGAGGCTGCACATCTACCCGAAGGAGACCGTTGTCGCCGAGAAGTTGGAAGCAATAGTGCAGCTTGGCCAGGTGAACAGCCGCATGAAGGATTTCTTCGACCTGCACGCCATGGCCAGGGCATTTCGCTTTGACGGTCAGGTGCTGGTGGATTGCATCCGCCGCACATTCGAGGCTCGAAGCACTGCCATACCGGCAGGGGTTCCGGTGGGGCTCACGGATGACTTCGCGCGCGCCCAGCAAGGTCAGTGGAGGGCCTTCCTGCATCGAATAGGGCAGGACCGGCCAAAGATTGCCTCGTTCCAGGATGTCATTAGGCTAATAAGGAAATTTGCCATGCCCGCGCTCAGTGCGGCCCGCCTGGGGCATCGCTTTGATCAAATGTGGTCGCCTTCAAGAGGCTGGGCGATATAGTTTAGGCAAGCGCCTCTTGAGACTTATCAAAGATAGACAATGCAACATTAG
>CAZQDE010000118.1:0-5511 GCA_964591485.1 uncultured Anaerolineaceae bacterium | reverse complement strand
GGTGATCATCATCCTGGGTTCGGCGTTGATCATCCTGGCGGTGGGGCAGGCCGGGAGGCCGCTGGACGAGGTTGAACGGCCAAACGTGCTGGCACGCAGCCGCAATGAGTGTGTGGTCTGCCACGCACGCACCACGCCGGGCATCGTCCAGCAGTACGGTCGCAGCACAATGGCGCTGGCCAATGTGAACTGCCAGGACTGCCATGAGGTGGCGTCGGACTACCCCGGCGCAGTGGAGCATGAGGGCACCTACGTGTTGGGCTCCCCCACGGCGGCGAAGTGCCAGAGGTGCCACCAGCAGGAGGTGGCCCAGTTCAGCCAGAGCCGCCATGGCCTGCCCGCCTATGTGGCCGTCTTCGGCTCGAAGGACCTCTCGCCAGACCTTCTGGCGGCCTACGAAGCGATCCCGGAGGGAGGCTTCGCGCCGGACAAGTCGCGCAACGCCATCGCCGCGCTCGAAGGTCCGGCGATCACGCGCTTTGCCTGTGAGGTCTGCCATAACATCGGCCGGCCGGCAGTAGACGGCTCGGTTGGGCAGTGCCAGAAGTGCCACCTGCGGCACGAGTTCAGCCTGGAGCAGGCCCGCAAGCCGGAGACCTGCAACGCCTGCCACATCGGCCCCGACCATCCGCAGTGGGAGATCTACCAGGAATCTCCTCACGGGATCGCCTACCTGACCGGCGGGTACACCTGGTCCTGGGAGGCCGAGCCGGGCACGCTGACGGTCGAGGATTTCCCTGCGCCCACCTGCGCTTTATGTCACATGAGCGGATTTGGCCCCTCCGGCACCACGCATGACGTGGGCGACCGTCTGACCTGGTACCTCTTCGCCCCCGTGAGCCAGCGGCGCCCCTCCTGGCAAGACAACATGGTGCGCATGCAGGGCATCTGTCTGGAATGCCATAGTGACGGCTTCGTGGAGGGCTTTTATGCGGACGGCGATCGGCTAGTGGAGCGAGTGAACGAGCTTGTGCTTGAAAGCGATGAGATCATCGCGCCACTCAAAGAGCAGGGCTTACTGACGCCAGACCCGTTCGACGAGCCCGCGGAGTTCGTCCACTTCGAACTCTGGCACCACTGGGGCCGCACGGCCAAGTTTGGCGGCTGGATGCAGGGACCCGATTACACCCAATGGCACGGCGCCTATGAGATGCTCAGCGACCTGGCTGAATTGCGCGAGACCGTGGAGGAGCGGCTCTCGGCCGGGGGAGAAGGGGCGCCATGAACTACGCCGCCGTCGCCATCCCTCGAATGGAGCGCCTGCGCATGCCCCTCAGCCGGGATCAGGTCGTGCTGCTCATGGCCGCGCTGAACCTCTTCTTGCTGGGCCTGGAAACCTATCTAGCCCACCTGATCAGCGGCACCATCGTGCCCCAGGAGTGGATCCCGATTCTCTTCGGCCCGATCGGCGGTACGATGCTGCTCATCGCCGGCCTGATCTCGATGCGGCGCCGTGAAGCGGCCTCCTTGCTCGCAACCCTGGTTCTTCTGGCTTCCACGGCGGTCGGCTTCCTGGGGGCTTACTTTCATATCGTGCGCGCCATCGCCCCCTTCGCGCCGCCCGGCTCGCAGGTCACGATCTCCTTGCTGATCTGGGCGCCACCCCTCCTGGGGCCGTTGACCTTCTGCCTGGTGGGGCTCTTCGGCATCAGCGCTGCCTGGCCTGAAACCTCGCCCGATAGCGGCGTGCTGCGCCTGCCAGGCGGCTTGCGGCTTCCACTGCCCTACAGCAAGACCCGCGCCTACCTCTACGCCGTGAGCATGGGTAGCCTGGCGACGGTGATCAGCAGCGTGCTCGATCACGCCCGCACCGACTTCAGCAACCCCTGGCTCTGGTTTCCCACCGCCGTGGGGGTCTTCGCGACGGTCGTGGCTGCCTCGCTGGCGGCCCTGCCGGAGCCCCGGCGCGGGGACGTCTGGACCTATCTCACGGCGATGGTCCTGATGATGCTCGCCGGGCTGCTGGGCGTGGTGCTGCACACGCGCACGAATCTGACATCCGGGGGCCAGTTCGTGTTCGAGCGCTTCCTGCGGCACGCGCCTTTCCTTGCGCCGATGCTATTCTCCGACATCGGCCTCTGGGGGCTGATCGCGATCCTGCCGCCCGGGCAGGACTCAGACTCCTGAAGCGGCTACCCATAATGTGCTGAACCTCCCGGACACTCGCCGCGCATGCGAGGGCTCATGGATAGACGAGATGGAGCGGGAGGCAAGAGGCGCTCGTCGGGCGCATGTGGGAAGATAGCCGGTCGGACGGCCGCTGATTGACCGGAACGGAGTGCAATTGTACAATCACATGTGTAGATGTAATTCCTTTGGAGGGATGAGATGAGCGAGAGATACCATCGATCCCAGCTTTTGCTTGAGCCAGACCAGCATGATCGCTTGCGCCAGATTGCCCGCCGAGAAGGGCGCAGCATTTCCGATGTTGCCCGCGAGGCCATCCGGCTAGGGCTTAAGGCCCTTGCCCGCGATCAGGCGGCACGCGCCCGGCGGCGAGCCCATGCGCTTGAGCATCTAGCCGAGATCCGCGCAGCCGCTCAAGAAGCGTTCGGCGTATATGAGCGTGACCTGATGGCCGAGGTGCGTTCCGAACGCGAGCGTGAGCTTGAAAGGGCCCAAGGGAGCGGGTCATGACGGCGGTCGTCATCGATGCCAACATCGCCCTGGCACTGGTCATCCCGCTCCCCTACTCCAGCGAAGTCGACCGGCGTATGCGCCAGTGGCATGATGAGGACCTCCGTTTTGCTGTACCTGCTCTTTGGGGCTACGAAGTCGTCTCGGGATTGAGGAAGGCCGTTGTGAAAGGGATCCTGACGACGGAGGCCGCGGAGCGAGCGATCCAATTCCTTTGGGCTCTCGGCCTGGATCAGATCCCAGCCACGCCCGAGAGCCACGTCAAGGCTCTAGCCTGGGCGGAGCGCTTGGGCCAGACGGTTGCCTACGATGCGCAGTATATCTTGGTCGCGGAGACGCTTGGAGCGACGCTCTGGACCGCGGATCGAAAGCTCTGGCAGGCCGCGCAGGACGCGGGGGCGGCGTGGGTGCGCTGGATCGGAGGATCAGCCTAGATCGGTCGAATGGGCCTGGACCAGCGGCAGCCGCGGGATCGTCGTGATCCAGACCCACGAATCCGGCTTCCGGGGATGGGATCAACTGCATTACGTTGCTCCACCCCGCATAGGCGTGCAAGGGCGCATGATCACCCTTTCCTTGCTGGGTGGTTTCGCTTCCCAAAGTGCCTGGGATTGGCGAAGACACAGGCAAGGCGATCTTGTGGCCAACGCGCTCCCTACAGCATCCTCTCCTTGCCTGTGCGAATATAGATGGAATATAGCATTGCGGACTCGTCCAGCAATTCTTGGGCGCGTTCGTCGAACTCCTCCAGCCAGAAGCGCCAATCCAGCCCGGAGGCTTTGATCTCGCGGACGCGCTTGCGCGCCAATTCCTCTGCCGTCCGCTGGCTGATCGCATTCTGCTGCAATTCCCGGATCAACCACGCTTCCCTTTCCTTCAAATCTTGGTCGGCCTGGGCTTCGCTTGCAGGATCGGGTTCCTTTGTCATTTATCCTCCCTTCGACATGCGGCTGCTTGCCTGCAATGGGCAGCCTGGCTCTAGGGTGTGGGAGTCAGGCGGGGGCCATCGGGAGTATCCTCGATCATCCAGCCCAGACGCTCGATTTGCGCCCGCAGAGCGTCCGCAGCCTGCCACTCGCTGCGAGCCCGCGCCGCCTTGCGTGTGGAGACCAACTCGAGCACCTCCACCGGCGGCCTCTTCGCAGCCTCCGCCATCTGCTGGGCCTCATCGATGCGATGCCACACATCCTCCGGGATGCCCGCCTTGAGGGGATCCGGCATCTGGAAGTTGCCCAGCCAGGCGAGGGGAAAGGCGGACGGCGCCTCGATCCTTCTGCTCTCCCCCACTCGCAAGACCGCCACGCCGCCGACTCCCAGCACCTGGCCTTCTTCCCGGCCGGATTGGACGATCACAGCGGTGTGCTCGTCGATCCCCAGCACCATGGTGGACGCTGGCAGCAGGGCCTACAGCCGTTCGAAGCGCGCCCGGCCCATGAAGCCATGGCTGGTGTCGAGTTCCTCCCCGCCTTCGCGGTTGTTCCATTGCGTGACGATGGTGAGATCCAGACCATACTGGCCGAAGAGGTCCAGGCCGAGCTTCCAGTGCAGGTCTTCACCGACCTTGAAGATCTCATAGACGGGCAGCGCATGGCGGCTGACGGCGATGGCGGCCGCGCTGGCAAAGATCAATGTCGCGCCCTGTGCGTGGCAAGCCAGAACGGACTGCCAGCAGAGCGTCCCCCGGAGTTCGGCTCGAATCCGGCTGGGGTTTCGAGCACCGCCACTTTGACCGGGGGGTGTGATCCCGCAGCAAATGGTCGTAGATCTTACGGGCCGTGGCGGAGGTCTCGCCCGAACCCAGCAATAGCACCGGGCCCGGCAAGACGGGCTGTATGTCGTGGGATTGCCGGGCTTGGGCGCTGGAACCTGTAATGGAGCTTGCCTGCTCTCTCTTGGCCGGCGAATCTGGACACATTAGGTGGATTATAATCACTTGGGAGACCGCCGTCTGCGCGTGCCGGGCGCTTGGCTGCGGCCGGCGATCCACGGAGCCTCGGGGAGCGTGCTGCTGGTTCAGCGCTGCAGCACGCTGTCCGACATGACTGTATCCAGCGTCTCAAACAGGCGATCGGCGTCGCGCTGGCTGAACACCAGTGGAGGCTTGATCTTCAACACGTTGTGCAGCGGGCCATCGACGCTGAGCAGCACGCCCAGGTCTTTGGCGCGCTCGATCACGTAGTAGGCCTCAGCGTCGGCAGGCTCGAGCGTCTCGCGATCGCGCACCAGCTCCACGCCCAGGAAGAGCCCCTCGCCGCGCACGTCGCCAATGAGGGTGTGGCGGTGCATCAGCTCGCTCAAGCCCTGCTTCAGGTAGGCGCCCACCTGGCGGGCGTTCTCCTGCAGCCCCTCCTGCTCGATCACTTCGAGCACCGCCAGGCCCGCGGCGCACGAGACCGGGTTGCCGCCGAAGGTGTTGAAGTACTCCATGCCCGTCTCGAAGGAGGCGGCGATCTCGGGCGTGGTCACCACCGCCGCCATGGGGTGGCCATTGCCGATGGGCTTGCCCATGGTGACGATATCGGGTAGGGCGCCCTGCAGCTCGAATCCCCAAAAGTGGGAGCCCACGCGGCCGAAGCCGATCTGCACCTCGTCGGCGATGCACACGCCGCCGGCCTGGCGCACGGCCTCGAACGCCGCCTTGAGGAACCCGGGCGGGGGGACGATCTGTCCGGCCACGCTCATCAGGGGTTCGGCGATGAAGGCTGCCAGCCGCCGGTCTTGGCGCTGCATGCGCTCGATCGCCCGCTCCACCTCGGCCACATATTTCAGCCCGACTTCGGCGTCATCCCGCCGATACAGCCCTCGGTAGACATCCGGTATGGGGACCTTGTGGACATAGGGCGGCGGCCCTTCGCCGCCGGGGCCGTCGAATTT
>CAZQDE010000117.1:0-5536 GCA_964591485.1 uncultured Anaerolineaceae bacterium | reverse complement strand
TCCTCTTGACAGCCCTTTAGTACTCGGGTACGCTAGAGAGGCCTTCCAAAACGTTTTGGAAACCTGGCACAGCCCCAGGATGGTTGCGCGTGCCCGTCACGATCAACGACGTCGCCAAGCGGCTTCAACTCTCTGTCACGACGGTTTCACGCGCCCTGGCCGGCTACGACGATGTCGCTCACGAAACCCGGCTGCGTGTCATCCAGGCCGCGCGGGAGATGGGTTACGTGCCGAAGCGGGCAGCCCGCCAATTGCGGCTGCAGCGCGCCGAGACCCTGGGTTTGATCTTCCCCACTTTGGGTGCCCGTTTCTCCGATCCTTTCTTCAGCGAGTTCATGGCCGGCGTGGGTGACGGCGCCAGTCAGCATAGCTATGATTTGCTCGTCTCGGTGGCACCGCCAGGCAAGGCCGAGCAGCAGACCTACCAACTCTGGGCCCATTCCGGGCGCGTGGACGGCTTCATCCTCGTGCGCATGCGCATCGAAGATTGGCGGGTCGCCTTCCTCACCGAGCAGGCGATTCCATTCGTGGCTTTCGGCCGCACGGAGACTCACCCCAACGCACCCCATATCGGTGTCGACGGTCGGGCCGGGATCCTCGATCTAATGCGGCACCTGATCTCCCTGGGACACCGACGCATCGCCTTCATCAGCGCCCCGGAGGCGCTCACATTCGCCACCGAGCGATTGCAGGGCTATCGGCAGGGCCTCGAGGAGGCCGGGCTGACCTGGGACCCCTCATGGCTGGCCCAGGGGGACCTCACCCGTCAGGGAGGCTACCAGACTGCGCTCCGCTTGCTGGATCTGGAACCGCGCCCGACCGCCATCGTGGGCGTCAACGACCTGACAGCCCTGGGCGCGATCCGCGCCGTCCAGGAACGAGGCTTGCGCGTGGGCCACGATATCGCCGTCGCCGGTTTCGACGGCACGGAGGCCAGCGAACACTCCCACCCGCCACTGACCACGCTGTATCAGCCGGTCTACGACATCGGCCGTCGCTGCTGCCAGATGTTGCTGGAGATCATCGTCCAGGGCCATGCTAGCAAGCCGGACTCGCTGATACGGCCCAACCTGATTGTCCGCGAGTCGACCTCGCCTTCGGGAAACGATAAGGGACGCCCCGCCTTCAAGGATGCGGCGCGTCCCTTGCGCGAGGAGACACCACACTGACGGTGCCTGGCCCGCCATCGCGGTCCGCACCGCCGATGAAAGGAGGGATGTCCACGCAGGCAGGAACGAATCACAGGATATGCCTGACAATATTGGCTGACGTTGTTCACTCGAACCGAGGAGGATCATGAAATGAGGAAATCCGCCTATTGGATGCCGCTGATCGCCATGCTGGCCCTGCTCATGGCCAGCTGCGCGCCCTCGGCACCCCAAACTGTGGAGGTCCCGGTTGAGGTCACCAAGGTCGTGGTCGAGACGCAGGTGGTGGAAGTCCCGGCCGAGCCGACCGAGAAAACGGTGATCGAGTTCTGGACCACCGACAACGAGGAGGAGCGGGTCGAGGTCTACGAAACCATTGCTGCCCGCTTCATGGCCGAGAATCCCGAGTACGATGTGCGCATCGTGCCCATCGATGAGGCCACCATCTCGCAGCGCATCGCCACCGCCCAGGCGGCCAACCGCCTGCCGGATATCGTCCGTATGGGTGTAGAGCGTGTGGCCACGTTCGCGGCCGATGAGATCCTCGATGAGGACGCCGCCACAGCCACAATTCAGAGCATCGGCGAGGACGACTTCCGCGCCGGCCCGCTCCAGATGGTGACCGATCCGGCCACCGGCAAGTATGCCGCCGTGCCCTTCGATGGCTGGATCCAGGCCATCTGGTACCGGGCGGATGTGTTCGGGCAGGCAGGCCTGGAACCGCCGACCACTTGGGAGGCCATCAACGAGGCCTGCGACAAGCTCCCCGGCACCGGCAACCTGCTCTATGCGCTCACCCTCGGTACCGATCCGGGGCAGAACTACCCCCACCAGGTCTTCGAGCAGGTGGCCATGGCCAACAATGCCTGGCCCTTCGACGCTCAAGGCAATGTGACCATGAACACGCCCGAAATGATCGAGGCCCTGCGCTTCTATACCGATCTGCAGCGCTGTGCCATGCCCGGGCCGCAATACTGGCGCGGGGCGCGCGAGGCCTATGAGCTCGACCAGGCCGGTATGCTCTTCTACAGCACATACATCATGGATGACCTGGTAGAGGGCTCCGGCACGGAGGGCGGCGGCAAGGTCGAAATCGCCGTCGAAGATCTGGCCAAGAAGACCGGCTTCGCCCCCATGATGGCGGGCCCGAACGGCGCCGCCTCCTATGGCCAGCTGGTCACACTGGGCATCATGAAGGGCGCCGACCCCGGCGCGCAGAAGGTCGTGGAGTTCTTCCTCTCCGGACAGAACTACCTCGACGTCCTGGCCCTGGCCCCCTTCGGCAAGGTACCCGTCCTGAAGAGCGCCGTCGACGGCTGGAAGGGCCTTAGCGACTTCTTCCAACACTATTCGGATGAGACGCTCGAGCAGATCGCCAACGGCTACGAGACGATGCAGCGCTGGCTCTTCCGACCCGATTACGACGCCACCCAACGCGCCGTGATCGGCGATATCGAAGGCCGCCTGCTTATCCCGCAGGCCATCAGCAATATTGCCCTCGAGGGCAATATGACGCCGGAGACGGCGGCTGCATGGCTGCAGGAGCAGGTGGAAGCCTTGCTGGCGGAGCGGCAGGGCTAGTCAACGCCATCCTGGAGGGGTCCGGCACACTGCCGGGCCCCTCCCCTGCTACCAGCCTGTCAAGAAGCTTCGTTGGGCCAGGGGCAGCCGTCTAGAAAGAGATGCGCCATGGCGACATCCACCCTCAGCCGAGTTCGTTCCTTCCGTGACCGCTGGATCTCCTTGCAGGCACGCGAGGCCCGGTTGGCATGGATATTGATCCTGCCCACCGCCTTCATTGTCTTCGGACTGGTTGTCTTCCCCGCCATCTTCAGCATATGGATCAGCGTCCACGATATCGGCCTGCATAATCTCAATGACGTGTTCCACGCGCCATTCGTCGGCCTGCAGAACTTCCGCAACGTCATCAACGACTTCGCCTTCAAATACCAGGGGCCTCAGAGTTGGGGCGCTGCCGTGACCAGCGTGGTGTACTCCTTCGCCTCCACCATACTGACGGTCCTCATCGGCTTGATCGCCGCCCTGCTCCTCAACCGGCCTTTCAGAGGGCGTGGCGTCGCGCGGGCCATCTTCCTGTTTCCGTACGTGGCGCCCATGGTCAGCATTGCCTTCGTTTGGCGCTGGATCTTGGATCCCCGGCCCTCCGGGGTATTGAACGATCTTCTCATGAAGCTCGGGCTGATAGAGCTCCCCAAGGCCTATCTGTCCACGCGGGGGCTTGCGCTCGGCCTAGTCATCCTGATCGAGGCCTGGCGCTACTTCCCTTTTGCCATGCTCATGATCCTGGCTAGATTGCAGGCAGTTGATGAGGCCCTCTACGAAGCCGCCAAGGTGGACGGGGCCGGCGCCTGGGCCAGATTCCAGCACATCACACTCCCCGAGTTGCGCTATGTGCTCGGCGCCATCTTCTTGCTGCGGCTGATGTGGACCTTCAACAAATTCGACGATATCTTCCTCCTGACGGGGGGCGGATTCGGAACCAAAGTGCTGCCGGTGTTAACCTATGAATTCAGCTTCCGGCTGTTCAACTTCGGGAAGGGTGCCGCCACCGCCATGATTCTGCTCCTGATCCTGGTGGTGTTTATGGCTATCTATGTGTACTTCGTCATGCGGAATGTGGAGGAGAGCTAGCACCTTCGAGGCACGATGCGATGGGCCATATGCGAATACTCGCCTCAGCGGAAATGCGGTAGGAGGGCCTCGAAGCCGGGAGAGCAAAGTGACATGCAGAAACGGGCAAAGAATGCAAGCACGAGCGGGGAACGTCTAGACTTCATCGGACACCTGGCACGATGGATCACCTGGCCGCGGTTTATCTTCGCCCTCACCCTTATCTTTTTCCTCACAAGCGTCCTCTTTCCCTTTTATTGGATGGTGAGTTCGTCCTTTAAGACCCGGGCAGAAATTGGTGGGCGCGAACCTGTATACATCCCCGGGGGTCTTCGGCTGGAGGCCTACCGTGAGTTGTTTGACCCCAACCACCCCAGCTACCAACGTTTCAGTCGCAACATCCTCAATAGCATCCGGGTTGCCGTGCCCACTGCCGTTGTGGCCGTGATTCTTTCCACCCTGGGCGCCTATGCCATCGCCCGATTGCGCTTTCGGGGCAAGGAGCTGCTCCTGAACAGCATCCTGCTCATATATCTCTTCCCAGGGGTGCTGCTGATCATCCCGCTCTTTGCCATGCTGGCCCAGATTGGGGGCCGGCTGGGCTTCGAGGTTCAGGATAACCTGCCGGTGCTGATTGTCACCTACCTGGCGCAAACCCTGCCCGTCGCGCTATATATGCTGGCGAACTACTTCCGCACCATACCCAGCGAGATCGAGCAGGCCGGTCTGATCGACGGTTGCAGCCGGATGGGAGTCATATGGCGGATCACGCTCCCACTCGCCATCCCAGCCCTGGTCTCGGTCGCAATCTACACCTTCATGATCGCCTGGAACGAGTTCCTCTATGCCCTTGTATTCCTGAACGACCGCACGATGTTCACCATGCCGATCAAGATCAACACGCTCTTCAACGATCCCAGCCCCCGCCCGCACGTCGTGATGGCCGCTTCGACAATCATGACGCTCCCGGTGCTAGTAATCTTCCTGGCGCTAGAGCGCTTCCTGGAGCAGGGGCTTGTGGCAGGCGGCGTGAAAGGGTAGGCCGGCCAGTCCGCTCCGGCCGGTCTCTGGCATTTCTCCCTATGGGCCTCATCCTCGGCTGGCTGCTCAACGCCACTCAATCCGGTCCGCACGCGCCCTGCAGGGAGCCGTCATGATCCAGCCGAGAGGCTCTTCCTCCCCTGAACGCTGGCTGGAATTGCTTTCCTTTCTCTACGGCGCAGATCGCGCATCGGCCGCGCTACGCAGCCTTCAGGCCCGAATCGAGCGGCACCGCCGGATCGCCCCCGCTCCGCCAGCCTCCGCAGGCCCCTTGAGCCACCGGGATGCGATCCTCATAACCTATGGAGACCAGTTGATAAAGCCAGGGGAGACGCCCCTGCACATCCTCAACCGCTTTCTGCAAACCTACCTGCGCGAGCTCCTCCCCGGCGTGCATGTGCTTCCATTCTTCCCCTACTCCTCCGATGATGGATTCTCGGTGATCGATTACCGCCAGGTGGATCCTCGCCTAGGATCCTGGGAAGATGTGCGCGCCATCGCCGCCGGCCACCGCCTGATGGTCGACGCCGTGGTGAACCATATTTCGGCCCGCAGCGCCTGGTTCCGGGATTTCCTCCAGGGACATCCCCAATACCAGGACTACTTCATCACCCTCGACCCGGAGACCGACCTCTCTCAAGTCGTACGGCCGCGCGATCTGCCTCTGCTGACTCCCTTCGAGACGCCCCACGGAACACAATATGTCTGGACTACCT
>CAZQDE010000116.1:0-5644 GCA_964591485.1 uncultured Anaerolineaceae bacterium | reverse complement strand
GTCCTGGAAGCCGACGGATCGCCCATGACCGTCCGCATGGCCCTGGCACTCATCAACCAGGTCCTCGACGAATATCTTGCTGAGCAGGAAGGCGAATTGGATCCGGACACACGCTGGGCGGTGGCCTGGTTCGAGCAATACGGCCACAAGGAAGGCCCCTTCGGCGACGCCGAGACGCTCAGCAAGGCCAAGAACACCGCCGTTGAGGGCCTGGAGCGGGCGGGCATCCTGGAATCTCGCGCCGGGAAGGTGCGGCTGCTCTCCAGGGATGAATTGGAGGAGGATTGGGATCCCTCCAGCGATAAGCGCTTGACGGTCTGGGAGGTGGTTCAGCATATGATCCTGGCCCTGGAGAAGGATGGTGAGCCGGGCGCAGCACGCTTGCTCGCGCAGGTCGGCGGGTTGGGCGAGGCGGCCCGCGAGCTGGCTTACCGGCTGTACAGCATTTGCGAGCGCAAGGGCTGGGCTAAGGAAGCTCTGGCCTACAACATGCTGGCCACAGCCTGGCCCCGGCTGGCCGAGATGGCCGGGCGGGAGGCACCGCCTTCGCAGCCAGAGCTGCTCTAGTAAGGAAGCCTTGCCATGACGATGTACCGCATTCAGCGCAGCGCACAGCGGCTCCAACCCTTCCGCTCCTCGCCGTTCGGAGATCGATACATGGAAAAAGACCTGGAAGACTGGCTTGAAGCCAACCCCTCGGTGATCCTGGATGGGGAACCTGCGCTGATCATCGATCGGCAGGTGCCCACAAGCTGGGGCGGAACGATGGACCTGCTCGGCATCGACGTTGATGGCGCGACCTTGATCATCGAGCTAAAACGGGCGCCTACGCCTCGCGACGTCATCGCCCAGGTATTGGAATATGCATCCTGGGCCGCCGAACTGGATGCTGGAGAGGTCAGGTTAATCGCATCCCAATACTTTGCACAAAAGCGCCCTTCCTTCAGCCTCGAAGAGGCCTGGGGTCAGGCCTTCGGCCCGGCCGGAGAGGAGGCCGAAGCGGGGGGCATCTTGCCCCAAGCTGACCTCCAGCTTAACAGCCGGCAGCGTATCTTCATTGTTGCCGAAGGGCGCGACGAACGGCTGGCGACCGTGATCCGATACTTGCGCTCAAAGGGCTTGGATATCAACCTGCTTGAGTACGGCTACTACCAGACCGATTCCGGCGAGGAAATTCTGGATCTCGAAATCCGCGTGGGGCCTGAATCCCCACTCCCAGGAGGGATTACGCCTATTCGCCCAAGCGAAGAGAAGCTCTTGGCCGCCTGGCCGGAGGATTTGCGGCAGACCTATGCGGCCTTCAAGGATTCTCTGACAAAGGCAGAGGGCATCATCATGCACCCCACTAAGTCCGCGATGAGCTTCTACCGCCAGGCACGGGATGGGCGCGTGTTTATCTGCTATTTCGCCTCCTCTTCGATGGGCGGCCATATTGCCCTTCGACGGGACTCCCTGGAGGGCTATGTAGATCTTGAATCCGCGGTTGCCCATCTCCAAGACCGAATCGACAGGCGGCTCGGGATCAATCGGGGGCCGGTCTGGGTCTCGGTGCACTTTCCACCCTCCAGGTCGATTGCCGAGGCGGTGGTCGCATGGGTCATCGAAGAGGTGGCATCCCGGATCAGCTAGGAAATGAGTGAAACCGGCTAAGGAGAGGATAAGCCTATGGCGATCAGCAACATCGAGCGAGTTGGACGTGGCCTCGAGGCGCTCCGACTGGGGCTGGCGCCCTGCATCGCACGGCAACTGAAGGCCCGCTACAAGAAGGACTGGTGGAAACTGGGCGTCGAACGTTCGTTGGTCGGCTCGATCGGCCTGGAGGCAAAGAAGGCCAAGGGCGCGGACGATATCGAGCGGCTGAAGGCACTGGATATCCAGGCGCTGCTAGTGGTGATGTGGGATAACTGGAATGAAGCGTTCCATGAGGAGCTCGGCCATATCGGGCGCACGCATGTGAGTGAGCTGCGCGACGTCCGCAACCGCTGGGCGCATCAGCAATCCTTCCCCGCCGAGGATGCCCACCGCGCGCTGGACACGATGACACGCTTGCTCGAGATGATCGGATCGCCAGAGCGAGAGAAGACCGCCGAGTTGGCCCGCGAGCTCCTTCGCCAGCGGTACGAAGAGGAACGCAAACGCGAGGTCAAGAAGACGGCGCTGATCACCGAAACGGGCGCCGCCAGCGGGTTGAAACCTTGGCGTCAGGTGGCCACGCCCCATCCCGACGTGGCCTCCGGCCGCTATCAGCAGGCGGAGTTTGCTGCCGACTTGTTCCAGGTGCTCACCAGCCGGGCCGAAGCAGAATATCAGGATCCCAAGGAATTCTTCCGGCGCACGTACATGACTGAGGGCCTGGCCTGGTTGCTCTCCCGCGCCTGGATGCGCCTCTTTGCCAAGGGCGGTGACCCTGTAGTAGAGCTCCAAACCAACTTCGGCGGCGGCAAAACCCACTCCATGCTCGCTCTCTATCACCTCTTCGGCGGGCAGGTGTCCAAGGCGGACGTGCCCGGGCTGGAGGAGGTGGCGGCGCGCCTCGACGATCCCACCGATGACCTGCCGATCGCCCGCCGTGCTGTCCTGGTGGGAACCCAACTATCGGTGGACAGCCCCTGGAAGAAGGCTGACGGCACCGAGATCCATACCCTCTGGGGGGAGATGGCATGGCAGTTGGGCGGACCTGAAGCCTACGCCATGGTGGCCGAGGCTGATCGCAAGGGCGTAAGCCCTGGATCAGAGAAGCTGACAGCCCTCTTCGAGGCCCACGGTCCGGCACTGGTTCTCATCGATGAGTGGGTGGCATTTGCCCGCCAAATCTTCGGCAAAGAGGACCTCCCCGCCGGAACCTTCGAATCCAACCTTACCTTTGTGCAAGCGCTGACAGAGGCCGCCAAAGCTGCCAAGGACGCCATGGTCGTCGCCGCCATTCCGGCATCCGATATGGAAGTGGGTGGGGAGGCCGGGCGCAAAGCGCTCGAGCGCATCCAGAACGTCTTCGGCCGCATCGAGACTTCCTGGAAACCCGCCACCGCGACGGAGTCCTTCGAGATCGTACGACGCCGCCTCTTCGAAGACATCGGAGACCATGCGGCCCGTGACGCCGTGTGTCGCGCCTTCGGGGAGATGTACCGCAAGAATCGCGGCGATTTCCCCAACGAGTGCCGCGAGGCCTCCTACGAGGAACGCCTTAAGTCTGCCTACCCGATCCACCCTGAGCTCTTCGATCGCCTCTACCAAGATTGGTCGACCTTGGAACGCTTTCAGCGCACGCGCGGCGTATTGCGCCTGATGGCCTCCGTGATCCATGCCCTGTGGGAGCGCGAGGACAAGTCGTTGCTGATCATGCCCGGTACGCTCCCCCTGGATAGCCCCGGCGTGCGCACCGAGATCACACGCTACCTGCCGGAGGGATGGGCGGCCGTCATCGACCGTGACATCGACGGCCCATCCAGCCAGCCGCTGAATCTCGATCGTCAGAATCCCAATCTGGGCCGCTACTCCGCCGCGCGCAGGGTGGCCCGCACGGTCTTCGTCGGAAGCGCGCCCTCGGTAGCAGCGCAGAAGGTGCGAGGCATTGAGGAGATCCGCGTGAAGCTGGGCTGTGCGCAGCCCGGCGAAGCACCGGCGACCTTCGGTGACGCCCTTCGTCGCCTCACGGAAACACTCACCTACCTCTACTCTGACGGGCCGCGCTACTGGTTCGACACCCAGCCCACAGTCACCCGCATCGCCCGCGACCGGGCGGCCCAGTACAGCGAGACGCAGGTGCACGACGAGATCGTTCGCCGGCTACGGTCTGATCGACATCGAGGCGAATTCGCAGCCGTGCACATTGCGCCGCAAGAGAGCGGCGATGTGCCCGATGAGCGCGCTTGCCGCCTAGTCGTGCTGCGACCCGAAACTCCTTACTACCGGGGCGACAGGGTCAGCCCGGCACAGAAGGCCGCTGCTGAGATCCTCGACCATCGAGGCACGGTTCCGCGACAGTACCGCAATATGCTCCTTTTCCTGGCGCCAGACCGTGAGCGTCTGCGTGAGCTGGAACAGGCCGTGCGCGAATGGTTGGCTTGGAGCTCCATACGCGGCGACGAGGAGCAACTCAACCTTGACGCCGTGCAACGCCGCCAGGTAGCCACGCAACTCGAGGCCAGCGAGGAGGCCATCCAGGCCCGCATTGCGGAGACCTACATCCACTTGCTGGTGCCATCCCAGGCAGGCACTGCTCCCGTCGAGTGGAGCCGCTACCGCGCTAATGGCGAAGGGCCGCTGGCGGGTCGCGCCTCGAAGCGAGCAGTCAATGATGAATTGATGATCCTTCGATGGTCGCCCATCCATTTGCGAAGAATCCTTGACGAATGGCTGTGGAAAGATGAGCCCCACATCAACGTGCGCCGCTTGTGGGAGTACTGCTGCACTTACCTCTACCTGCCTCGCCTGCGCGATGAGGAAGTGCTTCTGGAGGCCATTCGCGCTGGCGTCGGCTCGCTGACCTGGCAGGATTACTTCGCCTATGCAGCGAGCTTCGACGAGGAACGGGGACGCTACATTGGCCTTACTATCGGAAAAATACCCTCTGTGGTGCTTGATACCGAGAGCGTCTTGGTCAAGCCGGAGGCAGCAAGCGCCCAGCTCGACGTTGAAGCAAAGCTCTCATATCCCCCTCGCGAGGATCATCCTTCGGGGGATAAGGCTAAGAACGGGGAGGGCCTAGAAGTCGCCATCGAAGCTGAGCGCAAGATCACTCGCTTCCATGGATCAGTGCCCCTCAATGCTGTCCGTTTGGGCAATGACGCCGGTCGAATCGCCGAGGAGGTGCTGGCGCATTTGGCGGGCCTGGTGGGCGCGAATGTGGAATGCACCCTGGAGATCCAGGTAGTAGCCCCAGAGGGCATCCCCGAAGATGTGGTGCGCATTGTATCTGAGAATTGCGCGTCTTTGAAATTCAACATGCACGGATTCGAGGAGGAGTAGAAAGGCCAGCCATCATGCCATGCACATGGCAATTGCTCAGGGGTCATGCTTGAGGAGCACTTGGGAAGGGATTGGAAACCATGACGACGACCGTATTCAAATCGGATGACGCCCAGCGGCCAATCCAGGGGGGAGGCTGCCTTCCGCATTTCTTCTATCATCCGAACGTGGCCGTTTTCTGCGATGGGTCCCTGCACGACAAGCCGCATCAGAAGGAAACTGACCGTGAGATCTGTTCCAAACTCGTAGAATTGGGCTACCGCGTCGTCGTCACCCGATATGACCGCGAGATTGAAGAGCAGGTTCGGGGATATCCGGAAGTCTTTCACGCTCCATCGGGCAAAAAGGGATGAGTCAGTTCTGCCGAAAGGCAAAACGCTAATCTGTGGCGATGTTCCTTGCGGTCAAGTTTGGGCAATTCACAGGAGCGCGAAGATAGCATCATGGCGAAGGACCGCATGATCGTCCCTGGTTGCCCCCCAAAGAAGCATAAGTGGCAGTCCATGAGGGATGTGGAAACCGAAGCCCATCGTGTTGAGGTAATTCGCCACGGCCTTTGTCCAATATCTGACCATACTGCGCAAAATCAGTTCCTCTCCCACGAAAGGAAATATATTATGCATAGCCTGCAACGCATCGAGTATCGTCGCGGGATGCTGGAAAAGGGCATGCAGCC
>CAZQDE010000115.1:0-5786 GCA_964591485.1 uncultured Anaerolineaceae bacterium | reverse complement strand
GATGGCCCATCGTCAGACAGGGTATCCAAAATAGGACTTTATGTCAATAGATAATTTCCCTTTGCCAGCATGGCCGCCTGGCGCGAGCAAAATCCACGCGGCGTCCCCATGCACTCTTGCGGAAATTGGTCCATAATATCAAGAGCGTTCAGATGGAGGTCTCATGGTCGAGGTTGCACTTGCGCGCTGGCAGTTCGCGATCACCTGCACTTACCACTTCTTCTTCGTCCCCCTCACGCTCGGTCTCTCGCTGCTGATCGCTTTGATGGAAACTCTCTACGTCCGGACGGGTGATGAGACCTATAAGCGCATGACCAAGTTCTGGGGCAAGCTCTTCCTGATCAACTTCGCCATGGGCGTGGTCACCGGCATCGTGATGGAGTTCCAGTTCGGCATGAACTGGTCAGAGTACTCCCGGTTCGTTGGCGATATCTTCGGCGTACCGCTGGCCATCGAAGCTCTGCTGGCGTTCTTCCTCGAATCCACCTTCCTGGGCATCTGGGTTTTTGGTTGGGAGCGGCTTTCCAAGCGCGCCCATGCTGCAGCTTTCTGGCTGGTGACGATTGGTTCCTATCTCTCCGCTCTTTGGATCCTGATCGCCAACTCCTTCATGCAGCAGCCGGTCGGCTTCATCTTGCGGGAGGGCCGAGCCGAGATGACAAGCTTCTTGGCCCTGCTCACCAACCCGCACGTCTGGTTCCAGTTTCCCCATGTGTTGGCCTCGGCGCTCGCCACAGCCTCGTTCTTCATCCTGGGCATCAGCGCCTTCCACCTGGCCCGCCAGGCAACCCCCTCTAAGATCTTCCAGCGCTCCTTCCGGTGGGGCGCTATCGCCGGAGTGATCTCCGTGGCGGCCGTCGGGCTGGTGGGCCACAGCCAGGCCCAGCACATGGTGCGGGTTCAGCCCATGAAGATGGCCGCAGCCGAGGCCCTCTGGGAGAGCGAGGATCCGGCCTCGCTCTCGGTCTTCACGCTCGGTAACTTTTCGGGGACGGAGGAAATCTTCTCCATCCGCATTCCGCGCGCCCTGAGCCTCCTGGCTTACAACCGATTGGAGGGCGAGGTGCGCGGCATGAAGGAACTCCAGGCGGAGTACGAGCAGCGCTTTGGTCCAGGGGACTATACCCCGCCCACAGCGGTGACCTATTGGTCCTTTCGAGTCATGGTGGGATCCGGGCTGCTGATGTTCGCGCTGGCGGCCTACGGCCTGGCAGCGATCCTCCAAGGCCGACTCAGGCACGCCAGACTCCTATTACGGGTGCTGCCCTTCGCGATCGCGCTGCCTTATCTTGCGAACTCGTCAGGCTGGCTCCTTTCTGAGGTTGGCAGGCAGCCCTGGATCGTGTTTGGGCTGCAGCGCACGCATGAGGCCATATCGCCCACGGTCACTGCAGGCATGCTGGCCTTCTCCTTGGCGATCTTCGCCTTGATCTATGCCTTGCTCATCTTCACCGACATCTACTTGCTCACCAAGCACGCCCGCCTGGATGCCGCTACAGGCACCGGATAGCAGCGCGGAGGCACCCATGGGATTAGAGACTCTTTGGTTTCTGCTTATCGCAACTCTCTTCACCGGCTTCTTCTTCCTAGAGGGCTTTGACTATGGCGTAGGCATCCTGCTGCCGTTCGTGGCCCGTGAGGATGAGGAGCGCCGCATGGTCATTAATACCATCGGCCCATTCTGGGACGGGAACGAAGTGTGGCTCATCGCCGCGGGGGGCTCGATGTTCGCCGCTTTCCCACATTGGTATGCGACCCTCTTCAGCGGCCTCTATCTGGCGCTGGTGCTCATGCTCCTGGCGCTGATCCTGCGCGGGGTGGCCTTTGAGTTCCGCAGCAAGGACGAGCGTCCGGCTTGGCGGGCTTTTTGGGACTGGATGATCTTCTTCGGCAGCGCCTTGCCGGCGTTCCTATGGGGCGTGGCCATCAGCAATCTGCTGCGCGGCCTCCCGATCGATGGCTCCATGCAATATGTCGGCGGGTTCTGGAATCTGTTGAACCTCTATGCGATCACCGCTGGGCTGGCATCCCTGCTAATATTTGGCGTCCACGGCGCGCTGTTTCTGAGCATTAAGACCGGTGAGCCCATCCAGAAACGGGCCTTCCAGGCCGCAGCCAGGCTTTGGCCGCTGGCGGTCGTATTTGGTTTCTTTGCCATCGGGCTGGGGTATTTTGTAACCGATATGTATGACCGCCTGGGATTGAACGCGGCCGTTATCCCGCTGACCGCGGGCGCCGCCATGTGGGCCGCCGGCTGGTTCATCCGCCAGAAGCGTGGCGGCTGGGGATTCGCCATGACCGGTGTCTGCATCGTGTTCTCAACCCTCAGCATCTTCATGGGTTTGTACCCCCGCCTGATCGTCTCGACGCTGGACCCGGCCTGGAGCCTGACCATTCATAACGCCGCCTCCAGCCCCTACACCTTGCAGATCATGAGCATCGTCGCGCTGGTGCTTGTCCCGGTTGTTATCGCATATCAGGCGTGGTCCTACAGCATCTTCCGGGCTCGCATCACCCGCGAGTCGTCACTTGAATACTGACGCGGCGCATCCTCCGCTCCGCATGGACCCGCCTACCAGTCAAGGAAAGCCAAGGCCCCTACGCTGCTTGCTCTTCACCGGTCCATAGATCGACGGATCATGACCCAGGCTCCTAGGCCAAGCGCTGGAACCCTCAGGCTCGACTTTCGTCTCCTGGCAAGGACGCGAGCCGCCCACCTGCCGCTCGCGATCTCAATTGCTGCCGGCGCGATCGGTGGAATCCTGCTCGCGCTCCAGGCCCGCGCCTTCGCCAAGATTGTGGCCGGCGCCTTCCTGGAAGGCTTAGGGCTCGGGGACCTGCTGCCCCAGTTTGGCCTCCTACTGCTCCTTAGCCTGCTGCGCGCCGCCGTTACCGTCGTGCGCCATACGAGCGCCAAGCGTGCTTCCACGCTCGTAAAATCAGACCTGCGCACGCAGCTAGTCCGCAAGATACTCAGTCGCGGCCCTCAATTCACTGCCGGAGAGCGCGGCGGCGAACTCGTTCACACACTGCAGGAGGGCGTCGAGGCCCTGGATGCCTATCTCTCAGGCTACCTCCCCCACCTGACGCTGGCGCTGCTAGTACCTCTGACTTTGCTGCTCTTCATCCTGCCCATAGACCCGATCTCAGGGGTGGTGCTCCTGCTCACCGCCCCACTCATCCCTCTCTTCATGATCCTCATTGGTGACACCGCCGAGAGGCTGACCCGCCGGCAGTGGCACCGGTTGAGCCATATGAGCGGCTATTTCCTGGACGCGCTACGCGGGCTCACCACACTCAAGATCTTCGATCGGAGCCGCGCCGAGGCCGAACGGGTAGGACATATCAGCGAGCAGTTCCGCCGCGCCACCATGAACGTTCTGCGTGTGAGCTTCCTCTCCGCACTTACCCTCGAGATGCTCGCAACGTTGAGCGTGGCGGTCATTGCGGTCCAGGCCGGTTTGCGCCTGCTCTCAGCCCGCATTCCCTACGAGCAGGCCTTCCTCATCCTCATCCTGGCGCCGGAGTTCTACCTGCCCCTGCGGGCACTTGGCGCCCGCTTCCACACCGCCATGCCCGGCCTGGCGGCAGCCGACCGCATCTTCGAAATCCTCGCCCCTGAGAAGGAGGTCGTCAAGCCAGGGGGCGCAGACTGCCCCACTCCCCGGCGCGAGATCCGCTTTGAGCGGGTCATCTATCAGTATCCGGACCGAGCCCTGGATGCACTGCACGGGATCTCCTTCACATGGCAGGTGGGGACCACGCTGGGCATTGTCGGCCCAAGCGGTTCCGGGAAATCCACGCTGATCGACCTGCTCCTGCGCTTCATGAGCCCCCAATCCGGACAAATCCTCATCGATGGGGGGCCACTCGATCAGCTCGACCCCGCTTGCTGGCGGCGGCACATCGCCTGGGTCCCCCAGCGCCCATACTTCTTCCATGGCACCGTGGCCGATAATCTCCGGCTTGCGCGTCCGCAGGCCGCTCATTCTGAACTCGTCCTCGCAGCCAAACAGGCACATGCCGACGAATTCATCCGCGCCCTGCCCGACGGCTATGACACCCTGCTCGGCGAGCGCGGAGCGCGCTTGAGCGCCGGGCAGGCCCAACGACTTGCGCTCGCAAGGGCGTTCCTTCGGGCCGCGCCGCTGGCCATCCTCGACGAGGCCACCGCCCATTTGGATCCTGAATCGGAGGCCCTTCTGCAGGATAGCCTGTCGGCGCTTCGCACGCGGTGCACCCTGATGATCGTCGCCCACCGCCTGCGAATGGTTGTCGCTGCCGACGAGATTCTTGTTCTGGGCGGGGGCCAAATCCTCGAGCAGGGCAGCCATGAGGCACTCCTTGGCCGGGGCGGACTCTACGCCCGGCTCTGGCGCACGTATGGAGGAGAGCCTTGAGCGCCGACATGTATAAGCGCATGGCGCGGCTTGCGGCGCCCTTTACCGGGCGCCTGCTCTCCGCCGCATTCCTCGGGGTCGCCACCGTGGCCTGCGGGGTCGGCCTCATGTCGACCTCTTCGTACTTGCTCGCCCGCGCCGCGCTTCATCCTTCCATCGCCGATCTCCAGGTGGCGATCGTCGGCGTCCGCGCCTTCGGCATCGCCCGCGGGCTGCTGCGCTACCTTGAGCGGCTCATCTCTCACGACGCAACCTTTCGCATCCTTGCCCACCTGAGATCCTGGTTCTATAGGCGGTTGGAACCACTTGCTCCAGCACGGTTGCTCGAACATCACACGGGCGATGTGCTCGCACGCATCGTCCGCGACATCGAAAGCCTGGAGACACTCTTCCTGCGAGGCCTGGCGCCCGCCATCGTAACCCTCGGGACCGGGGCGATGGTCACCGCGCTTTTCGGCTCCCTCCAGTTATCGCTCGGCAGCGCGTTCGTTGCGCTGTTCTTCGGCGCCGCGCTCCTCCTGCCCTGGCTCGCCAGGCGCTGGGAGGGGCCACTGGCCCGCAGGCTGGCCCAGGTCCGAGGGGAGCTTTTCGCCACGCTGCTGGATGGCATTCAGGGAAACGCCGAACTGCTCTCGCTCGGGCAGGAGACTCAGCACGCGCGAACCGTCGAGCGGCTCAGCCGAACGGTGGGGCGGATTCAACGCCGTCAGGCCTGGGTTGAGGGCACCACCGAGGCGCTGGCAAACCTGTCTGCGCAGCTCTCCTCAATGCTCCTACTGGCGATTGCCATTCCAGCCGTGCGCGCCGGCGGCCTAGATGGCGTATTCCTGGGCCTCATCCTCGCAGCGAACCTCGCCGCCTACGAGGCGATCCATAGCCTGCCCCAGGCCGCACAGCAGATCGAGACCGGGATGGCCGCCGCGGAACGTGTGTTTGAACTGCTTGATGCCGAGCCAGCCGTCCACGAACCTCTCGCCCCCTCCATCCCCCCGTCCCAGGGTTCGCTTCGCATCGAAGGCTTGACGTTCCGTTACACCACTGCCGAGCCTCCCGCCTTGCTCGACCTGTGGCTGGAATTGCCGCCTGGCGGCCGGTTGGCCATTGTCGGTCCAAGCGGGGCGGGCAAGACGACCCTCCTGCGGCTCTTGCTACGCTTCTGGGATTATGAAGAGGGCAGCATTCAACTGGATGGGCGGGAGCTGCGTAGTTACCGCGGCCAAGACCTTCGTGCCGCTTTCGCCATGATCCCCCAAGACCCCTACTTCTTTCACGCCACTCTGCGCGATAACCTCCACCTCGCACATCCGACTGCGGATGATGCCACGCTGGTTTCGGCGCTCGAGGCCGCCCAACTGGGAAGCTGGCTGCGCTCCCTACCCCAAGGCC
>CAZQDE010000114.1:0-6029 GCA_964591485.1 uncultured Anaerolineaceae bacterium | reverse complement strand
TCATGGCTGGGACGGACTGAGAAGCGGTTCAACCTGTGGCGCGGCGCACCAGGCCGCGGAGGACGGCCAAGGGAAGGTCGCGGATCTCACGCAGCCCGAACAGCTGGGCGGAAACAAGGTAGACCAATGCTCCCAGCAATCCGCCTACGAACAGCAACTGCAGATTGCCGGGGTTGAGCAGGCGCTGATATGCAAGGATGGCCGCCCCCATTAGGCCCGCCGCAAGCGCCGCACGCAGCGCATCTCTCAGAATGCGTCCGGCCCCCACGCCTCCCCATCGGAAATGCAGAATCGTCAGACCTATCAAGGCCTCCACAGCCACGGCCAGGCCATTGGCGAGCGCAAGCCCACCGTGTTCAAGCCCTCCGCTCTGGAAGGGTCGGGAAAGACGGATGGCGAGCAGCAAATTCAAAGCCGTGGTGAAAAACGAGACCAATAAGGGGGTCAGGGTGTCCTTCTGCGCGGCGAAAGCCCGCACCACCACTTCCAGCGTGGATTGGCTCAGCAAAGCCAGAACATAGAATTGCAGCGCGAAGAAGACCAAGTCCGTGCTACGGGCCGTGAAGGCACCCTCTTGGAATAGCATCGCGATGAGCGGCTTGCCCAGGACGAGCAAGAGCACGCCGGCGGGAAGAGCGAGCGCAAGGATGGCGCGCAGCGACCCGCTGAGCGCACCCCGTTGCGCGGAAATATCCCGATCGGCGGCGAGGGCGGCCATGGTCGGGAACACGGCGATGCCGATAGCCGTTCCGATCAACGTCCAGGGGGTGTTCATAAGTTGAAAGGCGTAGCGCAACGCCGCCAGACGTCCCTCCCCCAACCCCGATCCCAGATTCGCGTTGATCCAATCGATGCTCGCCCGAGCCATCAGCAGGTCCACCACGCGTGGCGCCATCAGAACGGCCACGCGGCGGAGCGCTGGATCGGTCCATCCCAGCCCGGGATTCCAATGGATCTTGAAGCGCCAGAGGCCGGGGAGCTGAATGGCGAGGTGCAGCCCGGCTCCCAGGACGGCCCCCCAGGCAAGGCCGATGATACCTAGGCGTGGTGATAGGAGAACGGCTCCCAGGATGATGCCTAAGCTGTACATGGAAGGCGCAAGCGCCGGGAGCAGGAAATGTTGGTGGGCGTGCAGGGCGCCGGTGAGAATGCTGCTGATGGCGAAGATGGCGGTCGATATCAGCAGGATGCGCATGATCTCGGCCGTGAGCTGCTGCAGATCGACCGAGAAGTTAGGGCCGATCCCCCAGGGCGCGGTGACGAGCAGAGGTGCAAAGATCGCCAGCAAGGTGCCCGAGGCGAGAACGAGCAGGAAGATGGTGTTGACCACCTGGCTAAAGAGACGATTGGCGGAATCGGGCGAGGCGGTCTTCAGCAATTGGGTGTAGATAGGGATGAATGCGAACGCCAGCGCGCCGCCGGCCAGCATGGTGAAGAGCAACTCGGGGATGCCGTTGGCCGCCGTGTAGGCGTCGAGTACCCCGGAGGTCCCGAAGCGGATGGCGATCACCCGCTGGCGGATCAGGCCGAAGAGGATCGAGCCCGCAAGCCCGAGCATGACGACCAGCGCAGAGGAGGCCACGCGAGTGGAGAGCTCATCTGCCTGAGAAGGGCCGGGGTGCACCTGGTTCTGCATAGCGCTCCTAGGGGGTCGCTCCCAGGCGGTCGAGTTGCTGGAGCGCCGGGATCCAATCCGGATGCCACTTCAGCGCCTTTCGCAGGTCTTCAATCGCGCCGGAGACGTCACCGAGCGCTTCCTTCGCCAGGGCGCGCCAGTAGAAGCTCTCTTCGACGGCTGGCTCGCTCATGTTCTCGAGAGTGAAATTTGTCAGGCTGAGCACGTCGTAGTACCGGCCGGTGTAGTAATAAGCCCAATAGGGACCGGTCTGATACCAGAGAATTCGCCAGGGTCGATGCTCTGGGTCGGTGACCGCAAGCTGGGCGTCGATTTGGAAGGCTTGATCATAGGCGGCTGCGGCGCCGCCGTAATCCTGCAGGCGCATGAGGCTCGTGCCGCGGTTGAACCAGGCGAAGAATTGCTCGCGCCCGCTGAGACGGAAGATCTCGTCGGAGGCCTTCTGCGCGGCGTACTCCATGTTGTAGGTTTCATCCACATGGGGGCCGAGCAGCTGGAGTACCTCTTCCTCGCGAGCCGGGGGGTAGATGACCAGGTAGGTGTAGTTGAAGTGGCGCCAGTAGCGTTCCAGGTCTTCATACGCGATGGGCAAGTCGGGCATGATATAGGAATCTTGGACGGTGAATTGCTCCTTGCTGTCGTCGTATCCCGTGACAACCTCGTAATGCCCCATCCAGCCATCGAATCCGGGACCTTCGAACCCCTTTTCCACCATGACCGGGAAGCCGGCGGCGAGGAAGGACTTTAGCAGACCCAGGTCCCCACCCACCCGCACTAGCACGCTCAGGTTTGTGGCTTCCTCGACGTAGGCGGCCATCTCATAGGGCATCACGTTCTTATCGCGGGGATTGGGTTTAACGAAAGCCGCAATCGGGCGCTGATCACCTTGCCAGTCCCAATAGGACAAGGCCATGGCCAGGTTGGCGGGGCCGCAGTTGTTCCATTTCTGGTACTCGTGCCGCACGCCGTTGAGTCGGACGCTGCCAGGCAGGGGGGTGGGCTCGGGAGTCTGTGTGGGCGTTACGCTGGGCGTGGCGGAAGGGCCGGGGGTCGCGGAGGGTGGATTCGGGTTGGGTGTGGGGCTGAGTGCAGCCATTGTCTCCTGGAACATCGCGGCGATGGTTGGGTTGGGGGTAAATACAGCTTCCCCGGGAGGGGACAGCGCGTATTGGAGTTGGGCGCGCCATTGCGAAACCCGCCAGCCCAGGCGTTCATACACTGGCGGCAAGCGGTAGATAAAGGCGCCCATCAGGATGCACAGCCCAAGGAGCAAGAAAAGGCCCGCCAGGAACAACGGGCGGCTTTTGAACATGGCGGGATTATAACCGAGAGCAAATGGCAGAACCTGCGTGGGGTCAGCCGTCGCGACGGATGATCTGGTTGCGTTCCGGGCCGACCGAGATGAGCGCGACCGGCGCGCCGGCCAGCGCCTCGACCTTGCCCACATAGGCCTGGGCCTCGGCAGGAAGACCCTCCCAGCGATCCACTGCGGTCAGGTCCATCTCCCAGCCAGGAAGCTCCTCATATCGGGGGGAGAAGCTCTCCAAGTGCGAGGGCCCATCGGGCAGGCGCTCCAAGGAGCCGTCCTCCCATTCGTAGGCTGTGCAAACCTTGAGAGGGTGGATACCGCTCAGGATATCCAGCTTGGTGAGCGCCAGGGCAGTGAAGCCATTGATGCGCTGCGCATAGCGGAGCAAGACCCCATCGAGCCAACCACAGCGCCTCGGACGGCCGGTGGTCACGCCGAATTCATCCCAGGGCTGTTTGCCGGTGCCGCGCAACCTGTCGGCCATTTCGTCCTCGGCCTCGGTCGGGAACGGTCCTTCGCCCACCCGGGTCTGGAAAGCCTTCACCACCCCGAGAATGCGCCGCAGATGTCCCGGGCCCAGACCCAATCCGAGCAGGGCGCCTGCGGTCGTGGGGTGGGAGCTGGTCACATAAGGGTAGGTGCCGTGATCCACGTCGAGCAGGGTGCCCTGGGCCCCTTCCCCGAGAATCAGCTTGCCATCCGCCAGCGCTTGCTCTAGGAAAGCGCCGGCCTCGGCGATGTAGGGCCGCAGCCGGTCTGCATAGCCCAGGCAGGCATCGAGCTCGGCCTCGATATCGAGGCCCTCTTGATGGTAGAAAGTCTCGAGCAATTCGGAGGCAAAGACGAGGTGCGCCTGCAGCTCTGCCCGGAAGGTTTGTGGATCCAGCATGGTTTCGACACGCAGGCCGCGTCGGGCTGCTCGGTCGGTGTAGGCCGGCCCGATCCCGCGGCGGGTGGTGCCGAGAGCCCTGCCGGCGCGGCGGGCCTCCTCGGCCCCATCCAATCGGCGGTGGGCGGCGGTGATGAGGTGGGCGGCGGGGGAGATCCGAACCCGGGTGGGGGTGGCGTCCAGCCCCAGCGCGGTGAGGCGGTCCAGTTCTTCGACCAGTGTGGCCGGGTTGATGACCATCCCAGGGCCCAGGATTGCCACGGTATGATCGTAGAGGATGCCCGAGGGTACCAGGTGGAGCTGGAAGGTTTGCTCGCCGATGGTGACGGTGTGGCCGGCGTTATCTCCGCCGTTGAAACGGGCGACGATGTCCGCCTCGGCGGCCAGCAGGTCGGTAACCCTGCCCTTGCCCTCATCGCCCCACTGGGCTCCAATGATCAAATCTAGAGGCATAGATCACCCCATGCGAGTATAGCACAGGGCGCCTAAAAGGATCTCGCTACTCGCGAGACGTCAAAGCCGCTATAATCCAGCCGAGGAAAATGGTTATGGGTGTTGGATCACGCTCGCTCAATCGACCCATCGTCTTGGTAAGTACTTGCGCCCTCGGGCTGGCCCTGATGAGTGTGGTTTGGGTGCTGGGTGTGGAAGGCGCAGGTCTTCCGCCTAAGCAACCCACGCCCTTCCCCACGCCCACGCCGGGGCCCGATGGGCGCATCATCTACATTGCGCAGGAGGGGGATTCACTCTGGCGCATCGCCGCCATTGCGGGCTTGAGCCTGGAGGAGCTGATGGCCATGAACGGCATCCAGCCCGGTGATTTCCTGACGCCGGGCACCCGGCTCGAGCTGGGAAGAGCCGGGCCGGCCGTCGCGACAGGGGAAGCCGGGGGCGTTGTGGCCACGCCAACTGAAGCGAAACCCACACCCACGCCTTCTGTTTTCACCGGCGAAATCTGCGTGTTGCTCTTTGATGATACCAATGGCAACGGCAGGCTGGAAGATGGCGAGCAAGCCTTGGCAGGAGGCCAAATCAGTGTGGCGGATGCTTCGGGCGCCCTGGCAGGCGAGGTGTCCACCGAACCCCTGGACCTTGAACTCAATCCAGGCGGGCATTGCTTCGAGGAGCTCGCGAGTGGGGCTTATAACGTCAGCGCAGCCGTGCCTCCGGGCTACAATCCCACAACTGGCCTCAACCTCCCGGTGAGCCTCGAAGCCGGCGATGTGAAGTACCTTCAATTCGGCGCTCAGGCGGGCTCTTCGGCAGGGGGCGGAGCGGTCGGTGAGACCGGGGTGCGCTCCACGCTGCTGGGCGCGGTCGGTGTGCTAATGCTTGTGGCAGCGGGCGGGCTGGGCTATTACGCCGCCCGCATGTCCCGAAAGGGTCCGGCGTCCTTGCGCTGAGGCCTGCGCGGCTGGGGGGCTCGGTCGGGAGTGCCGGAACCGCGGCCAGGAAACGGTGCACTGAGGTATGTTCCAACGGCGACGACGTTCGTTGAAGAGGGCACTCGAAGAAGCAGGTGATGATGAACTGCGCTTGCTCCGTGCGGAGGTGAGCAGGCGCCAGGAGCGAGTCGCCCAATTGGAGTTCGAACTCTCTGATACGCGCGCCGACTTGGCGAGGTTTGAACAGGAACTCGACCGCCGGCTGGGCCCCCTTCAACGACGCCAGGCGCAACTCGAGCAGCAACTGGAGGAAGCGCGGCGGAAGGCGGCGCGGAGGGCGCAATGGGGTGAGCGGCTGGATGCCGAGGAGCCGCCCATCGATGTGGAGGAGCAGTTCCGACGCACTTGGAGCCAGCGCCCCAAGGAGGCCGAGCCTCCCCAGGAGCAGCCCGTTCCGGAGGAGCTCAAGGCGGAGATGCGCAGCCTCTTCCGATCGCTGGCGAAACGCTTTCACCCCGACCTTGTCACCGATTCGAACGAGAAGCGCTGGCGGGTGAAAATGATGGCGGAGGTCAATGAGGCCTACGCCTCCCAGAACCTGGCGGCGCTGCGCAAGCTGGCCGAACGTCCGGACCGCCTGGAAGAGCCCCGGCAGAAAACCCGCGAGCAGCTCATTGCAGAATTGCGGGGGGAAATCTTCCGCCTGGATCGGGTGATCCAATCCTTGGAGCGCAAACTGCAGGAGCTGATCAATTCCCACACCGTGCAGCTCATGTTGGAAGTGACGATCGCGGCCAGGAGCGGCCGGGA
>CAZQDE010000113.1:0-6036 GCA_964591485.1 uncultured Anaerolineaceae bacterium | reverse complement strand
GGGATAAAGATCTTCGCGCCGCGCCTGTGGCTTAGGCGCTTGTGGATGCTTTGTCAGGCGGCTCCGCCCCACCCGCCTTCTGCTTGAGGGGCAGCACCAGCGTGAAAGTCGAGCCTTTCCCCACCTCCGACTCCACCTCGATGCGCCCGCCATGTGCTCTCGCTATCCAATAGGCAATCGAAAGCCCCAGCCCGGTGCCTCCATCTCCCTTGCGCAAGCGCGAGCGATCATGACGGTAGAAGCGCTCAAATATCTGCGGAAGTTCCTCCTCGGCAATGCCCGCGCCGGTATCGGTCACCCGCAAGTGCGCTTCACCATCCGCACACGCCAAGTCCAGGCGCACCGATCCGCCCACAGGCGTATGCTCGATGGCGTTGGCCACCAGATTCAGCAAGACCTGCTTCAGACGGTCTGGATCCCCCACCACGATCGCCTGGTCTTCTCGTCCGATGCTCACCTTCACCCCCTCGGGCGCCAGGACCTTTGCCTGACGGAAGACCTCCAGCATGATGGTGTCCAACTCGACATTCTCCTGAGCCAGGGGAAGAACGCCCGTCTCGGCCCGAGCCAAGAGCAAAAGGTCTTGCACCAACCGCGTCATGCGCTCGACTTCGCTGGTTATAGCGTCCAGACTTTCCTCATCGGCGACCCCAGTCTGCCGGATCAGGTCCACATTGCCACGTATCGCCGTGAGTGGCGTTCGCAGCTCGTGCGAAACATCCGCCATGAACCGGCGCTGAGCCTCGAACAGCCCCTCCAGGAGTTCGAGCGTCTCATTGAAAGCCTGGATCAAATGGCCGACCTCGCCCATCGGCGGCCCCATCTGAGGGATCCGTTGTGATAGGTCATCCGCCCGCGTGATGCTCAGGGCGGTCTCGGTGATTTCGTCGATGGGCCGCAGCGCGGCTCCGGCTACCATATATCCCACGATGGCTGCCAAGACGACCACCAGCACACCGCCCACAGCCATGCCCACCGCCAGCGTCTGATTGGCGCGTTGGACGGTCTCCATCGATGCACCGAGTTGCAGATAGCCCACCAATTGCTCCGTGGGCACTGCGAGCACAGGCGTGGTGAGCACCCGGTATTCGATCCCCTCCAGCGTTTGGCTGCTGAATATGTTCCGATCGGCGCCGATCCGTTCAGGATCCAGTGGCCTGCCGCCCGTGGGGGCGTTCATCGACTGCCAGACCACAGAGCCGTCCGGCGCGAGGATTTGCATCATCACCGCCGTGCTCAAATCAAGCGCCCGCAAGGTGATGGTCACATCCTGGGGGAGCCCCTCGTCCAAAGTCTCTAAGATCTCGTCGGCGGTTTGCTCGAGGTTATGTTCTATTTGGCTCGTCAGACCGAGGTTCAGGACGATATACAGCGTGCCCCCGAACAGGAGCACCGCGGAGGCCAGGACGGCCGTGTACCAGATCGTCAGGCGAGCACGAAGCGTCACGAGGGTTCTCGAAGGACATAGCCCACGCCGCGCACGGTGTGGATAAGCCGGGGCTCTCCCAGGGCCTCTGTCTTTTGCCGCAGGTAGCGCACATAGACTTCGATGATATTGCTCTCCCCGCCGAAATCGTAGCCCCACACCCGGTCATAGATCAGGTCGCGGGTGAGCACGCGACGCGGGTTGCGCAAGAAGAGTTCGAGCAGGTCATATTCCTTGGCCGTCAGATCGATGGGCCTCTCGCCGCGGAAGGCTTGATGCGTACCTGTGTCCAGGCGGATATCCATGAAGGCCAATACCTCCGGCTCATCGACCTTGGCCCGCCGCATCAACGCCCGCACACGTGCCAGTAGTTCATTGAGAGCGAAGGGTTTGACGAGGTAATCATCCGCGCCGGCATCCAAGCCCTGTACTCGGTCCGCGACCGAATCCTTGGCGGTGAGCATCAGGATGGGCACGTCGCTCTCTTCCCGCAAGCGCCGGCACACCTCCAGGCCATCCAGCCCGGGCTCCATCTCCGGGAGCATCCAATCCAGGATCACCAGATCGGGCGGATTTGCCTTGGCTTTCTCCAGCCCCTCGGTGCCATGCATGGCCGTCGACACCTCGTAGCCCTCATACGCCAGGCCGCGCCGCAGAAACTGCAGGATTCGTTCCTCATCCTCGATGATCAGGACGCTCTTGCGCATCTCACCTCCTCGGGCCTTTATACCATAGCCTCCAGGGCGTCAACCGAAAGAGCCGCCCCGGGGCGGCTCCTTCGGATAGTTCGTGCTGAAGATAGCTCAGACAAGCTCCACGGTGGCCCCGGCGGCCTCCAGCTTGGCCTTGGCATCCTGAGCGGCCTCCTTGCCAGCCTGCTCGAGAACCTTGGCGCCAGCCGTCTCGGCCAGATCCTTGGCGTCCTTCAGCCCCAATTGTGTGATCTGCCGGATGGCCTTGATCACATCGATCTTCTTGGGGCCAACGTCCTTCAGAATTACGTCGAACTCGGTCTTCTCCTCGGCCGGCTCAGCCGCACCGCCTGCTGCAGGCGCAGCCGCCATGGCCACGGGTGCAGCCGCCGAAACGCCCCACTTCTCTTCCAGAAGCTTCGTGAGTTCCGCAGCTTCCATGATGGTGAGCTTGCTCAGCTCTTCCGCCAACTTTTCGATATCTGCCATTGCTTACACTCCTTCTTTCACGCCGCTGGAGCGGCGCTGGGTAGTTTCATCACACCGCGCGCCTATGAAGCCGCGGCGGCTTCCTGTTCCGAGTAGGCCTTGATTACCCGAACCAGGCCTTGCAAAGTTGCTGCGAGCACGCCTGCGATCTGCTGCGCGGGTGTCTGGATCAGGCCCAGCAACTGTGCCTGCACCACCGGCATTGGCGGCAACTCGGCCAACCTCTTGATCTCTGCTGCATCCAGCACCCGGCCATCGATGACCCCGGCCTTGATCCTCAGGATCTCGGTATCTTTTGCCAGATCGACGATCGCCTTCGCCAGCGCGGGAACATCCTCTGAGATCACGCCGATTGCCGTTGGGCCATCGAGCGCGTGCTCCGGCTCGGGTAGGTCAGCTTCCTCGAAAGCCCGCTTGGCCAGGCTGTTCTTGACCACATGGAACTCTCCGCCGAGATCGCGGATGCGCGTCCGCAGGGCTTCCATCTCCTTCACCGTCAGCCCGGAGTAGTCCGTGAGGATCAAAGATGTGTTTTCCTTCAAGATCTGCCGGTAGGTTTCTACCAGAGCTTCCTTCTTCTTCCTTGAAATTGCCAAATCCGCTCACCTCCTTCCATCGAAAATTAATCGAGTCTTCGCTTCGCCTCTTGGGCCTCAGCAAAGACTCGGAAAGGGCTTTTCAGCCGATTGTGTGCTTCCGGGCCTTCACCTCGGCAGGAGATTAAGCCTCACCGCGCCTGCGGATCGGCACCTGCTGTCTTCGGCGAAGCATCGACAGCGATCTTTTGTGTGAGAATCGCGCCGGTCGTTCCTCCCTAGGATACCATAGCTACGGCCGCATTGGGATCCACGCGGATACCCGGCCCCATGGTGCTGGCCACAGTAATCTTGCGCATGAAGGTTCCCTTCGTAGATGGCGGGCGTGCCCGCCGGACGGCCTCAATCAACGCCGCCATGTTCTCATAGAGCTTCTGGGTTTCGAAGGATGCCTTTCCGATCGGCACATGGAGATTTCCGGTGCGATCAACACGGAACTCCACCCGCCCGGCCTTCAGTTCGCCGATGACGCGAGGCAGGTCCTCTTCGGGGACGACTGTGCCCGCCTTAGGGTTGGGCATCAGCCCTCGCGGTCCTAGGATCTTGCCCAAGCGTCCAACCTTCCCCATCATATTGGGGGTGGCTACCGCCGCGTCGAATTCCATCCAACCCTTTTGAATCCTGGCGATGAGCTCGTCATCGGCAATGTAGTCCGCCCCTGCCTCGGACGCGGCGCGAGCGGCATCCCCCTCGGCGAACACCAGCACGCGCACCGTCTTGCCCAAGCCATGCGGCAACATCACGGTATCCCGCACCAATTGGTCGGCCTTGCGGGGGTCCACACCCAGCCTGATGTGTACCTCTATTGTCCCGTCGAACTTGGTGAAAGATGTCTCTCTCGCAAGCTCCAGCGCCTCCATCGGCTCATAGAGCTTATCCCGGTCGATCTTAGCGAGCGCCTCCCGGTACTTCTTCCCATGTTTCGGCATGTTTCGCTCCTTGTGGTATTAGCGGGCGATCAGGCCCTCCCACACTTCCTCACTCCTCGACGACGATACCCATATTGCGCGCCGTGCCCTCGATCTGCCGCATGGCGCCTTCGAGGTCGACGGCGTTCAGGTCCTTCATCTTGATCTCAGCGATCTCACGAATCTGATCGCGCGTCACCTTCCCCACCTTCTCACGGTTGGGCTCGGCCGAGCCCTTCTCCACGCCAGCCGCCTTGCGCAACAGGACCGCCGTAGGCGGCGTCTTCAGCTTGAAGGTGAAGGAGCCATCCGTATAGATGCTGATTTCGGCCGGAATGATCTCGCCCGCCTTGCTCGAGGTCCGGGCGTTGTATTCCTTGCAGAAGGCCATCAGATTAATGCCATGCGGCGCCAGCGCCGGCCCGATGGGCGGCGCGGGGTTGGCCTTCCCGGCCTCAATCTGCAGTTTTACGATTGCCTTGAGTTTCTTCGCCATGATCTCTTATACCTCCTGTGGTACACGCGGGCGCGCTCACGCCCTCCCACATTTTCTAGCCCCGGCCTTTCGGCCTAGGCCTTTTCGACCTGCAGGAAATCCAATTCTACGGGGGTCTCGCGGCCGAAGAAGGACACCATCACGCGCACCTTGGCGCGCTCCATATCGATCTCGTCGACGGTCCCGATGAAATCGTTGAAGGGCCCGTCGATGATGCGCACCTTCTGGCCGGGCTTATAGGTCACCTTGATACGCGGTGCTTCGGCCTCCATGCGTTTCACGATCTGCGCCACCTCCTCCGGCCTCAGTGGCGTCGGCTCATTCCCCATGCCTACAAAGCCCGTCACCCCGGGCGTATTGCGTACGACATACCACGAATCCTCATCCATGATCATCTGGACCAGGATGTAGCCCGGGAAGACGCGCCGCTCCACTGTGCGGCGCTTGCCTTCTTTGACCTCGATCTCTTCCTCGGTTGGGACCACGACATCGAAGATCTTATCCTTCATGTCCATGGTCTCGATCCGTTGTTCGAGGTTATGGCGCACCTTATTCTCATAGCCCGAGTAGCAGTGAATCACATACCATCTGCGGCCGTCATCCGGTTCCTGCTCCTCGGCCGGTGCGTCCAATTCCTCTTCTGCCTCTTGGGCTATAGCCGGGGCTGGCTCAAGCTGCAACCCCTCGGTCGTTTCACTGGGGAGTGCTGGCGCCACCACGCCGAATCCCGCCGCCACTTCGGGTTCAGCCGCCTCTGCTCTCTCGCCCCCCGGGGCTTCCATGGCTTCGGGGCTCCCCTCCGGCGTTTCGACCGCATCTGCCTGCGGCTCGAGGTCCACGGCGGGTTCGGGCTCGGGCGCCTTATCAGCCGAATCCAGGCCGGGTTCCGAGGCGGGCTCTCCCAGGACTTTGTCCTCCTCCGCCGCTGCCACCGTTTCCTCAGGCTGGCCCATGCGCGCCTCATCTGGTTCCGTTGCGGGAACCTCCGCCTGAACTGCCTCCGCCTCTTCCAGCTCCGCCTCTGGGGTTTCTTCGGGGAGCATCTCGTTCTCGTCGTCCACGGAATCACCTATTTCCGATTGGATGCATCCATCCTTAGGCCAGGCTGATGATGAATGCCACGAATCGAGCGAACACGAAGTCGAGCAGGCCCAGCAGGGCGCTCATCAAGCCCACCACAATCAGCACGATAATCGTCAACTGGGTGGCCTGCTTGCGGGTGGGCCAATTGACCTTGCGCAACTCCGCCAAGGTTTCGCGGAAATAGCGCACGACCGGATTGGCTCTCTTCTTGGCAACGACTTTCGACTTTGCCACGCTTCGCTCCTCAGATGAAGCGACGCCCCAACCCTGGCAAGGCGTCGCGCTGGCTTCAGGCAGGCGAGGCAGGAATCGAACCCGCAACCCCCGGTTTTGGAGACCGGTGCTC
>CAZQDE010000112.1:0-6077 GCA_964591485.1 uncultured Anaerolineaceae bacterium | reverse complement strand
CCTCTGCTGACTCCCTTCGAGACGCCCCACGGAACACAATATGTCTGGACTACCTTCAGCCCCGACCAAATCGATCTCAATTTCGCCAACCCCGAGGTGCTGCTGGAGATCCTGGACTTATTGCTCTTCTATATCCGCCAAGGCGCTCAAATCATCCGCTTGGATGCCATCGCCTTCCTGTGGAAGCAGCTCGGCACAACCTGTATCCACCTGCCGCAGACACATGCTGTGGTCAAGCTCATTCGTTCCGTGGTGGACGCCGTTGCTCCTTGGGTCTACATCATCACAGAAACCAACGTGCCGCATGCCGAGAATATCGCTTATTTTGGCAACGGAACGGACGAGGCCCATATGGTCTACCAGTTCGCCCTGCCACCGCTGGTGCTCCACACCTTCCTGACAGGGGATGCGCGTGTGCTTAGCCACTGGGCTGCGGGATTACAGACGCCTTCCAACAAGGCCACCTTCTTCAACTTCCTGGCCTCCCACGACGGCATCGGCTTGCGTCCAGCACAGGGTTTGCTTTCTGAGCGGGATCTCGACCGGCTCATTCGCTGGACGGAGGCCCGCGCAGGGGGCGTCTCCTACCGGCGCATCGGGGTGGACACCCGCCAACCCTATGAACTCAACATCACCTACTTCGAGGCCCTTGCGCCTAGTGCCGAGGCTCGCCGAGTCACCCGGGCTTGGATCAGCCGCTTCCTGGCATCCCAGGCCATCATGCTCGCGCTGGTGGGTGTTCCTGGCATCTACTTCCATAGTCTCATCGGCTCACGCAACGATCTCCGGGGTGTCCGCAGAAACGACCGTTGGCGGTCCATCAACCGAGAGAAGCTCGACTTCGACCGCCTGGAAACCAAACTTCACCGGCCCGGGACCACAGCGGCCCGCGTCTTTCAAGGCTATCGAACCCTATTGCGTGCCCGGCAGTCACACCCCGCCTTCGACCCATTTGGCTCCCAGCAGGTCCTTATGCTCAACCCCGGAATCTTCGCCTTGCTGCGCCTATCGCAATCAGGGCAACCGGCGCTCCTTTGCCTGCACGAGGTGGCGGGGCAAAACCACATACTAGATCTCCGCATTCCTGGAACCCCTGCCCGCCAGGGCCGTGATTTAATAGGGATGCGAAATGTATATCTGGAGCGCCTGAGCCTGGAACCCTATCAGGTGCGCTGGATTGCCCTCGACGAGGCATCCTGAGTATGCGTATCGGGCTCTTGCATTACAGCAGCCCGCCCATCGTGGGCGGCGTCGAGCAGACACTCTATTACCATGCCCGGATCCTGTCGGACCTCGGGCACGAGGTGCATCTCGTCGTGGGAGCGGGCGAGCCCTTCGATCCCCGGGTGCAAGTATCCACCTTGCCCACTATCTCTTCCAAGCATCCCAGCGTCCTGGCAATTAAGCGGGCCCTGGACCGGGGGCAGGTCACGTCGGATTTCGAGGCCCTCCGCGAGGAATTGAAGCGAGACCTCGCGCAATCTCTTGCAAGGGTGGAAGCGCTTATCGTGCATAACGCATTGACTCTGCATAAGAACATGGCGCTCACGGCTGCGCTTTGGGACCTATGGCAAGATCGACCCTGGAGGCGGTTCATCGGCTGGCACCACGACTTCGCCTGGCTGCGGCCGCAATACCAGCCCGAAATGCATGAGGGCTACCCATGGGACCTGCTGCGCAGGCCTTGGCCGGACGTTCTCAACGTCACCGTCTCGCAAGAGCAGCGCGAGCAGCTGGCGGGCCTGTATGGGGTTCCAGCAGACACAATACGCAGCGTCCCGCCCGGGTTTGATCCCGCCTCGATCGGCATCTGGACGGAGAGTACCACCCGCATGGTTGAGGATCTGGGACTGCTCTCGGCCGACCTGCTGCTGCTCTTGCCGGCGCGCATCACCCGCCGAAAGAATATCGAGCTGGCGATTGAGATTCTGGCCGAACTTCGTGGTGGCCAGGGGGACGACGCCCGGTTGTTGATCTCCGGCCCGCCGGGCCCCCACAATCCCGCCAACCTTGATTACCTGAAGGAACTGCTGGCGCAGGCAGCCCGCCTGGGCGTCCAGGAGGCCACCTACTTCCTATTCGATCCATACGGAGATGAAGCCGAAGGATTGGATCAGGCTACACTCGCGAATCTCTACAGCCTGGCAGATGCCCTGCTCTTTCCCAGCCGGCAGGAGGGATTTGGCATCCCTGTGCTCGAAGCCGCTTGGAGCCGCCTGCCGGTATTCTGCAGCGATATCCCACCCTTCCGCGAATCGGGAGGACCCTTCATTCACACATTTTCCTTGGACGAATCCCCCAAGGAAATCGCCAGCCGCATTTCGAGCGTCTTGAAGCATGATCCGGCATTTCTCTTCCGCCGGCGAGCGCGTATGCGTTACACTTGGCCTATGATTGTTTCCCAGCACCTGATTCCGCTGCTAAGCCGGGGTGAGCATGGGCAGTAACCGCAAGCGGCTCCCCAAGCGCACCCTCCGGCGGCGGCGCATCCTCCTCCCCTACTTCGATGAAGACCCATCCCCGCCGCCGGTGGCGCTCGCACGGGCGCTGGATGACAAGTGCGGCATCATCGTGCTGGGACTCGTTCACGTTCCCGGCGACCACTCGCTGAGTGAGGCAACCGGGAAGATCCAGACCTTGCGAACCCGACTGCGAGGCATGCTGCGGGGCCAGCCTGGGATCCTGCGTCTCGAGCAGCATGCTTCCCATAACCCCGAGTTTGAAATCGCTGCCTACGCCGCCGAACACGATATCGATCTCATCCTGCTACGCCTGCCCGAGGGCCTGACGCGAGCCCAGGCCATCCTGCGCTCCCTCTTGTCGCATACGCCCTCCAACCTCGCTGTCATCAGTGGAGAGCCGCCACTGGAGGGGGGCCGGGGCCTGGTGGTCCTGCGCGCGGGGCGGGATAGCGAGCTAGCACTTCGGCTGGGCCTGAGTCTGACACGCACAGCAGGCTACGAGCTCGCCAGCTTGCGCCCTATGCAGGTCTCACCCGCCCATGGTGAAGACGAGGCCATCGAGGGCCTCGAGCAGGTTCTCGAGCACTTGCCTGAGATCCAGGATGAGATCCTGCTCTCCGATGATCCCAACCGGACGATACTGGAGCATACCAAAGATTTCGATCTCGTCGTGGTTGGCGCGGGCGGGCGCCGCCCAGCAGACGCCACGCCTGATGCCCTCGCCGACCTGCTGCTTTCCGGATCGGATTGCCCAGTCCTGATAGTACGCTCCGGCAGACAGCCCATCCCTGAGCTTCCTGCCGAATTAGCCGGAGTGGAAGCCATCTCGATCCTGGTGGACAAGTGGTTCGCCGAGAACACCTTCCATTCCGGCGAGTTCGAGAACCTGGAGCGCCTTCTCCACCGGAAGGAGGAGCAGGGGATCACCATCAGTCTGGCGCTACCGGCCCTGAACGAGGAGCAAACCGTAGGCAATGTGATATCCACCATCAAGCGCGCTTTGCTCGACGAAGTGCCGCTCCTGGACGAGATGGTGCTCATCGATTCGAACTCCACCGACCGCACGCGTGAGATTGCGCGGGAATGCGGGATCGATGTCTATATCCACCAGGAGATCCTCCCAGAGTATGGCTCTCTGCAGGGCAAGGGCGAGGCTCTGTGGAAAAGTCTCTTCGTCACCCGTGGCGATATCGTGCTCTGGATCGACACCGACATCGTCAACATCCACCCGCGTTTCGTCTACGGCCTGATCGGCCCACTGCTTCACCGCCCCGATTTGATGTTCATCAAGGGTTTCTACCTGCGCCCTTTGCGGGTGGGGAAGGCCATCCAGGCCGGCGGAGGCGGGCGGGTGACCGAGCTGACCGCCCGGCCGCTCCTGAACCTGTTCTACCCGGCGCTCTCAGGCTTCGTTCAGCCACTCTCCGGAGAATACGGCGGGCGTCGCGAGGCGCTTGAGAAGCTGCCCTTCTCGACCGGCTACGGCGTGGAGACCGGCCTGCTCATCGATATGCTGGAGACCTTCGGCTTGGACGCCATCGCCCAGGTCGACCTCATCCGCCGCGTGCATCACAACCAGCCCTTGACAGCCCTCAGCAAGATGTCCTTTGCGATCATCCAAACCGTCATCCGCAAACTCGACCGACGGTATGGCCTGCAATTGCTCCGCGATGTCAATCGCGCCATGAAGGTCATCCGCCAGGAAGCCAGCGGCTTCTTCATCGAGGTGGAGGAAGTGGCGGAGCGCGAGCGCCCGCCCATGATCACGCTCCCAGAATATCGCCTCCTTTTCCATCGCGAAGCCCGGGAACCAGCCCCTCATGACTGAACTCATGCTCATTCGACACGGCCAGACAACCTGGAATCGGGAGGGGCGCTACTCGGGGCAGACCGATATCCCCCTCAGCGAGGAAGGGCTGCGCCAGGCCCAGCAACTGGCCGAGCGCTTGCAGGGGCAGTCATTTCTGGCTATCTATAGCAGCGATTTGCTGCGTGCCAAGCAGACTGCCGAGCCGATTGCCCGCGCCACCGGCGCCCCGCTCTATTTCGATCCCAGACTGCGGGAGATTAATCAGGGCGAATGGGAGGGAACGCTCTTCGAAGATATCCGGCGTAGGTTTCTCGACCTCTGGCAGCATCGCCTTCAGAACCCGCACATTGCAGCCCCTCCGGGAGGCGAGACAGTCGGCCAGGTCCGCGAGCGTGTCCTGGAGGCGCTCGAGGAGATTCTCCAGGCTCATCCGAAAGGGCGCGTGGCCATCGTGGCACACGGCTTGGTTCTCGCCCTCATCCTGATCCACGCCCGGGATGAACCCTTAGAAAGGGTCTGGGATCGGATTCCCGCCAATGCCCAACCCCAAACGCTTCATTTGGAGGCCCCATGAAGATCACACCGAGCCGCATCGGCTTCGTCTCCACCCGCTTCTCCGGCACGGACGGCGTCTCGCTTGAGACCGTGAAATGGGCCCGCATTCTCTCCGAGATGGGGCATGAGTGCTTCTATTTCGCGGGCGAATCCGACCGCCCCGAGGAACGAACGGTGATCGTTCCAGAAGCCCACTTCAAGCACCCCGACATCGAAGACCTTAATCATGACCTCTTCGACAATTACACTCGCTCCTCCAAAACATCCGGCCTCATCCAGGCCTTTCGGTTCCACCTCAAGCAGCACTTGTATCAATTCATCCGCACCTTTGATATCAATCTGCTCATTGTCGAAAATGCCCTCTCGCTCCCGATGAATATCCCCCTTGGCCTGGCGCTCAGCGAGCTCATCGCCGAGACCCAGATCGCCACCATCGGCCATCACCACGACTTTTCCTGGGAACGATCGAGGTTTGCCGTCACTGCGGCGGAAGACTATCTTCGGGCGGCCTTTCCGCCCACCCTCCCCTCAATCCATCACGCGGTGATCAATTCCTTCGCCGCCCGGCAGCTCGCGCTGCGAACTGGCGCCAGCTCCAGCCTCATCCCCAACGTCATGGATTTCGATCATCCGCCCCCGCCCCTGGATGATGTGGCTCGCGGGTTGCGTGCCGACCTCGGTATCCCGGACGGGGCCCATTTGCTGCTGCAGCCCACTCGCATCGTCCCCCGCAAGCGGATTGAGCTGGCCATCGAATTGGCCCGCCGGGTGGAGCGCGAGTGTGTGCTGGTCATCACGCACAAGGCTGGCGATGAGGGCTCAGCCTATCTGGAACGATTGCGCGATTACGCCGAACTCCTGGGCGTGCCGGTGATTTTTGGGTCCGAAATCGTTAATCACCAGCGGGGAGAGCTGCCGGATGGCCGCAAGATCTACGCCCTTGCCGATGCCTATTTGCAGGCCGATCTTGTCACCTACCCCTCCACCGTGGAAGGTTTTGGCAATGCCTTCCTCGAGACCATCTACTACAAACGTCCGATTGTCCTTAGCACCTACGAAATCTTCAAGACCGATATTCAACCTAAGGGCTTCCGGATCATCGGTTTCGAGGATTTCATCCAGGACGAAACCGTCGAGCAAGCCCGGGCAGTCCTCGATAACCCTGCCCTGGGCGAATCCATGGCCGAGCGCAACTATGAAATCGGGCGGCGGCATTACTCCTACAGCATGCTGCGCACCAAGCTCGCCGT
>CAZQDE010000111.1:0-6119 GCA_964591485.1 uncultured Anaerolineaceae bacterium | reverse complement strand
CCTGGGCGGTATGCTTTGGCAGCAGGGCATCATCTGGCCATTTCTCCTGGGAGGCCTGGCATCGGCCATGGGACTGGGCATCTATGCTGTGAAACCGCGGCTCTCGGACTGAGCAACACAGCGCAGGGGGCTGGCTTTGGTAGAGTACAGATTTGGTCTCTTGCTCGTCCCTGCAAGCTGTCAGGATTGGGCCTGGGCATCGCCATTCCGATTGCCTTGCGCCCTTGCGGCGTAGAGAGCCCCCGCCCCCAGTCGATTGAGTTGCATGAGGGTCGCGGGAAAGCGACTCGTCAGTTGCGGATGGCGGGGTCATTGTGAGGTTGCAGGGATCTCGGAGGATGCCGATAAGAGTATGCCCAAGTATCTGGCCCCCTGATCTTGAAAGCACCTCTATGAGGCTGTGGATAGGCGATAGTTGAGAAGTCGCAGCGCATTCAAAACCACGACGAGTGTGCTGCCCTCATGCAAGAGCACCGCCGCGCCGATACCGGCCAGTCCGCTGAGAGCCAACACGATCAAGGCGGCGATCACGCCCAGCGAGATGATCAGGTTTTGCCGGATAATGGCCCGGGTGGCCCGTCCCAGGCCGATGGCGAACGGGAGCTTGGAGAGATCGTCTCCCATGAGAGCCACGTCCGCCGTTTCTAGGGCCACGTCTGTCGCCGCGCCGCCCATGGCGATCCCGACCGTGGCGTTGGCCAAGGCGGGCGCGTCGTTGACCCCATCCCCGACCATGGCCACCACGCCGTGCTCCTGGATCAGATTGTCGATGGCCGCGAGCTTATCCTCGGGCATCAAGTCGGCCTGGAAGTCCGTCAGGCCAACCTGCGCGGCGATGTGCGCCGCCACGCGGGCGTTGTCGCCTGTGAGCATGAGCATGCGATCGAGCCCCATGCTCTTGAGGAGCTTGATGGCCTTCGAGGCGTCCGGCCGGACGACGTCCGCCACGGCGATCAGCCCCAAGGGCTTCCCGTCGAGACCGACTGCCATGACCGTTTTGCCCTCATTCTCCAGCGCCGCAAGCGGATCGAGCACGGAGGGGGGCAGTTCGATTCCGGCTTCTTCGAAGAGCCGGGCGTTCCCGATCCAAACCTGTTTGCCCTCTGCGAGTGCTCTGAACCCGCGGCCCGTGACCGAGACGGCCTCCTCCACGCGAGGCAGGGCCAGGGCCCGGGTTTCGGCGGCCTCCAGGACGGCCTTGGCGAGTGGGTGCGCCGATCGGCCCTCGACGGCGGCGGCCAGCGAAAGCACGCGGGCCTCAGAGGCCCCGTCGAAGGTGATGATGTCGGTCACCCTCGGTTTCCCCTCCGTGATCGTGCCGGTCTTATCGAAGGCGATCGCTCGCAGCCGGCCGAGATTCTCAAGGTGCACGCCGCCCTTGATCAGGACGCCGTTTCGCGCCGAATGCGCCACGCCGGATAGGATCGCGGAGGGAGTGCCCAGTGCAAGTGCACAGGGCGAGGCCGCCACGAGCAGTGTCATGGCCCGCATGAAGGAATCGGCGAAGGGCACCCCAAATAGGAGCGGCGGGATCACGATAAGCATCACGTCGGCGACGAGCACCGCCGGGACAAAGACTCGCGTGAATCTCTCGGTCGTGCGCTGCGTGGGCGATTTCTGCACCTGGGCGCGCTCGACCATCTCGATCACGCGCGCCAGCGTGTTATCGCGCGCCAGCTTGGTGACCCGCACCTCTAGGGCGCCATCCCCATTCACCGATCCGATGAACACGGGATCGCCGGGAGCCTTGGGGACCGGAACCGATTCGCCGGTCACGGGCGACTGGTCCACTGAGGATTCGCCCTCCAGCACCTCGCCGTCGACCGGTATCCGAACGCCAGGGCGGACGATGGCGACCTCGCCGATCTGCACCTCCTCGACGGGGACCTCGACCTCGCTTCCCTCGCGCCGCACCAGGGCGGTCTTCGGGGCGAGGTCGCCCAGGGCGCGGATGGCCCTGCGGGCGCGGTCGAGAGCCCGCTCTTCGAGCGCGTGTCCCAGGCTGAAGAGGAAGAGCAGCAACGCACCCTCGGCGAATTCTCCCAAAGCCGCCGCGCCGAGGGCGGCCAAGACCATCAGCAGGTCGGTATCGAGGTGACGTTCGCGCAAAGCATGCAATGCGTGGCGCGTGATGTCGTAGCCGGCGATGACATAGGCGGCCAAGTAGAAGATCGGCCCCATCGGGGAGGGGAAGCCCATATAGCGCTCGCCGATCCACCCGAGGGTCAGCAGGAGACCGCCTGTTAGGCTGAAGAGCAGCTCACGGTTCTCGTGGAACCAGTTGCGCACGCCCTCCGCCGGCACCCGGTATCCGAGCTGGCGGACGCGGCGCTCGATCGCGCGCCGACTTGTATGGAGCTTGTCGTATTCGACATGCAACGTCTGCGCTGTGTAGCTCACGCTTGCGTCTAGCACGCCTTCCATACGTTCTAAACTATGCTCGATGACGAGGGCGCAATCGGAGCAATCCATCCCCTCCACGCGTACCAGGTCGTGGTGGTAACGGTTGAGGATCTCGGCACCGGCGCGTTCCGCCAGCCGCCGTACGTCGTCGATAGTGATAACCTCCGGATCGTAGTGCAGGCAGAGCAGGGTGGGGGTCCTGTCAAGGACAAGATGCGCGCGCAGGACCCCGCGCCGGTCCTGCAGAGCGGACTCCAGCCGGCGAAGGCAGGCGTCGCGCTCATCTTCAACCCCGGGAAGCAGCATCTGGATTTCGAGTTCGAGTGTCTTTTCGTTGACAGGATTCATCGAATGGCGGGTGGCCCTTTCTAGGCAGTTTTAGGGCGGAGCGAAGGAGATTCCCGCGACCGCACATGGAGGCCTGATGAATGCCTTGCAGGCAGGGGCGGTTACAATCTGCTCTGGGGAACCACTCTGCCGGACATGGAAGCATTCTCAGCCGTGGAGAACATGGTCCAGACCCCTCTCGTACAGGTCGATGATGTGGTCGTCGTGCAGGCTGTAGAAGACTTGGCGGCCCACCTTGCGACTCCGCACCAGGCGCATTTGGCGCAGGCCACGCAAGTGGTGGGAGACGGCGGATTCGCTGATGCCCACGACATCGGCGATGGCGCCGACATGCATCTCTCCGCCGGTTAAGGCGGAGATGATGCGCACGCGGCTTGTGTCGCTCAGGGCGCGGAACAATTCCGCCGTTTGTGCGGCTACCTGTTCGTCCAATACTTCATGGGCCTGCTTCGCTTTATCGGATGCCATATTATATATGAATATCTGCTCAGGTATTGTGCTATGTTATCTATATGGACACCTCTTGTCAAGGGGTTCTCTGCGGATTGCGAGCTGCAGACGGCCAATCATTGGGGATCTTTGGAGGCGTCTGTCTCCCTGGGATGCTGGCTGTGCGATGGGGTGCTATCAGGGCACAGGCTTCACGCGGCCGGCGAGCGGCAGCGCCTGGAGTCCGCCGGCAGGAAAGCAGCCCCCTTGGGCTTGATCATGTGGCGGCGACCAGCACCAAGGCGGTGATAGGTGCCCCTGCGATGGCGCCAGCGATAAGCTGGCTGGGATTGTGCTTCTTACGGTAAAGCCGAGCCCAGGCCCATCACGCCGAGGGCGAAGAGGTCGCTGCTGATGCTGGCCAGGATGAGGCGCGGCCTCTCCGAGCGCTGGCTGAGCTCCCAATAACTAACCCATCCGCGCCGCTGCCCGAGCCATATGTACGCAAGCGGGATCCCTGTAAGAATGAGCAAGGCGAAGATCGCCCAGGCGACGCCCACCCAGCCGCCAGCCTTCCAGCCGATGGCGCGAAAGATGATCAGCGACAGCACAGGGCTGTCGAAGACTACGGACACCCAGCGTGCAAGCCGAGCAGGATTCAACACGGTCACCTCCCAGGGCAAGGGCCGTCGTCGAGCGGGATTAGATTCTGGCAGCGTCGCGATTGCTCGTGATGATATCGGCCCCATGATAGCCTAAGTGGTGGTTGAGGCCCAAGGGGCCCGGGGCTGAGCCGTGACCCGCCTCCGGGATTGGCGGCGCAGACCTGCCAGCGGCTGCTTGCACAGTCTCCGGTTGATCCCTTGGCAAAGGGGATGCCTAGCTGCTTTTCAACACGATCGCCATGGCCCGGTTCAGACGCTCCAGCGCTTCGAGATCTCCTGAGAGGGCACATTCGCTTACGCAGGTCTGCATATGGCCCTCCAATAATTTGATCGTCACCTGGTTGACAGCTTCTTTGATGGCCGAGAGCTGGATCAGGATGTCGTTGCAGTCCTCCTGGGATTCGAGCATGCGCTTGACGCCGCGCACGTGGCCCTCGATGCGACTCAGCCGCGCCTGTAGATTCTCGACCAAATCGGGCTCAAGGTAGGTGATGGTGTTCGCATAGGGTGTGTCTGCCATCGCTCTCCTCCTCGCAGTAAGGCCAACTTGCAACCTGCCCACAAAGCGCCCTGGCCTGGCATCAGCCAGCACAGCAGCTCAGCTTGGACACGTCCTTCTCGAAGGCCAGCGCAGCAAGCTTGAGACCTTCCACGTTGGTCAGGTAGGGGAACATGGTCTCGCGCAGCTGCTTTACGGTGAGGCCGAAGCGCAGCCCCAGTGAGGCCACCTGGATGATCTCGCCCGCCTCGGGGGCGAGGATGTGGGCGCCCAGCAGCCGGTCGCTGTCGGCGTCGGCGACAAGCTTGATTAAGCCGCGCGTGTCACGCGCCGCCAGCGCCCTGGGCACGTACTCCATCGGCAGCGCGCTCACGGCCACGTTGAAGCCGCGTTCGCGGGCCTGGGACTCGGTCAGACCGGCCGAGGCGACTTGAGGATCGGTGAAGGTGACCCGGGCGATGTAGTCGGATTCGTAGACTCTCCCGGTGTCTGTGAGCGCGTTTTCGGCGGCCAGCGCGCCACCGTAGGCGGCGGTGTAGACGAACATATCGCGTCCCGTCACGTCGCCGGCGGCGTAGACATGCGGGTTGGTGCTGCGCAAGGTCTCGTCGACAACGATCTCGCCGCGCCCACCCAACTCCACGCCGGCCTCTTCCAGCCCCATACCATCGGTGTTGGGACGCCGTCCGGTGGCCACCAGCAGCTGTTCGGCTTCGAAGACGTGTTGGTTGTCTTCCATCATCCCCGTAAGCCGGTAGCGACCCTCCTGCTTCTCCACCTGGCTGGTCTGGAATCCGGTGATAATCTGGATCGCCTCGCGCTCCAAGGCCTCCTGGAGCGCCTGGCTGATGGCTTCGTCTTCGAAGGGGGCGATGCGCGGCAGCAGCTCCAGCACGGTGACAAAGGCCCCGGCGCGGGTGTAGATCTGCGCCAGCTCGAGACCCACGGCGTTGGCGCCCAGGACGATCATGGAGCGAGGCAGCTCCTTCAGGTCAAGGGCCGCCGTGCTGTCCAGGTAGCCGACCTCGGCCAGGCCGGGGATGCGCGGCGCCCAGGGGCGGGCGCCGGTGGCGATGATGATCTTGCCCGGCTTGTAAGACTGACCGTCGATCTCGAAGGCGTTGCCGCCCGTCAGGCGGGCGCGTCCCTCAATGTAGGTGATTCCGGAGTAGGCTGCGAGCACATCCTGGTATTTGGATTGACGCAGCTCGGCCACCAGCTCATCCTTGTGGGCCACCACTTGGCCCCAATTCAGGGCGCCGCGAGAGGTCTCTACGCCCCGGAAGCGATGATCGCCCGCGGCATGGTAATGCTCCATGGCGCGGATGAGGGCCTTGGAGGGCACGCAGCCCACGTTTACGCAGGTGCCGCCGATTGTGCCGGCCTCGACGATTGCAACCCTGTGGCCCAGTTCGGCGCCTTTGATGGCGGACGCGAGGCCGGTGGAGCCGCCGCCGATCACCATCAGGTCGAACTCCTGGCCGGCGCCCATATCCCCTGGCTCTTCCTCCAGGGATTTGCGGGATCGCAGAACCGCTTTATAGCCGGCGGCCTCGACCGCCTCGGCCAGGGCTTGTGGATCTGCGCCACGGCGCACCACGGCCTCCGCCCGGCCGGAATCCCAGCCGGGGACCCGCACGTGCTCCACGCTCCCGCTTTCCCGAAGCGCCCGCTCCACATGTTCGGCGCAGGAGTCGCAGGTCATGCCCTGCACCTCGAATTCGAATATCTCTTTCGATGCCATGCTGGCCTCCCAATTTCGTCACGGAAGAGGA
>CAZQDE010000110.1:0-6127 GCA_964591485.1 uncultured Anaerolineaceae bacterium | reverse complement strand
AATAGTGACAGGTATCCTCCGGTTTGCACTGTTCTTCTACACTATCAGGGGAGGGCAAAGCTGACTACACTCATTGCGGGTTGCCCCGACGCAGATACGCGCGCCTTGGGCGCGCTTCCCATATCTTCCGGTAGCTGAGAAAGGAGTTCCTCATGGCGGAAAAGAAGAGCCAGCGGAAGCTGATGCCCTACGACGGTAATGCAGCTGCGGCGCATGTCGCCTACGCCACCAATGAAGTCATCGCCATCTACCCCATCACCCCCTCTTCGCCCATGGGGGAGATCGCCGATGAGAAGGCGGCCCACGGCGAGCCCAACATCTGGGGCACCGTCCCCAATGTAACCGAGATGCAATCCGAGGGGGGCGCAGCCGGCGCCGTACATGGTGCTCTGACCACCGGCGCCTTGACTACGACCTTCACCGCATCCCAGGGCTTGCTGCTGATGATACCCAATATGTTCAAGATCGCCGGCGAGCTGACGCCGACGGTCTTCCACATCGCTGCCCGTTCGGTGGCGGCGCAAGCCCTCTCGATTTTTGGCGATCACAGCGATGTGATGGCTGCCCGCTCCACCGGCTGGGGCATGCTGGCCTCGAACAACCCCCAGGAGGTGATGGATCTTGCTCTGATCGCCCAGGCGGCGGCGCTTGAGTCGCGGGTGCCATTCCTGCATTTCTTTGATGGCTTCCGCACCTCGCATGAGATTCAGAAGATTGAGGAGCTGACCTACGACGACATGCGAGCGATGATCGACGAAGAATGGGTCATCGCCCACCGCCTGCGGGGGCTGTCACCAGACCGGCCGCGGGTGCGGGGCACGGCTCAGAACCCGGACGTCTTCTTCGCCGCCCGCGAAACCGTCAATCCCTACTACCTGAAAGTGCCTGGCATCGTGCAAGCCACCATGGACCGCTTCGCAAAGCTGGTGGGCCGCAGCTACCGTATCTTCGATTATGTTGGCGCCCCCGATGCGGAGCGGGTCGTCGTGATGATGGGATCCGGCGCCGATACGATGCACGAGGTGGTGGAATACCTGGCGGCCCAGGGCGAGAAGGTGGGGCTAATCAAGGTTCGCCTCTACCGGCCCTTCGACGGTCAGGCCTTCGTGGCGGCGCTTCCGCCCACGGTGCAACGCATCGCCGTGCTAGACCGCACAAAGGAACCGGGCGCGGCGGGTGAGCCGCTGTACCTGGACGTGCAGATTGCCATCAGCGAGGCGGTGACCGAGGGACGGCTGGATCGGACCAAGGCCCCGATCGTAGTGGGTGGCCGCTATGGACTGGGTTCGCGGGAGTTCAACCCCGGAATGGCGAAAGCCGTGCTCGACAACCTGGCCGAAAAGCAGCCCAAGAACCATTTCACCGTCGGGATTTTCGATGACCTCACGGACACCAGCCTGCCCTGGGACGATGCCTTCTCCTCCTTGCCGGAGGGGACCCACCAGGCGATGTTCTACGGCCTGGGTGGCGACGGCACGGTCAGCGCCAACAAGAATTCGATCAAGATCATCGGCAAGGAGACCGATTACTACGCGCAGGGCTACTTCGTCTATGACTCGAAGAAATCGGGCTCGATGACCATCTCGCACTTGCGCTTCAGCCCCAAGCCCATCCGGAGCACTTACCTGATCGATCAGGCTGAGTTTCTGGCCTGCCACGCGTTCCAATTTCTGGAGCGGCATGACATCTTGAAGAATCTCAAGCCTGGAGGAACCTTCCTGCTGAACAGCCCCTACCCCCCCGAAGAGGTGTGGGACCAATTGCCTTTCGAGGTCCAGAAGGGACTGATCGAAAAGCAGGCCAAGTTCTATGTGATCGATGCCTACTCGCTGGCCAAATCACTAGGCCTGGGAGCGCGCATCAACGTGATCATGCAGGCGGCGTTCTTCGCCATCTCGGGCGTCATACCTGAGGATCAGGCCCTGCAGAAGATGGAAATCGCCGTGGAGGACACCTACGGCGACAAGGGCAAAGCCGTAGTAGATATGAATGTGAAGGCTGCCAACCTGGCGCTTGAGCGCATTCACAAGGTTGAGTTGCCTGAGAAGCCTTCCTCCGAAAAGCACCTGCTGCCGCCGGTTCCGGCAAACGCGCCGGAGTTTGTGCGCCAGGTTACGGGCGAGATGATTGCCCGGCGTGGGGAGCAGATCCCGGTCTCGAAGCTGCCCAATGATGGCACGTACCCGGTGGGAACCACGAAGTTCGAGAAGCGCAATGTTGCCCTGGAGATCCCGGTCTGGGAGCCGGAGGCCTGCATCCAGTGCAATCAATGCGCCTTCGTGTGTCCGCATGCAGCCATCCGCCCGAAGATCTATCCGGCTTCCTATGCCGATGGCAACGCGCCGGAAGGGTGGCAGGCTGTGCCCGCCAAGGGCCGTGGGCTGGAAGGGATGATGTACACGCTGCAGGTGGCGCCCGAGGACTGCACCGGGTGCGGCGCCTGCGTGCATGTGTGCCCGGCCTATGCCAAGGACGAGAAGGGCCAGAAGACCGACCGCAAGGCCATCAACATGGCTCCCCAGCCGCCGATCCGCGAGCAGGAAGTGGCCAAGTGGGATTACTTCCTCTCGATCCCCGACCCCGATCTATCGCTGTTCAACCCCTACACAACCAAGGGTTCACAATTCCTGCGCCCCCTGTTCGAGTTCTCGGGGGCGTGCGCGGGTTGTGGGGAGACGCCCTACGTGAAGCTGCTAACACAGCTCTTTGGCGACCGGCTGATCATCGCCAACGCCACCGGGTGCTCATCGATCTATGGTGGCAATCTACCCACCACGCCCTACACCACGCGAGATGACGGGCGCGGGCCAGCCTGGTCCAACTCGCTCTTTGAGGATAACGCTGAGTTTGGCATGGGCATGCGCCTGACTGTGGATAAGCTCACGGCGCAGGCGCGCGAGCTTCTGCGCGGCATGCAACTGGGGGAAAAGCAGCAACTGGCCGAGACGATCCTGGAGTCCGAACCGCATAGCCCGGAGGAGATCGAGGCCCAGCGGGCTCGGGTGGAGGAACTGAAGGCCAGCCTAGCCAAGAGCAAATCGGCGGAGGCAAAGCGCATGCTGAGCCTGGTAGATTTTCTGGTGCCGAAGTCGGTATGGATCGTGGGTGGGGATGGCTGGGCCTACGACATCGGCTACGGCGGGCTGGACCATGTCCTGGCCTCGGGCCGCAAGGTGAACGTGCTCGTGCTCGACACAGGGGTCTACTCGAACACCGGTGGCCAGTCCTCCAAGGCCACTCCGCGCGGCGCGGTGGCGAAGTTTTCCGCGGCAGGCAAGGATATGCCCAAGAAGGACCTGGGGGCCATCGCCATGACGTACGGAAACATCTACGTCGCGCAGGTGGCCTACGGCGCCAATATGACCCAATTGGTGAAGGCGTTCCAGGAGGCGGAGGCCTATCCGGGCCCCTCGCTCATCATCGCCTACAGCCACTGCATCGCCCATGGCATCGACATGACCACCGGAACCGACCTGCACAAAAACGCCGAGCAAAGTGGCTTCTGGCCGCTCTTCCGCTTCAACCCCTCGCTGGCGGCGGAGGGCAAGAACCCCCTGCAGATGGACTCACGGCCGCCGAGTGAGGATATCGAGGTGTTCGCCTACAAGCAGAACCGCTTCCGCTCGCTGCGGGTCGCGGATCCTGAACGCGCCGAAAAGCTCATCTCCGCGCTTAAGCAGGATGTGGCCGCTCGCTGGAAGTTCTACGAGCAGATGGCGAGTCTGGATCTCTGAGGCCAATCCAGGCGCTGACGGTGAAACAGGCCGCCCGGGGCAAAACCGCGGGCGGCCTGTTCGATTTTCGGGGCTTAGGCCCGCTTCAGAAATCCCTGCTCCCGAAGCCAGGTGTAGGTCTCTTCGGCGGCCTGCCGGAAGGAGCGGCCGGGGCGATAGCCCAGCTCGCTCTCGGCCTTGGAGAGGTCGTAGAACAGGTGGTGGCGGCTCATGCGCAGCTGGCCACCGTTGAGTGGGAGCTCGACGAAACGGCCCAGCAAATCAAGCGCCGCGGCGAGCGGGGGGATGAGGCATCCTGGCAAATGCAGCCAGGGCTTGCGGCGGCCGACGATCTCCGCCAGGGTTTCGAAGACCTGGCGGTGGGTCAGATTCTCCCCACCCAGGATGTAGCGCTCGCCAGATCGGCCGCGATCAAGCGCCAGCAGATGACCCCGGATCACATCCTCGATGTGGACGATGTTTATGCCGCCGTCGGTCCAAAGGATGGCTCTGCCGCGGTGAGCCTCAAGCACCAGCGAAGCGCTGATGAGATGAATGTCCCCTGGTCCGAGGATGACGCTGGGGTTGACGATTACCACCTCCAGGCCCTGGCGGCAGGCCTCCCGGGCCTCACCCTCGGCTCTCGATTTTGCGTAACCGTAAGGGAATTGCGCGAGCTTGAGATTGAAGTCATGCTCCTCGGTGAGCAACTCGCCGCGGCGCGGCACGCCCAGCGCAGCCACCGAGCTGGTCAGCACCACTCGCTCGACCCCTGCCTGACGGGCGGCGGCCAGGACATTGCGGGTGCCCTCCACCGCCGTCCGCACCACATCCTCGGGGTGGCGCCAGTAGTCGGCACGGGCGGCCGCATGAAAGATCCATCGCACACCCTCAACGGCGGGGACCAGAGTTTGGGGCTGAAGGACGTCTCCCACTATGCGATCGAGCGCAAGCGGTTCGATGAGCCGGAGGTCGGAGGAGGGCCGGTGCAGGGCGCGGACGCGCACACCGCGCCCGAGGAGAGCGCGGCACAGGCGCGAACCCACGAAGCCAGTGGAGCCTGTGACCAGGGCGCAGTCAGTCAATCAGACCCATCTCCCGACCGACCTCCCCGAAGATGTTCAAAGCGCGGTCGATCTGCTCATCCGTATGGGTGGCCATGTAGCTGGTACGAAGCAGGCAGCGACCCTCTGGCACGCCAGGCGGGACAAAGGCATTCGTATAGACGCCCGCCTCGAAGAGCCTCTTCCAGAAGTTGAGCGCGGGTTCCATATCACCGACGATGACTGGGATGATGGGAGAGATGCTGTTGCCGGTGTCGAAGCCCATGGCTTGCAGGCCGCTGCGCATGCGCTCTGTGATCTTCCACAGGCGGTCGACGCGTTCGGGCTCGTTCTCGATGATATCCAGCGCGGCCAGGGCCGCGGCGACATTGGATGCTGGCATTGCGGCGCTGAAGATGAGTGCGCGGGCATGATGTTGGATATAGTGGATAATCGGCTCATCCCCGGCGATGAAGCCGCCGAGCGAGGCGAAGGATTTACTGAAGGTCCCCATGATCAGGTCGACCTCATCGGTGAGCCCGAAGTGGGCAGCGGTGCCACGGCCGCGGGCCATGACGCCCAGACCGTGGGCATCATCAACCATCAACCGCGCGCTATAGCGGCGGCATAGTGGCACCATCTCGGGCAGCGGCGCGAGGTCACCGCCAACGCTGTAGAGACCGTCGACGACCACCAGCGCCCCATGGCCCTCATCAATTCCCTGGAGCACACGCTCGAAGTGGGCCACATTATTGTGGGCAAAGCGCCGCAGGTCGCCCAGCGAAAGCATGGCGCCATCGATGATGCTGGCGTGGTCCTCCTTATCGGTGACGATGGCATCGCCGCGTCCGACGAGGCAGGAGATCACGCCCAGATTAACCTGGTAGCCGGTGCTGAAGATCAGGGCCGCCTCCTTGCCGACAAAGGCAGCCAGTCTCCGCTCCAGTTCGAGATGCAGTTCGAGCGTCCCGTTCTGGAGCCGCGAGCCCGTGCAGCTGGTGCCGTAGCGCTGGGTGGCCTCGATGGCGGCCTGGCGGACGCGCGGATCGGTGGTCAGTCCAAGGTAGTTATTTGATCCCAGCATAAGCACGCGGCGTCCCTCGATCACCGCCTCGGTGCCCTCACTGTTCTCGAGCGGCAGGAAGTATGGATACAGCCCGGAAGCTTGCGCAAGGCGTGCGAGGGTATAGGCATGACATTTCTCGAAAAGATCCATGAGTCCTTTCCTTACGAACGATGCTTTCGAGGGGAATAACACCCGTAGTGGGCCTGGGTTTTGGACACGTAGGCGAAACGCAGGTCAAGCGCTCGGCCACGAGCCCCGGCAAGCCACTATACGCACTGGAAAAGGGATTGTCAATCCTGCTTGAC
>CAZQDE010000109.1:0-6199 GCA_964591485.1 uncultured Anaerolineaceae bacterium | reverse complement strand
ATCGCCGTGGATCCGGTGGATGGGACCCGCCTGCTGGCGCACGGGCGCTCCAACTCGATTTCCACCGTGGCCTTAGCCGAGCGCGGCGCGATGTTCAACCCCGGCCCGATCGTCTATATGAACAAGATCGCCGTAGGCCCGGAAGCCAAGGGTCATATCGATTTGGATGCCCCGATCGAGGATAACTTGAAGGCGGTGGCGCGGGCCAAGGGCGCCGACATCGATGACATCACGGTGGTCATCCTGGATCGCCCCCGGCACGAGGCCTTGATCCAGGCCATCCGCAAGAGCGGGGCCCGCATCCGTTTGATCACGGATGGAGATGTGGCAGGTGCCATCATGACCGCCAGGCCCGAAGCCGGCATCGATATGCTGGTGGGGATCGGCGGAACCCCTGAAGGTGTCCTGGCGGCTTGCGCCTTGAAGTGCATGGATGGCGAGATCCAAGGCCGCCTGCATCCCCGCTCGGAGGAGGAAGCCGCCAAGGCGCGCGAGATGGGTTACGATTTGGAGAAGAAGCTCACCATCGATGATCTTGTGGCCAGTGATGATATCTTCTTCGCCATCACCGGGATCACGGATGGGGAACTGGTGGATGGGGTTAAATACTATGGCACCGGCGCGAGAACGCATAGTCTGGTGATGCGCTCCAAGACCGGTACCGTCCGCGAAATCATCGCATGGCACCGCTGGGAAGCGCTCATGACGGTAAGCGAGATTCAATACGACCGCATCGGATAAGGAGGTCGGCAGGACCTGCGTCCAGTTGCACAAGGAGGGTCCGCGTGCTATAATCTGCCCGTTGCAAGACCGGCCGTTAGGGACGGCCTCCCCATCCTACGACCCAGACTCGATCACTGTCTTGAACGATCCTCGTCTGTCCGGCCATTTTCAGGTGACACCTTGACATCTGATCGATAGGATACGAGCCATTCTCGGCCCTTCACAAAGGATGCACAAGGATTCTCCTTTGGAGTACAAGCATGAATATTCGACAACTTGAAAGCATGACGCTCGCCGACCTTCGTGAGATGTCGAAGGAATACGAGATTCCCGGCGCCACGCGCATGAAAAAAGAAGACTTGATCATCAAGATCATGGAGGCCGATGCCGAACGCAGGGGGCTTGAGTTGCGCGGCGGGGTCCTGGAAATCATGGGCGAGGGCATGGGATTCCTGCGCGCCAACCACTACCTGCCGGGCAGGAACGACATATATGTCTCGCAATCCCAGATCCGCCGGTTTGGCTTGCGCACGGGTGACATGGTCATCGGGCAGATCCGGCCGCCCAAGGATAATGAGAAGTATTACGGCCTGCTGCGGGTCGAGTCCATTAATGGCATGGATCCCGAGGAGGCGAAGCATCGCCCCCGCTTCGAGGAGCTTACCCCCATTTTCCCAGAGGAGCGCTTCGATCTGGAGACCGATCGCTACACGCTGACCACGCGCCTCATCAACCTGATCGCCCCCATCGGCAAGGGTCAGCGAGGCTTGATCGTCTCGCCCCCTAAGGCCGGCAAGACCACCGTGTTGAAGCAAATCGCCAACGCAATTTCGATGAAGTACCCCGACGTCCATCTCATGGTGGCTCTGATCGGCGAGCGCCCGGAGGAAGTCACGGATATGGATCGCTCGGTGGACGCTGAAGTCATCGCCTCCACATTTGACGAGCCCGTGAACTCCCATGTGCGGGCGGCGGAGATGGCGCTCGAGCGAGCCAAGCGTTTGGTCGAGTGTGGCCGGGATGTGGTCATTCTGCTGGATTCGATCACGCGCCTCTCACGGGCCTATAACCTGATGGTGACGCCCTCCGGCCGCACGCTCTCCGGTGGGATTGACCCCGCGGCGCTCTATCCGCCCAAGCACTTCTTCGGCGCCGCCCGCAACATCGAGGAAGGTGGATCTCTGACTATCATCGCCACCTGTCTCGTGGACACCGGATCCCGCATGGATGACGTCGTCTATGAGGAGTTCAAGGGCACAGGCAATATGGAATTGCACCTCTCGCGTAAACTCCAGGAGCGGCGTGTCTTCCCAGCCTTCGACATCGAACGCTCCTCCACCCGCCGCGAGGAGCTCCTATTGGGGCCGGATATCACCCGCCGTGTGTGGCTTATGAGGCGGATGTTCTCGCAAATGATTGATCCGCCCAATGGCCAGGGGGTGGACATTACCATGGCCACTGAAGCCCTATTGCAGCGCATCGCCCAGACTGAAAACAACATGGAGTTCCTCGAGACGTTGACGGAAGGCTGATCGGAACGAGGCCAGCCCGCACGATGCCTAAGCCCACGATCCTTGAGCAGATCCAATCGCGCCTTCAGCTTTGGGCGCGCATCGCAGGCGTTACGCTTCGCGAGCCCATTCTGCGTCTTGCCGGCCATGCTGGGCTGCTCCTGGTGATCGGCCTGGGCGTGTGGTTGACCCGGCTGGGTTGGGATACGCTACCCACCGATGCGGCTGAGCCTGTGTTCTCGGCTGCTCCCGCCGTCGCTGAATCGGCTTCCCTGGAAGAGAGCCCGGCGGCCAAGCCCGAGTTGCCCGCTTTTATGCCCATATCACTGCCGGCCCCGGGCGTTGCCCGGCAGGCGCGGATGCACACGGTATTCCCCGAGCGGCCTCGGCTGGAGGTCATCCAATATCAAGTCCAGCAAGGGGACACACTCTTTGGGATCGCCGAGAAGTTCGGCCTCAAGCCCGAATCGGTTCTCTGGGCAAATTTCGAAGTTCTCCAAGACGATCCCCACCGACTGAGCCCAGGCCAGGAGTTGAACATCCCGCCAGTGGATGGCACGTTATACGTCTGGCATGAGGGCGATGGGCTGGGAGGCGTGGCGCGTTTCTTCGGCGTGCGGCCTGAGGATATCTTGCAGTGGCCCGGGAATCACCTGGATCCCGGCGCAGACCCTGCCGATCCTGGGATTGAGCCCGGAACCGTGCTGGTCATCCCTGGGGGCCGCCGAGAGCTGATCTCCTGGAGCGCGCCTCGCATCACGCGCTCCAACCCTGCGGTGGCGAAGATCCTGGGACCCGGAGCCTGCGGAGCGGTGGTCGACGGCTTGGTGGGCACGGGAACCTTTATCTATCCCACTCCGCTGCATTACCTCTCCGGCTATAACTACAGCAGCGTTCACCCGGCCATCGATTTGGCTGGAGACACTGGGCATGCCATCTTCGCCTCGGATACGGGCGTGGTCGTGTATGCTGGGTGGAATGACTGGGGCTATGGCTATGTGATTGTGCTGGATCACGGCAATGGTTGGCAGACTCTCTACGCCCACCTGAGCCAGGTTAACGTGGGCTGCGGCCAATCGGTCGTGCAAGGAGAGGTGATCGGTGCTATGGGCTGCACCGGCAACTGCTCAGGCCCGCACCTGCACTTCGAGATGATGCACGACGAATACGGCAAAGTCAATCCGCTCAATTTCCTTCCCTAAAACCGGTATAGAGCAATACCTACACATCCACCTTCAAATACATTGGAGCTGGTCGGCGCGGCTGAGAGATTCCAAGATTTGACCTCCGTCCGGCTTTATCTACAATTTGATAGCTTCATAACGGAAAGCGAACCTGAATATCCTCGCGCAGGGAGGTGTCATCAGACGCATCGGCTCACGCTCATCGGCCCCGTATGAGGGGCTTTGCGCCATCGGTTGATGGCCATTTGTGCCTGGGAGTATCTCGCTCGACTTGAGCCGGCTACCAGGCCTGAGAGAGGAGGCTGCCTGATGGAAATCCTGGAAGAGGGCCTTGGAGAGCTGATCCAGCCGCCGGATCTCAACGCATTTCGAGAGGCCAACCGGGCCAAGCCCAAGGCCATGGTGGATAAACGGATGTCGGAGGCGGAAGCGGTCCGACGTTTCATCCACCCTGGTGACTATATCGGCACCGAGCTCTACGGGACGGTCCGGTGCCCCATGTCGCTGGTGAATGAGATCGTGCGGCAGGGGATTGGGGGCCTGCGTGTGGCCGGACAGGGCGTGCTGGAGCTGGACATGCTGCTGGCTGCCAGCTTGGTGAAGGCCCTCGATATCACCTATATCGGCCTGGAAGTCTACGGCGTCTCGAATTGCCTGCGGCGCGAGGTGGAATCGGGCCGGGTGGAGACCTGCGTCGAGTGGAGCAATGCCGGGATCGCCTGGCGCTTCAAAGCCGCGGCCATGGGAGTGCCTTTTATACCGGTGCGCTCGATGCTGGGCACGGATACGCTCAAGTACAGCGCGGCGAAAGTGGCCCGAGATCCATTTACGGGTGATCCTGTCTGCCTGATCCCGGCCTTGATCCTTGATGTGGGGCTGATTCATGTCCACCGCGCCGATAAGTATGGAAATGCCCAGATCGATGGCATCAGCGGCTTCAGCGCCGAGCTGGCCCGCGCCTCCAAGCGCCTGATCATCAGCGCGGAGGAGATCATCCCCAACGAGGAGATCCGCAAGCGGCCGCAGGACACCATCATACCCTACTACCTGGTGGATGCAGTGGTGGAGGCCCCCTTTGGCTCGCATCCCGGTGAGATGTGCTACGTTTACGAGCGGGATGAGGAGCAAATCAAGGAGTGGGTGGAAGCCTCGAAAACCCCAGAAGGCGCCCAGGCCTATCTGGAGAAATACATCTACGGCGTACACGATCATCATGAGTATCTCGATCGGATCGGCAAGGAGCGTCTCGAAAGGCTGCGCGCCATGGTGCCGGGGAGGGATGCATGATGGAAAGCTCCTATAACGTCACCGAACTGCTGATTTGCACCGCCGCCCGGCTGATGGAGGATAACACCACCGCCTTCATCGGGACGGGGATCCCCATGCTGGCGGCCTCGCTGGCGCAGAAGATGCATGCGCCCAACTTGGTGACGATCTTCGAGTTTGGGGGCACCGGCGCCATCCTCGAGTCGCTTCCCCTTGCGGTGGGCGAGCGGCGGACCTTTCACCGAGCCGTAGCCGCCTCCGGCATATGTGACATCGTCGAGACCGCGCAGCGGGGCTTCGTCGAGTATGGTTTCTTGGGCGGGGCGCAGATCGATCCCTATGGCAATCTGAACAGCACCGTGATCGGTGATCATGACCAGCCGAAAGTGCGGTTGCCGGGCAGCGGCGGGGGCAACGATGTGGGCTCGCACTGCTGGCGCACGATCGCCATCATGCGGCATGACCGCCGGCGCTTCGTGGAGAAGGTGGATTTCATCACTACGCCGGGGTACCTCACCGGCCCTGGGGCACGAGAGGCCGCTGGCCTGCCGCCCGGGACAGGGCCCTATCGGGTGGTGACCACGCTCGCAGTGCTGGGCTACGACGAGGATACCAAGCGCATGAAGCTGTTGGAGACTCAGCCGGGCGTGTCTGTGGAAGAGGTCATGGAGAACACGGGCTTCGAGCTCTTGCTGCCCGAGAGGATCGAGCAGAGCCAGCCACCCACGGAGGAGGAGCTACGCATACTTCGGGATGAGGTCGATCGCGACCGGCTGTATATCTAGGGCTCTAGAAGGAGAAGCCGCCGCGGGGAAACCCGCGGCGGATGCGCTTCTGGCGCCCTCGGCAGGACTCGAACCTGCGGCCCCTTACTCCGCAAGCAAGTGCTCTCTCCTCTGAGCTACGAGGGCGAATGGCCGCCTTTCGGCGAGCGGCTCTATTATACCGTATCCTAGGAACTCAATCATCCCCCTGCCACTTGCCGCGCGAAAACCAAGTTCTTACAACCGGATCACCACGCTTACCCTACCGTCGATTTCGGCAGCTTTTCGCCAGGATGGTCGCTGAGCCTTCGGAGACAAGTCATGTATTGGATGCGAACCGAAAACCCCTATCAGATTGTTCTGCTTGGCTTGTGGATGCTGGTCTTGACAGCCCCCGGTGTTCGTTCAATGTGATGCGGCAAACCGAGCTTACATCCAACCCGCGAGACAGAAGATCGCCGAATGCCTCATTCCAGGTGCCCTCTTCCGCCACCGGCGCCGCCCTCACACTCGGGATCTCCCGGTAGCCATGCCCGTCGATGCCCTTGATCGTCAAGACCCCTTCACTTTCCACCCGGCCGTCTGCGCGCACATATTTCGTAGCGAGCATCGGCGGTCAGGTAAGGATACGCCTTCTCTAGGGGCCGATTTGCCTGTACTACTAGGCATCTCTCCTGTGGGCCCTCATAGTCTGTAAGGAGAGATGCCTAGTAGTACAGTATTTGACTTTTGTCAAAGACAAAACACCTGC
>CAZQDE010000108.1:0-6200 GCA_964591485.1 uncultured Anaerolineaceae bacterium | reverse complement strand
GCAGCTCCCAATATGATCACATTCCTCTTCGTCATCTTGTCCTCCCACTTCCTCATGGTTTCTCAATGGGCCGTAGGCTCATCGTCCGGCCCTATTCGCCCAATGTGGCCACCATTACGGCCTTGATGGTATGCAATCGATTCTCGGCCTCATCAAACACGATGGATGCCTCGGATTCGAAGACATCTTCGGTCACCTCCATCGATTCGAGGCCGAACTTCTCGTAAATCTCGCCGCCGATCTTGGTCTCGGCATTGTGGAAGGAAGGCAGGCAATGCATGAACTTGACAGCCGGATTCCCCGTCCTCTCCATCATCGCCCGATTCACCTGATAAGGCTTCAGAAGCTCGATTCTCTCCTTCCAGACTTCCTCGGGTTCTCCCATCGAGACCCAGACGTCGGTGATCAAGAAGTCACAGCCTCGGACGCCTTCATCGACATCCTCGGTCACAAGGATGCTTGCGCCGGTATCCGCCGCGATGGCGCGCGCCTGCTCAACCAGCTTTTCGTCCGGCTGGACGCTCTCGGGAGCCACAGAGCGGAAATCCATCCCCATCTTTGCCGCCGCCACCAGCAGTGAGTTGCCCATGTTGTTGCGGGCATCTCCGATATAAGCAAACACCATATCGGAGAGCTTCTTGTCGCTATGCTCGATCATGGTCATGAGGTCGGCCAGCACCTGAGTGGGATGGAATTCGTTCGTCAGGCCGTTCCAAACCGGCACGCCTGCATAGCGAGCGAGCTCTTCAACCCGTTCCTGGCCGTAGCCGCGGTATTCGATACCGTCATACATCCGGCCCAGGACGCGAGCGGTATCCTTCATTGTTTCCTTGGTTCCGAGTTGGGATCCAGTGGGTCCCAAATAGGTTACCTGCGCGCCCTGATCATACGCCGCCACCTCGAAAGCGCAGCGGGTGCGAGTGGAAGCTTTCTCAAAGATCAGGGCGATATTCTTGCCCGCCAGACGCGGCGCCTCCCGGCCCTCCCGTTTGGCTTTCTTCAATTCCAGCGAGAGATCCAACAGGAATTGGATTTCCTGCGGCTCGAAATCGAGCAGCTTCAAGAAATGTCGTCCCTTCAAATTCACACTCATTGGGTCCTCCTTGTTGCTTGGGAAAGGCCTGAGGCCTTCCCCGGATATCTGTTACTGCACTCATGGTAACGCGCAGGGATAGCTGATTGGGGCGGATTAGGCAGGGCTTCCACTTGCCATGGGATAACCCTCCAGCGCCCCATGATCATTCACATCGATATCCGTTCACTATTCTCCCAGATAGGCCTCCTTCACCTGAGGGTCTTCCAGCAGCCGATCCGCTGCGTCGTGCATGACGATGTTGCCGGTCTCAATGACATAGCCGCGATCGGCGACGCTAAGCGCCTGGAAGGCATTCTGCTCGACGACCAGAATGGGCGTTCCCATACGTTGGATTTCTACGATCACTTCATAGACTTCCTCGACCAGACGGGGGGCCAACCCCAGCGAAGGTTCATCAAGCAAGAGCAACTTGGGATTCCCCATCAACGCCCTGCCAATGGCAAGCATCTGCTGCTCGCCACCGCTCAAGGTTCCAGCTTCCTGCTTCTCCCTCTCCTTGAGGCGGGGAAAGAGCGCATAGGTCCGGGCCAGGTTTTCTTGGAAGTTGGCCCGGTTCTGCGCCAGGTAGGCTCCCAATTCCAGATTCTCGAGCACCGTCATGCTCGCAAAGATCCGGCGGCCCTCCGGGACCTGGCAGACCCCCATAGAAACGATCTCATAGGGAGGGGTCCTCTCCAGCGGCTTTCCTTGATAGAGGATGGTTCCATCCGTGGGCCGTATCAACCCCGAGATGGTATTCAGCAAGGTACTCTTGCCCGCCCCATTGCTGCCAATGAGGGCCACGATCTCACCTTCGCCGACCTCCAGGCTGATGCCATGCAGCGCCTCGATGGCGCCATAGGCCACTCTCAGATCGCGTATCTCAAGCATGGGCTGCCCTCCGCTTCATTTGGCGGATATAGGCTTCGCCTAGATAGGCCTCGATCACCTCCGTTGAACCCTGCACTTCATCCGGCGTTCCCTCGAAGATCTTCTTGCCCTGGCTGAGGACAACGACATGATCCGCGATTGGCATCACTACTCTCATGTTGTGTTCGATCAACAGGATGGTCTTTCCGAGCTCGGTTCGAATCCACTCGATAAAGGCTGTGAGGCTTCGGGCCTCGGCGAGATTCATGCCTGCAGCGGGCTCATCGAGCAACAGCAGATCGGGCTCTGCCGCAAGGGCGCGGGCCACCTCCACCCTGCGCTGATCGCCGTAGGAGAGGCTGCTGGCTATATCCCGGGCATGCTCTGCCAGCCCCAGAAGCTCCAGGTAATGCATGGCTTTCTCCCGCATGCGCTTCTCCTCAGCCATCGCGGAGGGCGTGTGCAGCAAAGCGTCCAGCACGGAGCCCCTGCTGCGGGTATGCATTCCGATCAGCACATTATCCAGCACCGTCAGATTCCGGAAGATGCGCAAGATCTGGAAGGTTCGGCACATTCCTCGGGAGACAATTTCAGGCTGCGATAGATGGGTTATGCGCTCACCCTTGAAGTAGACCTCACCGCTGGTCGCCGGGTCAAAGCCTGTGATGAGGTTGAAGAGCGTGGTCTTGCCTGCGCCATTGGGGCCGATCAGACCCAGGATCTGACCCTCCTCCAAGCGTAGATCCACGGAATCGACGGCCACAAGACCGCCAAAAATCTTCGTGGCCGCCTCCGTCCGGAGAAGCTCGGTCATGGCGATCCCTCCCCAGGCTCGGAATCCCCCCTGCGTATCAGCAACTTCCTGATTGGATCCAGCGAGATATAGATCTTCTCCGTCGACATGCCTGCGATTCCCTGCGGCCGCAGTATGAGGAAGACAACCATCACCAGACCAACACCTGCAAGCCGCAGACTAGCGATTCGGGCTCCCGTCGTGAACGGTCTCAGGAGTTCGGGCAGTGCCCCGATGCCGAGCGCGCCGGGGATGGGGCCCAGCAGGCTGCCAATCCCGCCCAAGGTGATCATCACCGACATCATGATCGAGTCATCCAGCTTGAAAGAATCCGGGCTGAAGAGCGTTGCCCAGGAGGCATAGAAGACGCCCACCAGACCGGCATACCCTGAGGAGATGCAGAAGGCCAAGACCTTATATGTGTAGCTCCGGACTCCCATGGCCTCGGCGGCGACCTCGTCATCCCGTATGGCCAAGCACGCCCTCCCGAACCTCGAGAAGAGCATGCGTTCGATACTGATATGGGTCAGTGCGATCAACGCCAGGATCAGATAGTAATAGGGGAGCTGACCCGAGAATTTGTAGCCAAAGATGACCGGGCGGGGAATGCCCGGCAGTCCCATCGGGCCGCGAGTAATGGAAACCAGGTTGACGGCGAGCAGTCGGATGATCTCCCCAAAGCCAAGCGTAACCATGCCCAGGTAATCGCCCCTGAGCCTGAGAGCCATCACGCCTAGGACCAAGCCCGAGATGAAGGCTGACCCGCCGCCCAACAGGATGGCCGCCCAGAAGGACCATCCCCGGTGGATCATCAGCAGGGACCCCACATAGCCGCCGATGGTTACAAAGGCAGCGTGGCCCAAAGCCAGTTGGCCGGCAAATCCGGTCACGAAATTGAGGCTTTCCGATAGAACGACCCAAATGCCCAGCAGGACCAGAACGTGCAGCGCGAATGGCGATCGCACCGCCAGCGGCAAGAGCAGGGCCGCGATGAACGCCAAGGTCAGCAGGCGAACGCGACGAGGAATCCATTTGCTCATAGCGAACTCCTCTGCTCCCGGGCGAAGATGCCTGTCGGCCGGAAGAGCATGACCAAGATGAGGACCGTGAAGGCGATGGCATCCCGATACCCGGAGGTCAGGAAGCCGGCGCCGAGATTCTCGCCCATGCCCAAGAGCAGTCCTCCGAGCATCGCTCCAGGAATGCTCCCGATGCCGCCTGTCACGGCGGCAATGAAGCCCTTAATGCCGGCAATCCATCCCATCGTGGGGTAGACCGCGCTGTAGTAAATTCCGATCATGATCCCCGCCAGCGCTCCCATGGCAGAGCCGATGGCAAATGTCACCGAGATGGGCACGTCGATGTTAATACCCATGAGGTAGGCTGCGCCGATATCCTCAGAAGTGGCACGGATGGCCTTGCCGATGTAGGTTCGCATCACAAACCATTGCAGCAGGAGCAGAAGGGCAAGCGCCACAAAGAACATGAAGATTTGCGTCCCGGTGACGATCGCCCCGCCGACCTCGAACCGAACCCCCGGGAAGAGAGCGGGTACAGGTCGCGGCTCCGGACCGACCAGGAATTCCATACCATAGGTGACGATCAACGAAACCCCTACCGAGCTCATGAAGGTCGTGAGACGGCTCCGCCCGCGTGTCGGTTTGTAGGCTACTCGCTCCATCAGCACGCCGAAGATGGCCGAGCCCAGCACCGCGATTAGCACGGCCAGGCCGAAACTGGGCCAGAGCGGCAACCTATCCATCAAGTAGCGCCAAGAAAAATAGGCAATGTAAGTTCCCACCATGTAAACGGCGCCATGTCCGAAGTTGATGAATTTCAGGATCCCATAAACCATGGAGTAGCCGATGGCAATCAGGGCATAGGCCATGCCTATCGCCACTCCGCTGATCAACTGCTGCAGGATGAATTCCCATGACATTGGTTATCCCTTCCCAAAAGGCCAGCGGCCGATAGAGTCTCCCCCAGACCCGCCGAGGCCCAGCGGCACGTGCGGCTGGTCGCCTGATGGGGGCGGGCCCTCGCGGGCCCGCCCCTGCCTTGAAGGGGGTGGCTACTCCGTGACTTCGACCCACTCCCCATTGCGGATTTCGATGGGAATATACATTCCGGGAGCGAAGCCGCGTTCGCCGTACTCATCGAGTGTGATGGTGCCTGTCACACCTCGCTTGTCTACCATCTCGCTGGCGAACCACGCCTGCACGGCCTCGCCGCTGACGCAATCCGTTTCATCCATGGCCTCGAGTATGAAGTTGACCGCGTCATAGGCATAACCTGCCGGGTTGTTGGGATCTTCTCCATAGGCCTCGCGGAAAGCCTCCACGAAGTTCATGATGACAGGATCAGTTGACTCCGTCGTGTAGGCTGCCACGGTGCGCACGCCCTCAACCGCATCGCCAGCGAGGTTGATGATCTCGGGCGCGAAGAGGCCATCCGAGCCATATAGTGGCGCCTCCAGCCCTAGATCTCTCGCCTGCATCGAGAAGTACGCGCCGACCTGATACTGGATCAGGCCAACGACGGCATCGGGCTCGGCGGCCTTGAACTTGGCCACCACCGCGCTCAGATCCGTCTGATCCTTCAGCACCGCCTCCGACTCGATCACCTCGCCCCCCAATCGCTCCGCCTCCGCTACGAAGGCATCATAGAGGCCCTTGCCGTAGTCGGTGTTCTCATACAAAGCGACAAAGCGAGTGTATCCGAGGCCGTTGATGAGCCAGTCGGCGATGTACTTGGACTGGTTTTCGCCGGGCGGATACACGCGGAAAGTATACTCGCCGCCCCTCTTGGGAATCTCAGGAGCAGCGGCGTAATAGTTGACCTGTGTCAGGTGGCATTCATTGAAAACAGGCGCTTCTGCGAGCGCAACAGAGCTGTTGTAATCGGCAGCCACACCCAGGACCGAGGCGTCATTGCAGAGCAATGTGGCGATATTTGCGCCCTCCTTGGGGTCGGCTTTTGTATCATGCGCCTCAAATTCGACGTTTCTTCCCCCGCAGATTCCGCCCGCTTCGTTCGCCTGGCGCACGGCCAGCTCAGCAGCTTTGGCGGCTCCCTGGCCATCGACGCCATCAGGGCCCGTCAGGGGTCCGACGAAGGCAACCTTGACAGGGCTTGCCTCCTCGGCTGCCGGTTGCTGCTCCTCGGCCGCCGGGGGCTGCGCCTCCTCGGCTCCGGTCTCCTGCTGAGGGGCCGCTTCCTGCGTTGCGGCTGGCCCACAGGCTGCCAGGGCGATACTCAGAATGAGCATCCCGCCCAGAAGCGCCAGGGCTAACGATTTGCTTCGAGTGAACATGCTTGTTCCTCTCCTTTCCTCTGCTTGAGGAGGTCTTGCACGGCTGGTCCGATCTCTCGGCGATGGATGGTTATTGGTGAGGTCTTCTTCCCTCCTTTCCATTCGGCCAAGGTTGGAGATCAAGCATCTGGGCTGTGCCCCGGTTGCGG
>CAZQDE010000107.1:0-6380 GCA_964591485.1 uncultured Anaerolineaceae bacterium | reverse complement strand
GAGAAGGGCTTGGCATAAGAATGCGGGGGCAGGCGACAGCCTGCCCCCGCTTGTCCGCTGATACTTCAATCCAAGCCGCTCACATGCATTGTGGGTCTCTGCAGCATCGCGGTGGTGAGAGCGGGGTTGGCGGGAAGGGAGCGATCATGAAGACTATCCGGCTAGAAGAACTAACTTCACTATATGTCAGGATCGCCGAGGCGCTTGGGGCCTCCGCGGAAGAGGCGGAGATCTTCGCACGCTGCATGGCGCGGGCGGACTTGCGCGGCATGTTCACCCAGGGCGCATCGATGATTCCCTATTCGGTGGAACTCATCCAGAAGGGGATCGCTAAGTTCGGCGTGCCGTTGGAGGTGCTCAGGGAAGAACCCGGCATGATCCTGGCAGATGGGCACCTTGGTGTGGGTGTCGTAACGGGAACATGGGCCATGGAGTTGGCGATCAACAAGGCGCGCCAGGCAGGCGTGGGTTGTGTGTGGGTGAAGAATGGAGGCGACTTCATGATGACCGCTAACCATGTGCTGCAAGCAGTCGAGCAGGACATGGTCGGCATCGTCGTCCGGAACGAGGCCGCGCGGGTGGCCCCTTGGGGAGGTATGGAGCCCTTCTTCTTCACAAACCCAATCGCGGTTGGAATCCCTGCGGCAGAGGAGCCTCCTATCGTCATCGACATGGCTGCGGGCTCATTCTCCGTGGGCGTGACAGTCATGGCGGCACGCGATGGTCAGCGGATGCCTTCCGCGCACCTGGTGACGGAAGATGGCCGCTATACCGATGATCCGAGAGAGATTGTGGTCGACCCCATGAACAGGGAATCCCCCTTGCGCGGCGCCATCGTCACGCTTGGGCACAAGGGTCTGGCATGGGCGCTGATCGTAGAGCTTCTCTCGGGCCTGCTGGCCGGCACGAATACTTCCAACCAGAACGATTTTAAGCCCTCGGCCGACCGCCCCTGGAGCGAAGCGCAATTCCATATGGCGATCGATGTTTCCAAGCTTCGACCTGTGGATGAATTCAAGTCAGCGACGGATGATTTCATCCGCTCGTTGCGGTCTGTGAAGCCCGCCCAAGGCTTCGAGGGAGTGGTGGTTCCCGGGGAGATAGAGGCCAAGAACGAGCAACAGCGCCGGCGTGAGGGCGTGCCCATCAGGGAGGAGGTCTGGGAGCAGGTTGTCGAGGTGGCCGACTCCTTGGGGGTATCGGTAGAAGGCTAGATATGCCATCCTTCGGGGATGTGTCATGGGGGCATGCGACCCGATCAACCGGATCTTGCCCGGTCCAGACGACCTATCCGGTTCTGCGAGGATCTACGCTATCGTCCTTCGTGTCTCGGACTGCGGGAATCTGCATGCACTCGCGTGTCAATGGGCGGCCGTGAGAATCTTCGGTAAGCCACCGCATTGATCCTTGGAGAACATCCTTGCAGGATCCGGGCAAAGAAAGGAGTATGGTGGGCTTACATGACTTTTCGCAGAAAAATGGGCAAAGGATTTCACTAGCGAAAACGAATAGACTGATTTATTTTCGTAGAGCAACGCTCCCGAAAGAGAGCCGAGGGATGCGGGCCCATGCACCCGGAGAACAGCAGGCCCAGTCCCATGCGGTGCAAGGGTGAGCGGGCAGTGTTTTCCGATCCTGGGCCCTTCTCCGAGAGATGCAGGTGAAGTTGGCCTTACTTGCAAGGGAGGGAGCTGCGTTCAATATCTTGCTCATAAAGCGGTTCAAGACACAGGGAACTGGGAAAGCCTGATGGCACCCGAGTGACCTTCGCAATGTGCAAGCCGCAAACTTGCACGGAATCGTTCAATGAATGGAGGATATAGCCATGCCTAAGATCGTCAACGCCTGGAATGAGTGGGATCCCCTCAAGCGGGTGATCCTGGGCCGCCCCGAGGGTACGCACGTCGCCGGCCCCGAACCGGGCCTCTACTCGCACCAGCCGGAAGGCGGATATCCCATCGGTACCTATGGCCCCTATCCTGAAGAGATGGTGGAAGAGGCCAAGGAGCAGATGGACAATTTCGAAAGGATCCTGAAAGAGCACGGGGTCATTGTGGACCGCGTGGAAGTCCATCCTGCCTATCTGGATGGACGCGGCAATGGAACGCCCGACTGGACGATGCCGAATGTGCGCAGCGCATCCTCCCCGCGCGATCTCTTCATGACCGTCGGCAACGAGATCATCGAGGCCCCCGGCGCGCAGCGCCAGCGCTGGTGGGAATATCTGAACCTGCGTCCCATCTTCGAGCGCTATTTCAAGGAGGACCCGGAGTTCCTCTGGACCGCGGCCCCCAAGCCACGACTTACAGACGAATCCTTTGAGAGGAACTACTGGTACAACTACTATAACGTTTGGTCGGACGACGAGAAGCGCAAGCGGATGGAAGAGGGCCGGTTCCACCTGACGGACAAAGAACCCCTGTGGGATGCGGCCTGCGCGATGCGCATGGGGAAGGATATCTTCTGGTATCACAGCTGTGTGACCAACTATGCAGGCATCGATTGGCTCAAGCGCTATTTCGGTGCCAAGGGCATCCGTGTCCATGAAGTACATTATGGGACTACGGAGGACGTCTATTACGCGTTCCACCAGGATGTGATCATGGCCCCCCTTCGCCCAGGCCTCGTGATGCATAATCCCACGCGGCCCTTCTTGACGGAGGAGGCGGTGGAGCTGTTGAAGAAGAATGACTGGGAGATCGTCGAGACCGCAGGGCCCACCTTCAACTACGACGAGGTCCTGGACGCCTTCGGGACGCCTCGCAAAGGCCCCAATCCAATCTTCATGAATACACTCTCCCTGGGCCCCAACAAGATCTGTGTGGAGGCGCATGAAGAGAAGTACATGGAGCAACTGGATAAGCTGGGCTTTGAGGTGATCCCGGTACCCTACGACAAGGTCGTCCCCTTTGGCGGATCCTTGCACTGCACAACCGTGGATGTCTATCGCGAGGGCGACCTGGAGGATTACTTCCCCAACCAGATTGAGGGCTTCTAGATCGCCGGCGGGTTTGCGGATAAGCCGGCTGAATTCTGCCCACCAGTATCTAGGTTGCCCACACGGCCCGTCGCTCACCCCTCTCTCGCTGGAATCGGGTTGGGAGGGGTGAGCGACATCCTGGCCGATCGCTGCCTTAATCAAAGGCGCTCGGGGACGCTATCCATCGGTATGCTGATACCGCCCAGCTGCTCCGGGCAATCCCCCTCCTAAAGGATAGGGGGTTGACCGGAGGCATGGAAGGGATACCTTCCGCTTCCCTCGAGCGAACCACACAACGCCAGGAGATCATACCCAATGGTTGATGGTACATCCCCCGGATCGCAGGTCATCATCGTGCCCGGTGGGTACGGCCGCGCAGTTCGAGTCATGGCGGGGCAGTACGTAAGTGTGCGAGATGTCCATGGGGGTCAATGTGGAGATTTCTGGGCCCTCGATGCCGGAGATCTTGACCACTACTTCTCTCCGATGCACACGTGGGTCCATGTAGGAAGGATTCAGCTTCGCGTAGGGGATGAGCTCGTAAGCAATCGGAGGGAGCCTCTGCTCACGCTCATGCGTGATGATGTGGGTCAGCACGATATGTTCTTCCCTGCCTGTGACCGGCAACGCTATGCCCGCTACTATGGCATCCATGAGCATCGCAATTGCTGCGACAATTTCCGGGAGGCGATAGAGGCGTTTCACTGGAGGGGGCCGCATACTCCACAGCCACTGAACCTCTTCATGAGAACTTCCCTTTCCTCAAACGGTGAGCTCACAATTCTCGATCCGATATCGCGCGCTGGCGATACGGTCACATTTAGAGCTCTCCAGGATCTGATTATTGTGTTGTCTGCATGTCCAATGGACCTCAATCCGGTTGGAGGCTCCTCGATCACAGACCTCGAGATCGCAGTATCGGAAGCGCAGCCCCAGTAGATCTGCGCCTATCCGGGATTCCTCGGGATTGAACCTTCCTCACCTCCCGGGAGGAAGCGCTATCCTGAGAGCATTCTCTTAAAATTGGTCGACTCGCCCAAGTGGGCGGCTCCTTCCTCTGATCCCCGCCATTACCGAACCACCTGTCCGGGAATAGAATCCTCCCGGATTCCGATGGCTTCGAGGCCCCTGCCCCTTTTCGATAGATCATGATAAGCTTTTGGCCCAGGCTCGGGCATCGAGGCCAGTCCGGATGTGAAGTAACCTGAGCTTGGAATCAAACCATTGGCAATGCGGATTCAGAGCCCGCCGAGTAGGATGATCGAAGGGAGGCAAGACATCGCACCACAACTCGCATGCACACCGAGCAAATCCACAAAGAATCCCGAGCTGCTGCACGGAGGAATAACTTTATGAAGAGCAATTCGCAACCGTCCAAGATCCCTGGACCCCTCGCAAGTGAATTCATTCGCCGTGATGAAGAGGTGATATCGCCGTCCTATACACGCGTCTATCCACTAGTCGTTGATAGAGCAAGGGATTGCGAAGTATGGGATGTGGATGGACATCGATATGTGGATTTCGCATCCGGTATCGCCGTAACATCCACAGGACATTGCCACCCTAAAGTGGTGAAGGCTATCAAGGATCAAGCGGATCGCTTCCTGCACATGGCCGGTACGGATTTCTATTACCCTCAGCAGGTGGAGCTTGCCGAGAGGCTGGCAGAGATCGCGCCCATGAGTGGACCGAAGGGTGTACTCTTCACCAATTCGGGGGCGGAGAGTGTGGAGGCGGCCCTCAAGCTGGCCCTCTATGCAACAAGGCGGACGCATTTCATCGCCTTTTTCGGGGCGTTTCACGGCCGCACAATGGGGGCGCTCTCGCTGACGGCAAGCAAGCCTGTGCAGCGAGACAGTTTCTCTCCTTTCATGACGCAAGTCACCCATGTGCCCTACTCGAATCCAGGCCGATGCCCGCACCATAGACGGGAGGAAGAGTGCAGGGAGAATTGCATCTGCGTCGACTTCATTGAGGAGACTGTATTGAGCCGAAAGGTCTCACCTGAGAAGGTCGCTGCGATCATCGTAGAGCCCATCCAGGGGGAGGGAGGGTATATCTTTCCGCATGATCGCTTCCTTCCCCGTCTACGGGAGCTATGTGATGAACATGGGATCCTCTTGATCGTCGACGAGATCCAAACCGGCATGGGTCGCACGGGCAAGTGGTTCGCCGTGGAGCACTGGGGTGTCGAGCCAGATATCGTTTGTGTCGCGAAAGGCATCGCTAGCGGCATGCCTCTTGGCGCGATGATCGCGCGTCGAGAGGTGATGAAATGGGGGCCAGGCACCCATGCGAGCACATTCGGCGGGAACCCCGTCTCCTGTGCAGCGGCGCTCGCCACCCTGGATCTGATCCGAGATCAATATATGACCAACGCCGAGCAAATGGGGAGGATCTTGCTTGATGGCCTGAAAGTCATCGCCGATCGCCATCCGATCATCAGCCGCGTCGACGGGCGGGGCCTCATGATCGTGGCGGACATCGGCGTCGTTGGAGATCCGCGCCAGCCCGACCATGATCTCAGAGATGAGATTGTTGAACGGGCCTTCCACAAGGGCATGCTTCTGCTGGGATGCGGCGCCAATGGGATTCGATTCATCCCGCCGCTGAGCATCACGCAGGAGCTGGTCGAGGAAGGACTGGAGATCTTCGAGAGCGCACTCTCGGAGGCCGAGCAGGCACTTGGAGCTGTGTAGTCCGTGACATCTCGTGCGGGTCGCGATGGCCCGCATGCCTTCCAGTCATCCAGGCCCATCTAAGGCGCCAATTTGCGCTGAGGATGGGCCTTAGTTCTTCAGTTGATCTGCATAGGCGAAGAGGCCTGGCGTGCCCCCCGTATGCCAGAAGAGGATTCGTTCTCCAGGCTCAATCTCCCCGCGGTGGATGAGATCGATAAGCCCTGCCGCGGCGCGGCCCGTATAGACAGGATCAAGCAGCAGTCCCTCATGGCGGGCGAAGAGGCGGATGGCTTGCACTTCTGGATCGCCCATCACGCCGTAGCCGCCGCCCAGGTAGCGGTCGTCCACGAGAATGTCACTTGAGTCGAGGGCGAGGTCTATCCTGAGAAGATCGGCGATCTCATGGGCGAGTGCCGCAATAGCAGGCCGAAGGTCGTCGGCACGCTTGTCGACGCTGATCCCGTAGATGCGGGTGGGCAGGCCCAGCGCTTGGGCGCCCACGATCATCCCTGCCTGCGTTCCGCCGGAGGAGGTTGCAAAGACAATGCGGTGAAAGGGCGCTTCCTCTGTCAGCAGCTCCTCCAAGGCGGCCACATAGGCAGAGGCGCCCGTGGGGCTGGACCCTCCATAGGGGATCAAATAGGGACGGCGGCCCTCTTCCCGTGCCCGGTCAAAGGCCTGTTTGAGGACCTGCTCCGGGTCCTCATCGCCTGCGAAGA
>CAZQDE010000106.1:0-6549 GCA_964591485.1 uncultured Anaerolineaceae bacterium | reverse complement strand
AATCAAAATGAGCGGGATCGGCCAGGAGGACCTCGATGAGTTCTTCGATGTGAAACTCGTCCACTGAGATTTCTCGGGGCAGAGCAAGGATCATGGATATCCCTATGGACCCAATGGGGACGATCGACTGGAGAAACCCATCCATGCGTACACAAGCTTCCCATTTGCATCTCTCACCCGTCTGGTTTCGATACACCGATATTCTTGCCGTTCGCGGCGAGGGCGCCTACCTCTATGATCCCGATGGCAACGCCTATCTGGATTTCACCAGCGGCATCGGCGTCACAAACACAGGTCACTGTCACCCCCGCGTTGTTGCCGCCGTGCGCGAGCAGGCGGGACTGCTTCTCCACGGCCAGGCGAACATTGTCTTCAATCCCCCTATGCTGGCTCTGGCCGATGCGCTGCGGGGCATCCTGCCCTCGCGGCTGGATGGCATCTTCTTCAGTAACAGCGGCGCAGAGGCCGTCGAAGCTGCCTTGAAGCTTGCGCGCATCGCCACCGGCCGGCCCAATGTGATCGTCTTCCAAGGTTCTTTTCACGGGCGAACGGTAGGCACAATGTCACTCACCACGAGCAAGACTATCTACCGCGCTGGCTACCAGCCGCTCATGCCTGGCGTCTTTGTGGCACCTTTTCCCTATTCGCACCGCTACGGCTGGGCACCCGAAGAGACCTCTGCCTGGTGCCTGGAGGAGCTTCGTTACCTGCTCCATACCCAGACAGCGCCCAGCGAGACAGCCGCCATGCTGGTTGAACCGGTACTGGGTGAGGGCGGCTACGTCGTTGCCCCCGCCTCCTTCCTGGAAGGATTGCGGCGCCTCTGCGATGACCACGGCATCCTGTTGATCTTTGATGAGATCCAATCCGGGTTCGGTCGAACCGGGCGCTGGTTCGCGCATGAGCATTTCGGTGTTGAGCCAGATATCCTCACGATGGCCAAAGGTCTCGCCTCCGGCTTGCCCCTGTCGGCTGTGGCCGCCCCCATGGAGCTCATGCGGCGCTGGCCTCCCGGATCGCATGGTGGCACCTATGGTGGAAATGCGGTCGCCTGCGCCGCGGCGGTAGCCACCATCGAAGCCATCCACGAAGAGGGCCTGCTCAAGAACGCCCGGCTGCGAGGTGAGCAATTAATGGCTGGCTTGACCCAAATTCAGGAGGGGCAAAAGCAAATCAGCGAAGTGCGCGGGTTGGGGCTCATGGTGGGCGTCGAATTCCGCACACCCGACGGCAAGCCCGACAAGGATGCCGCGAAGCGCGTCGTTCACGCCTGTCTTGACCGCCGGCTTCTGTTGCTCACATGCGGCCCCTGGGATAACACCATCCGCTTTATCCCCCCCTTGATCGTCTCGGACGAACAGATTGAGGAGGCGCTGCGCGTCTTTGCCGAGTCGGTCGGGGCAGCCGGAGCCTAGCAGATCTCGGATTTCAGGAGGAGGGAAGGGAATGGAAGCAAGCCTCTGGCGTGCACACGCAGCCCGGCGGGAGGTTACTTTGGAGCGGTTGCCCAAGAGCTGGCAGCGTCTGGGTGGCCGCGGGCTCATCGCCCGCACCTTGCTGGACGAAGTCCCACCAACCTGCGATCCGCTGGGGCCATTCAACAAGCTTATCTGGGCCCCGGGCCTATTGGTGGGCCACGGCCTCTCCTCCTGCGACCGCATCTCGGTTGGCGGCAAGAGCCCGCTCACCAATGGCGTCAAAGAAAGCAACGCCGGCGGCACGACCGGCTTGCAGCTCGCCCGGTTGGGTATCCGGGCGCTGATCCTCGAGGGCGCCCCTCCGGAAGAATGGGCGGTGCTGCACCTTAGCAAGCGAGGCGGCCGGTTCGAATCGGCCGCAGACCTGCTCGGCCTGGGGGTCTATGAAGCCGCCGAGCGCTTGCGTTCTCGCTTTGGACCTAAGGCCGCCATCGCACTGATCGGCCCTGGAGGTGAGATGGGATTGGCCAGCGCCGGGATCCAGAACCTGGACAAGGATGGCGAGCCCTCACGCATCAACGCCCGGGGCGGACTGGGCGCGCTGATGGGCGCCAAACGCTTGAAGGCGCTGGTGATCGACGCCGAGGGCGCCGAGCCGCCGCCCCTGGCCGACGAGCCCGCCTTCCGCGCCGCACAGAAGAAGTACACCCAGGCGCTCCTGGCGCACCCCCAGACGACCACCTACGCGGAGTATGGAACGGCCGCCATGGTGATGATGTGCGACGGCTTCGGGGGCCTGCCCACCCGCGGGTTCTCCAGCGGTACATTTGAGCAGGCCGAGAAGATCAGCGGCGAGGCGCTGCGCGAATTGCTGCTGGCGCGCGGCGGCGAGGCCGAGACCACCCATGCGTGCATGGCGGGATGCGTGATCCGTTGCTCTAATTGCTTCGCCGGCCCCAGCGGGGAGCGCGTGGTTTCGCCCATCGAATATGAGACCATCGGTTTGGTGGGCTCCAATCTGGGCATCGGCGATCTCGATGCGATCGCCCGCATCAACTGGGAGCTCAACGACCTGGGCCTCGACTCCATCGAGATCGGCGCCGCGCTGGGCGTGGCCGCGCAGGCGGGGTGGATGGAGTTTGGTGATGCCCAGTCCGCCATGCGCCTAATCGATGAGATCCGCCGCGGTACGCCTCTCGGCCGTGTGATCGCTCAAGGCGCCGCCGTAGCCGGCCGTGTTTTCGGCATCCGGCGCGTGCCTGTGGTCAAGGGACAGGCTATCTCCGCCTATGACCCCCGCGCTATCAAGGGCACCGGGGTGACCTATGCCACCTCGCCCCAGGGCGCCGATCACACCGCCGGCCTAACCATCCGCGCCAAGATCAACCACCTCGACCCCCAGGGGCAGACCGAGGTTTCCCTTAAGTCCCAGATCAACATGGCCGGCTACGACACCCTCGGCGCCTGCATCTTCGCCGGGTTCGGCTTCGCACGGGCCCCTGAGACTATTCGCGAATTGCTGCAATGCCGCTACGGTTGGGATCCGGGCGAGTCTCCCCTTCAAGATCTGGGCCGGGAGACCCTGCGGCTGGAGCGTGCCTTCAACACCGCCGCAGGTTTTGGCACGGCCGATGACCGTCTGCCAGAATGGATGACAACCGAGCCCCTGCCGCCCCACGACGCGGTGTTTGATGTGCCTTCTGAAGCATTGGATGGCATTTTCAGGGACTTGGGAGTCTGAGAGCGCGTGTCCGCCCCACAATTTGAGCAATCGAAAAGAGACCCGCGTCGAGGCGCGGGTCTCTCACCTGTGCCCGTTCATGCTGGGTTGGGCTAGACCGGCTTGAAATAGGCCAGGTCGGTGATCGAGCCCTCCCGCTCCTCCTTGGGTTTGAGAACAGCTTCGACCGGCATCCCGATGTAGACCTCCTCTGGGTCCACCTCCCCCAGGCGATGCACGAGGCCGCCGTCCTCGATGCGGACGAAGGCCACCAGTTCGGGCTCGTCCATCAGGCCGCCGTCCAAATCTACGAACAGCAGCGTGAAGGTGTGGACTTCGCCGCGCGTGCCCACATCGCGCCAGTCATCCAATTCGGCCATGCAGCGCTCGCAGAAGATGCGCGCCGGCACATAGGTGACCTCGCAGCGGGGGCAGTGCGAGCCGTAGATCACGCCCTCGTCCTTCAACGCCCGGAAGAAGCGTTCACCAGCCAGGCCAAAGGTATAGCGGCTGCTTACCGGGAGGTCTCCACGCCATGCGGGCGGCGCCTGAGGATCGCGCTTCAACAGGCTCATTTCGCACCTCCCTCGATGGGCTTGAAGTAGAGGATATCGGTGATGGCGCCTTCGCGTTCCTCGGCCGGCTTCCAAACCGCCTGGACGCGCATGCCCACGTGCACCGCCTCCTGTTCGACCTCGCCGAGTTTGTGAAGGATGCCGTGAAGGGGCGAGGCCCCATCGATCTCGATCACCGCCGGGATCTCCGGTTCCTTGATGCGCTTCACGTCCCAGGTCACATAGCAGAGCGAGTAGGTGTTCACCGTGCCTATGTCCTCCAGCGGCACGAAGGCCTCCATCGGCCGGAAGCACCATTCGCACACCGTACGGGGCGGGATGACCGTCTTGCGGCAGGTGGCGCAGTAGCCCCCCAGTAGATAGCCTTCTTTCAGCGCCGCCAGGTAGCGGCCGATCGCAATCCCGGTGTCCCAAGCATACTCCGCTTTCATGCGGTCATGCCGGAAGAGGATCTTGCCACCCTCGAAATCCGCCTCTCTTAGCGGGGTGCCAGGGAATTGGGTAATCTTTTCTGTCATCGTCCCCGCTCCTTTCAGGGGTTGATCCCCAAGATGACGACCGTGCCCACCTGCATCAGGTCGCCCCAGGCCTGCGCCAAGCCGCGCTTGGGCTGGCCGGGTACCTGGCGGGCGCCGGCCTCACCCCGAAGTTGCCAGAAGAGCTCGGCCACCTTCATGAGCCCGGCGGCGGCGATGGGGTTGCCCACGCCCAGCAGCCCACCCGAAGGGCATACCGGCATGTCGCCATCACGCGCCGTCACGCCGTCGGCGGTAAGCTGAGGCGCCTGACCGCGGTCGGCTAGCAGCAAGCCTTCCAGGTGGTGCAGTTCCTTGTAGTCAAAAGGATCATAGGGCTCGACGATATGGATCTCCTTGCGCGGCTCCTTGATTCCGGCCATCTCATAGGCCATGCGCGCGGCGTATTCGACGTAACGCGGATAGGCCAGATCGCGATTGGCCCAGTAGGCCGTGTCCAGGCTCCAGCCCACACCCTGGATCCAGACCGGCTTGTCGGTCACCCGCTTTGCGACATGCTCGGCGGCGAGCACCAGCGCCACCGCCCCATCCGAAACCGGGCTCACGTCCAGGCGGTTCACGGGCCAGGCAAGGGTTTCGGAGTTGAGCACATCTTCGACAGTGATATTCGGGTCGCCTAAAAGTGCGCAGGGATGATCGGCGGCGTTGCGCTTGTTCTTCACCGCCACTCGGGCGATGTCCTCCTTGGAGATGCCGTAGGTCTGCATGTAGCGGTTCATCTCCAGCGCGAAGATCCAGAGCAGGTTGGGCTTGAGCGCCCGTTCGGTGGTGTGATCGAAGATCGTCAGGAAGGCCCCCTGCGCATGGGGGTGGTAGCTGGACATCTTCTCTTCGCACACCACCAGCACCACGTCAAAAAGCCCGGAGGCGACATGGTACCAGCCCTGAATGGGGGCGAAGACGCCTGTCCCGCCGCCCACGTAGGACCGCATGAAGGGCTTGCCCCACCCCCCGGCCCCGTCGCTTAAATACTCGGCCTTCATATGCACGCCGTCGAACGAATCCGGCGCCGTTCCAAGGCAGATTGCTTCAATATCGTCCAGCGTCAGTTCGCAGGATTGCAGCGCCATGCGGGAGGCCTGCCAGGCGAGTTCTTTTCCGGTCTCCTGGGCCCGGCGCACGAACTTGGTCATGCCGGCCCCGACCACGGCGACTTTTCGCATTCCCATGGTCATCCCTCCCTAATTCGCCAGCACGGCGACTGCGCCGCTGGTGGTCGGCACACCGCGCCAGGATTGGACCAGACCGATCTCGGCATCCTCGAGTTGGCGCGGGCCGGCCTCGCCCCGCAATTGCAGGACCGCCTCCAGCGCCCGCGCCAGACCGTTGGCATCCAGAAGATCGCCCATGCCCAGACTGCCGCCGGAGACGTTTACGGGCAGCTCCCCCTCCGGTTCAGTGGCGCCCTCTTCCACGAGTGCACCCGCCTCGCCGGGCCGGCAAAGACCCAACGCCTCCATGTGCTGAAGTTCCTTATAGGCATAGGTGTCGTCGATCTCGGCGAAATCGATCGCTAGGCGCGGCTGGCGGATGCCTGCCTGCCGGTAGGCTTGCTGGGCCGCGGCTTCGATGTAGACCGGGTAGGTCCACTCTCGGCTCTCGAGCGAGGCGGCGCCGTTGCACCATCCCACGCCCAGCACCCATACGGGCTTCTCGCACAGCGCCTCGGCCCTCTCCGCCGAGGCCAGCACCATCACGATGGCACCATCGGCGTGCTCGGCGGCCATGCGTTCGCCGAGCGGCCAGGCCAGCGGCGGGCCATCAAGCGCTTCCTCCAGGTCCAGATCCGCGCCATAGGCCGCGAGCGGATTCCGGAGCGCATTGCGGCGGTTCTTCACCACCACCGCGCCGCATTCTTCGATCGTGGTGCCGGTGTCAAAGAGGTAGCGGTTCATCTCCATGCCGGCCACGAAGGCGCTATGCCAGCCGAGTGGTCGATTGAGGATAGGATCCTGCGCATAGGCCACGATGTGCGGGAGGGTGAGCACATTGGAGGCCTTGCTGTGGCCCTCCACCGCCACGATCTCGGCCTGGCCGGTGAGGATGAGCATCACACCCGTCGCCAGCCCATGCAACCCATCGCCGCCGATGGTGTGCACCGGCTTGAGCACCCCGCCGATCTGGTCCGGGACGTATTCATCGAAGATGCTCGTGCCTTCAATAAAGTCCTCCGCCACGGTGACGAAGCTGTCGACATCGCGGCGGGGATCCACCCCCGCATCGGCGTAAGCCTTCACGGCGGCTTCATACATCAGCTCTTTATAGGAAACCTCGGGCGTCAGCGGCCGGTAGCCAGCCCA
>CAZQDE010000105.1:0-6581 GCA_964591485.1 uncultured Anaerolineaceae bacterium | reverse complement strand
TCGGTCCAATAGTGATGGGTAAGTGTGCCGCGCGGCGCTTCCACGCATCCCACGCCCTCATCCGGCGTTTCGGTAGGGAGAACGCGGAATTCATCGCCCGTGATCTCGGGGTCGGTTGCCAGTTCCACCCATCGCTCGGCAGCGTAGAGCAGCTCGATCAGCCGGGCCCAGTGCGTGGCGAGCGTATGGTTGACGGGCTTGCCGCCCAGCGTGTCATACATGCGCTCGTACTCTTCCTGGGCGAGCGGGGTGGTCATGCCATCGGCGGCGTTCAGTCGCGAGAGCGGCGTGGCCTTATAAACCCCCGAGTCGACGCCATCCACGAAGCCTTTCCAGCCGATCTTCTTCAGATAGGGGAATTTCAGATAGGACCAGGGTTCAACGCGCTCAGCGATGTACTCCTGATAATCCTTGGGGTCGTAGAGGGCGTGCTCCTTACCGTCGGGTCCCACGATGCGGATCTTGCCGTCGTAAAAGTTGACGTGGTTGTTCTCGTCAACGGTCCCCATGTTATAGGTTGCGTGGACGAAGGCGTCGTTCTTGATCAGATCTACGTAGTCGGTGTTGCCAAGCACGATGTCGTTGAAGAGCTGGAGGGAGAACTTGGCGAACTCGATGGCCTCGCGGCCAAGCTTCTCGATTTCAACCCGTTGCTCCTCCGTAATGCCGCGGCTCACGCCACCCGGTAACCCCCAATTCGGATGAACCGGACGCCCGCCGATCATCTTGATCAGGTAGTGGCCGTCATGGCGCATCTTGAGCACCTTGCCGGCGATGTCCATGCCGACCTTTTTAATGATCCCCAGAATGTTGCGTTCGGCCACCGGCGCATCGGGCCCCATGATAAAGTCCGGTCCTGCCAGCGCGTAGAAGTGGGTTGTGTGGTCCGTGGCGAAGAAGATGCTGTAGAAAAGCTCCCGCAGCTTCTTGGCCGTCGGCGGTGGGTCGACGTGAAAGAGGGCGTCGAGGGCCTTGGTGGAGGCCATGTGATGGGCCTCCGGGCAGACTCCGCAGATGCGATTGGTGATGTTGGGCATGTCCTCCGCCGGCCGCCCGACGCAGAAGCGCTCGAAGCCGCGCAACTCGGGAACCTGCAGGTAGGCGTTGGCGACCTCGCCCTCTTCGGTAAGGAAGATGTCAATCTTGCCATGGCCCTCAAGGCGTGTGATGGGATCGATGGAGATTCGCTTCATGTTCTACACCTCCTCTCGGGCCTTCTCAGCCGGGGCTGCGGCGGCGCGTCCGTTGGAGGGGAGCGCCACGCGCCGGAGTTGGCTGTGCGCAAGGCTAAAGCGGTAGAAAGTACCGATGGGATCCGGGATGCCTTCCTCGATAATGCGCTGGATCTCCTCCGGGTCATCCGAGTCAATAACCGAAGCGAGGGCGGTCATCATCCGGGCACCGAAATCCTCCACGCCATCATTGGGGCCATGGCAGCCGATGCAAGGGGAGCCCACGGTGGGGCAGAGCGCACCGCAACCGGCGCGAGTGGCAATGCCGCAGCAGACGAGACCTTGCTCCAGCAGGCAGATGTCGGGATCCGGGATGATCTCCCATGTGCGCTTGAACTCGGTGATCTTCTTCTCGCTGCGCGTACGCGGGCACTCGTTACAGACGGTGGTCTCGGAGCCGATGACCGAGCCTGGTGGCGGAAGCTTTCTTTCTAGGATTGCGACCAGGGCGTCCCAGATTCGCTCGGGTTCGGGAGGGCAGCCGGGGAGATAGTAGTCCACCTCTACGGTCTGATCGAGGGTCTTAACTGTGTCGTAGAAGTAAGGCAGGTAGAGTGTACCCTCGGGCACCTCAGTTTCGGTTTGAGGCTCGATGCCCTCCGGATTGTCCGTGGAGGGTGTGTCGTGGTAGGCGATCTGGAAGATTTCCTCCCGAGTGGCGACATTGGCCAGGCCCGGGATGCAGCCCTCCTGGGCGCAGGAGCCAAAGGCTACCAACACCTTCGACTTCTGGCGCAAGAGCCGGGCCATATACTCCTGCTCGCTGGTGCGGATGGCACCGTTGAAGAGGCACAGATCGATGCTCTTATCGGGCATCTTCTCGATCGAGCGGACTTTGGCGTCGACCGCTACAGGCCAGAGCACTATGTCGAAGGCCTCGGCGACCTTGAGGATCTTGTCGTCGATGCCCAGAACGGCGATCTCGCAGCCGCCGCAGGAGGCGGCCCAGTAGAGGGCGAGCTTACCCTTTTCGCTCATGCTGGCACCTCCATGGCTTCCGCGTGTTCGTGGGCGAGTTTCTCAATGGCTTCCTCGACTTTGCCGTTTTCGGACCAAGCGGCGGGCCAATTTAGGGGTCCAAGCGCCCGAACCTGCTCGACCATCTCATTGATGGCATTAGCGAGGGCTGCTCCTTCTGCAGCCGAGGCCCATTGCAGGCGCACGCGCTCCTCTTCGATGCCCATCATGCGTAGCGTGTGCTTGAGCATGTAATAGCGGCGCATGGCCTTATAGTTCTGTTCAAGGTAGTGGCATTCGCCGGGATGGCAGCCGGCGATCATCACGCCATCGGCCCCCATAGAAAGTGCCTTGAGCACGAAAGTTGGATCCACCCGTCCGGAGCACATCACGCGGATGATGCGCACGTTGGGCTCGTATTTCATGCGGGCCGTGCCGGCCAGGTCGGCGGCGCGGTAGGAGCACCAGTTGCAAAGGAAGCCGATGATCCTGGGTTCGAAGGTTTCCTCACTCATATCCGTCCACCTCCACTAGGCAGGCACGGGTTCGGGAGCGCCGATATCGGCTTTGGCTCCGCTGGCGCTGGTGATGTCGAAGAGCAGGCCATGCAGCTCGGCCATGATCTGCTCGTTGCTAAAGTGGGCTCCTGTGATGGCCTGCGCCGGGCAGGCGGCCACGCAGGTGCCGCAGCCCTTGCAGAGCGCCTGATTGATAACGCTCACTCCCTTCTCCTCATCGTAGGTGATGGCATTGAAGGGGCACAGCGTATTGCAGATCCGGCAGCCGGAACAACGGTCCTCGAGGATGGTGGCAACCACCGGCTCAATTTCCACCACTCCCATGGTAACCATGCCCTGGATGCGTGCGGCGGCCGCGGCGCCTTGGGCGACCGAATCGGGGATATCCTTCGGGCCTTGGCAGGTGCCAGCGATGAAGATGCCATCGGTCATCGTGGCCACAGGATCCAGCTTGGGATGCCGTTCGGTGAACCAACCGTTCATGCTGCAGGAGATGCCGAATTGCAGGGCCACATCTCTGGCGTCGACCTGGGGCTCGAGGGCTGCCATGAGGATTACCATGTCGACCGGGATGCGGCGCTGCACCCCAAGCAGCGTGTCCTCAACCTGGACGATGAGCTTGCCCTCCTCGCCGGGCAACCGGGCGGCATCCGTCACTTCTGCGACCCGACCGCGTACGAAGTGCATGCCCTCTTCCAGCAGGCGATCATAGAACTCCTCATAGCCTTTGGCAATGGGGCGCATGTCGATGTAGAAGGAGTAAACCTCGGCCTGGGTCTTCTCCATCACCAGGTGGCCGAATTTCAGCGCGCTCATACAGCAGATGGCGGAGCAGTGGGAATTGAAGCGCTTATCGCGGCTGCCAACGCAGTGGAGGATCGCCACGCTCTTTGGCTCGGTAACGCCATCCCGGAGCACGATCTTCCCCTCTGTCGGGCCAGCGGCATTGCACAATCGCTCGAACTCGAGGCTGGTAAAGACGTTGGCCAGGCGCCCGTAGCCATACTGTGGGATCTTGCGGGGATCGAAGAGCTTGTAGCCCGTGGCGAGGATGATGTTGCCGACCTGAAGCTCGATGATCGAATCCTCCTGCTTGAAGTCGATGGCATTGGTTGGGCAGAACTTTTCGCAGGCCTTGCAGGTGCCGCGCTCGAAGTAGATGCAATTCTCGGTATCGATGACAGGGAACTTGGGCACGGCCTGCGGGAAGGGGCGGTAGATTGCCTTGCGGTAGCCCAGACCGGCTTCGAAGATATCGTCGACCACCTTCTTGGGGCATTTCTCGATGCAGATACCGCAGCCTGTGCACTCATCCTCGTTGACGTAGCGAGCCTTCTTGCGGATGCGGGCGGTGAAGTTGCCGACGTAACCGCTGACTTCTTCGACTTCACTATAGGAAAGCAGGTGAATGTTAGGATGCGCGCCCACTTCGGACATCTTCGGTGTGAGGATGCAGGCGGCGCAGTCGAGGGTCGGGAAGGTCTTATCGAATTGGGCCATATGCCCGCCGATCGAGGGCTCGCGTTCAACCAGGTAGACTTCATAGCCGCCATCTGCAAGCTCTAGGGAGGCCTGAATGCCGGCGATGCCGCCACCGACGACGAGCGTGGTGGGATTTACGGGCACCTTGGTGGGCTCCAATTCCTCATGCAGCTTAACCCGTTCGACTGCGCCTGCGATAAGCATCTTGGCCTTCTCGGTGGCCTTGGCCTTATCCGTTGAAACCCAGGAAATCTGCTCGCGCAGGCTGGCCATCTGGCACAGGTAGGGGTTCAGGCCGGCATTGGCACAGGCCCGCCGGAAAGTCTTCTCGTGTAAATGGGGCGAGCAGGCGCCGACGACCACGCGGGTCAGGCGTTTCTCCATGATATCGTCTTCGATCAATTCCTGCCCCAGTGAGGAGCACATGAACTTATAGTCGCGTGCCACCACGACCCCGTCCAATGTCTCTCCCGCCCAGCGGGCGACCTCCTCGACGTCGACCATGCCGGCGATGTTGCTGCCGCAGTGGCAGATGTAAACGCCAATTCTCTCGCTCATGCTATGCCTCCCCTTCCAGCTTGGGCATCGGCAGGGATTTGTCATCCCGCTTGGGCTTGCGGCGCTGTTCGGGCTTGGTTTCCACCGGCGCACCGATCTTTGCCAGCACCGGTGCTGCGGCGACAATCTCCTTCCCGATGCCGAGCTCCTTGGGGTCGATGCCCATCGCCAGGCCAATCATCTGCGTGAAATAGAGGATCGGCAGGTTGAAACGCGTTCCGAAATGGCGGTTGACGGCCGATTGATAGGCATCCAGGTTCAACTGGCACATCGGGCAAAGTGTCACGATGGCATCGGCACCGCAGCTGTCGGCGTTCTCGAGAATCTGCCGAATGAGTTCATAGGCAGTTTCGGCACTGATCTGTGTCATATGTCCGCCACAGCAATGGGCCTTCATGGGGAAATCCACGACGGTGGCGCCGAGAGCATCCAGGAGTCGATCTAGGTGGGTGGGATACTCGGGATCATCGAGCGGCTGGTCACCCTTGAATTCCGGCCGCACGATGAGGCAACCGTAGTAGGGGGCCAGCTTCAAGCCCTGCAGCGGCTTGACCGTCTTTTCGCGAAGTGTCTCGTAGCCGATGTCATGAACGATGATATCGATCAGGTGGCGGACCTGGAGCGATCCGGGCTGATACGAAAGACCGCCGGCTGCAAGCGCTTCATTGGTCCGGCGGTTGAGATCCTCATATCGCCCCATGTAGTTATCGACCTTCTTCAGATTCAAGTAGCAGGCGCTGCAGGGAGCCACCAACTGGTCAAGCCCGCCTTGATGGCTGGCAAGCGCCAGGTTGCGGCCCACCAAGGCGTAGGCGGCGCTTGCATTTAGGGCAAAGTACTCCATCGAGCCGCAGCAATTCCAATCCTCGATCTCCTCCAGATCGATTCCCAAGGGACCGGCGATAGCCTTGGTGGACACGTCGTAGGGCTTCGCCGTGCTGCCTAGCGAGCAGCCAGGGTAGTAGCCGTATTTCATCATGCCGCCTCCAATTGCTTCGCCTTGCTCAGGATGGCCCGAAGTTGATCGACCCCCTTGATCTTCTCAGGGCGGAGGGAAAGGCGGTTCTTCGCCAGCATCTCCAGAGCGAAGGATCCCAATCCCACCTTCTTGAGCGGCTGATGGGTCAGATGATAGCGTGTGGCCAGTCCTAGTTCGAAACTGCGCCCGTAAATCTCCACGTAGCCGATGAAACTCTCGGAGAAATCGGGCGCATCACTGCTATCGTAGAGCTTGGCCCTCACAGCCATCCGTTTTAGGGTGTACATGAGGTCGGTGATGGGGATCTCCTTGGGGCAGCGCACCATGCAGTAATAGCATGAGACGCAATACCAGGGGGTGTTGCTACGCAGCACCTCCTCCCGCATCCCGGCGTTGATCATGGCGAAGATCTCCCTGGGGGTATGGTCCATGTCCGGGCCGGAGGGGCAAGAGCCGCCACATGTACCGCATTGGAGGCAGGACATGAGTGCCTTACCGCCGGGGGTCGCCGCCATGACCTCGTGAAGGAAGGAGCCATTCGAGTCGGCTTGAATCATTCGGCACCTCGCGTTCTGGCGGATCGCAGCATCTAGAAAAGGATGCGCCTCGAAGAAGACGACATCCTTGCCCATGAGCGTGCGGGGAACGGGCTTATGAATTGTGAATGCCTACCATTTTGATTATGTGATTTTTAGCACAAATCGCGAAGTGACATAAGGCAACTCAGGACCTGACGAAGGTCAACACATAATTGATTGAATCCCATCGAAGCCATCAATGGCCGCTTGAATGCGAAGGGATCTATGTGGCGGTGGGGAGATATGGAAGGCGATAGGCATGGGTCCCGCATAGCCG
>CAZQDE010000104.1:0-6711 GCA_964591485.1 uncultured Anaerolineaceae bacterium | reverse complement strand
AAGCGAAAATCAGAGACGGATGAACATGCCCAAACTGAGAAGCATGATTGACTATCGCAGGTGTGATCCTTCACTCTGTGAGCGGGGGATTTGCCGAGCGGTCCTCGCTTGTCCGAACCATGTCCTGCGTCAGGAGGCGCCCTTCGAGATGCCGGATCCCTACCCGAGCATGTGCGTGGGCTGCGCCGTCTGCGCCCAGGCATGCCCGATGGGCGCGGTGCGCGTGGAATGATCCAAAGCGCACGGCCTATGCGCCGGCGAACCAATAGGCGTACGTTCAAATCGCCCTGTCCTTGACTCAAAGGGGAACCCCAAGGGAGAACCAGGAGGATCCGCGGAATCCCTTGGGAACGTCCGCGCGCCGCTGGGCCTCTCCAAGGGTGATGCTCAGCGGCGGCGCCAGCTCGAGACGGTCTCGATGTGAAAAGTCTGTGGGAAGAGATCGATGGGCGTAAGGCGCTCGAGGAGATAGCCATCCTGGCTGAGAGCCTTGCCGTCGCGGGCCAGGGTGGCTGGGTCGCAGGAGACGTATACGATTCGCTCAGGGGCTAGGTGCAGGAGGGCCTCGCGGGCCGGCTTGCTCAAACCGCTGCGCGGGGGATCCAACAGGGCGGCGTCCGGCTGGATGTGGAGGCCGCGAAGAGCAACCTCCACGGGCTCCGCGATGAGATCGACCTCGGGCGCGTCGTCGAGGTTGATCAGAAAATCGGCGCAGGCGGATGGTGATTCCTCAACAGCTAAGACGAGGGCGCCTGCTTCTACCAGAAAGGGGGTGAAAAGCCCCGCGCCGGCGTAGAGCTCAAGGATCGTCTCACCCGGCTCAACGGAAAGCATTCCAAGGGCCAGGCTGACGAGTTCGGCGACGAGCGCGGTGTTGACTTGAAAAAAGGAATTTGGCGAGATGCGGAAGCGGTGGCCCTGGATTTCGAAATGGAGGGCTTGCTCACCGGCGAGCACGCGGGTCCCCGCGTCGCTGAGCCAGATCAGGGAGGCCGGTATCTCTACGCTGGTCTCCAGCTCGGGCTTCCCCTCGCCATAGAGAAGGACCATCGGCCGCCCTTCTGTTCCGATGCGGAGGCCCACCTTGAGCACTCCGGACTGCTTCTCCAGGGAGATGTCTGGCCAGAGAGCGTTCAGCTCGGGAAGAGGTAGGTGACACTCCTGGGCGGCGAAGACACCCTCGCCATCCTGGCGCATGAAGCCTAGGCTCCCCTGAGAGTCGACCTGGAAGGTTATGCGGTTTCGGTATGCCCATTCTTGCGGGGAGGGGATGATGGATTGAACGGTATCTGTGGGCAGGCCGCCGATGCGAGATAGCTGCTCTCGGACCACGTCCTCCTTGACGAGGAGTTGCTCGCGATAGGGAAGGTGCTGGTAGTGGCAGCCGCCACAGATGCCGAAGTGCGCACAGCGCGGCGTGATCCGCTGGGGTGAGGTCGTCATCCATTCAAGGGGCTGGCCGCGCGCCCAACGCTTGTGCACTTCCGTGAGTCGCACATGCACGTGTTCGCCGGGCAAGGCGAAGGGTACGAAGACCATGCGGCCGTCTTCTGCCCGGCCGAAGGCTTCCCCACCATAAGCCATCCCGGTAAGAGTCAGATCCATCTCGATGTACTCGATCACGCCGCCACATCCATCGCTACGCAGCCATTTCCAGGAAGGCATCGATGGCGGTGGTCAGCGCTTGGACATCTGCGAGCGTGGTCTCCCCCATATGACCGATGCGGAATGTCCCCCCCTTTAGGCGTCCATAACCGTCGGCGATTTGCATTCCGCGTTGAGCTAGGTGCTCATGGAGCGCGTCCAGGTCCAGGCCGAGAGTGTTGCGGATGGTCGTCGCCGTTCTGGAGCGGTAGCCGTCCGGGGCGAGGAGGGCGAAGCGCTCCTGGGCCCATGCCTGGACATGCGCGGCCATGGCGGCATGCCGCATGAAGCGGGCGGGCAGTCCCTCGGCGAGCATCCGGTCCAATTGCGCGTCCAGGGCATAAAGGAGCGAAATGGCCGGCGTAGAGGGGGTCAGGTTGCGCGCCAGGTACTCGTCCATCTGCAAGAAGTCGAAATACCAGCCTCGGTGCGGGACCTGCCGGGCTTTCTCCAATGCCCGGTCGCTCACCGCGGCGAAGGCCATGCCAGGTGGTAGAGCGAAGCATTTCTGGCTGGAGGTAAGAACGACGTCTAGTCCCCACGTATCCGTCAAGAGCTCCACCCCGCCCGCGGAGGAGACGGCATCGACGAGAATAAGGATCTCGGGGCGAAGGCTGCGCGCCCGCTGGGCAATCTCGGCAAGTGGATTTTCGACCCCGGTCGAGGTCTCATTGTGCACCAGCGCCAGGGCATCATAGGGCTGCTGGCGAAGAGCTCGCTCCACATCCTCTGGAAGGTTGGGTTGCCCCCAGGGGGCTTCGAGCGCATCGGCGGGGATGCCATTGGCCTGTGCTACCTGGAACCACCGTTCGCCGAAGGCACCGCAGGTGCAGACCAGCAGGCGATTGGTTACCAGATTGCGAACTGCTGCTTCTTGAAGGCCGCTGCCGGAGGCGGTGGCAAGCATAACCCGGCTCTGGGTGGCGAAGATCTGGCGCAGCTTGGGCTGAATGCGCCCGATGAGGTCGGCGCACGCATGAGAGCGGTGACCGATCATGGGCCGGGCTTGTCTGGCAAGCACGTCCGGATGCACATTGGTTGGGCCGGGCAGGAAGAGTTTGGCCATGGGCCCCTTCCCATCGCTGCGGAATGGACTCATTCTATCAGAGACGGCGCGGCGCTGCCTCATACAGCCGTGCGGCCGCCCCGGTGTCGAATCGTCCGCCCATGTTCAATAATTCAAAAGACGGATTATGGAAATCAAAAGAAAGTATTGACAAATATCGGAATATCTGTAAGATGAATTGAGAATAGTTAATTCCAATTTAATCTCTTATGCAGGCGAATGTCTAAAGCGACGAATTGCGATTCAGCGCTTGTAACCTTCCAGGAGCGATGTAATGAACCCGATGCTCTCCCTTTGCCCGGTCTGTGGTGAGCGGCTCTCGATCCGGAGACTGGAGTGCCGCAACTGTGACACGGCCATCGAGGGTCAATTCGATCTGGGGCGTCTGGGGCGTTTGACGCCGGAGCAATTGGCCTTCGTAGAGACCTTCTTGCGCTGCGAGGGCAAGCTCAGCCGAATGGAGCCGGAGCTTAACCTCTCGTATCCGACGCTGCGGGCGCGTCTTACAGAGGTCATCCAGGCGATGGGATTCCCGGTTGGTCCGGAGGCGGGGCGCATCGGGGAGGAGGAGCGGCATCAGATCCTGGAGGATCTGGCGAGCGGCAAGATTAGCTCTGAGGAAGCCATGCGGCTGCTGGAGACCGAGTAGGCGATAGGCAGGAGGTGGAGTGCGATGGAGCGCGTCAACCTTGAGGTCGGACTAGAGCCGAAGATCCTGATTGAGACCCTAGGTGGTGATCTCCGGCTTGCGGGGCGCGAGGGCGAGATTCTGGAGGCCCAAGCCCCCGACCAGGGTGGCCTTAAACTGGAACGAACCGAAGGCGGGGCGCGGTTGGTCTGTCGATCGAGCTGCCTGCTCTTCGCACCGAGTGGTGCGAGCCTCGAGGGGGGCGAGGTTGGAGGCGATGTGCGCATCACCGATTTGGAGGGGGAGTTGCTGCTGCGCAGGATCGGGGGAGATTTGAGCCTGCGGCGAATCGGCCGGGCAACCCTCGAAACGGTGGGGGGTGACCTGCACGCGAGGGAGTTGGGCGGAGATCTGACTGCAGACGTCGTTGGCGGAGACGCAGTGGCGCTGGAGATCGAAGGCGACCTGCGATTGCGTTCTGTGGGCGGTGATCTCTTCCTGCGGGGAATCCGAGGAACGGGTGATTGCCAGGCTGGCGGGGATGCCATGCTAACTCTGAGGCCGGAGCCGGGATCCACCTCGAGCATCCGGGCTGGGGGCGATCTCTCCCTCGAGCTTCCGCGTGAGGCCTCGGTGCGTCTCCGCCTCCAACCAGGAGGCGAGCTGCATCTTCCCGCGGGGGTCGAGGCCATACCCGAAGATGATGGGGTCCGGGTCGAGTTGGGGAGCGGGGAAGCAGAGCTTGTGGTCCGGGCCGGAGGGGATATGGTTCTGCACCTTGGCTCCACCGAGGAAGAACCCCCGGGCTTCTTTGTAGGCGACATCCTCGGGGAGGTCGAGGCCAAGCTGGCGGAGATGGAGGCACATTTCTCCGCCATGGGTGCCGGTCTAAACGGCTTCGATGCGGAGCGCATCGGCGAGCGGGTACGCCGGGCGGTACGCAAAGCGCGCAGGAAGGCGAGTCACAGACCGCGTAGCAGGAGCGGGCATGCCGGCCGGTGGCGCACATGGTCCGGGCGTCCCTCCCGGGACACGTCCCCATCAGCCGGACGTGAACTGTCGGAAGAGGAACGGCTGACTGTACTGAGAATGGTGGAGCAGGGAAAGATCAGTGTGGAGGAAGCTGAGCGGCTCCTCCAAGCCTTGGAGGGGGAGTTGTGACAGCCGCCATCGCCGCGAGCACACAGATGAGCGGGCGGGGTCTACGACCCTACGATCCGCGGCGTGATATGTTTGCGCTGGCGAGCCTGATCGAGATCGGATTTCCAGGAAGGCTGGAGGAAGCCGGGGAGCGGCTCATACGGGGCATGCGCTTCTTCGGCCGGGCCGGATGGCTGGGGGCGGTCCTTGGACGGTGGGTGCTTCCACCAGCGGCCTTCCCCTATGGCTATGTGTGGGAGCAGGACGGCCAGGTGGTGGGGAACGCCAGCGTTCTCCCGGTGAGGGGCTTCCCCGAGCGCTGGGTCATGGCGAACGTCGCTGTCCGGCCCGAATATCGTGGTCGGGGGATCGCCAGGGATTTGGTTCGGGCTTGCCTCGAATTGGCCCGCCGGCGGGGCGGGCGGAAGGTCATTCTCCAGGTGGACTTTGGCAACGAGGCCGCGCTGGCCTTGTACCGCAGCCAGGGCTTTCAGACGCTCTCGAAAAGGCGGACGTGGCGGGGCGACGCCAGCCGCCTGAAGCTGCCAGAGGCCGAGTCGGGGAAGGTCCGGCCGCGCCTTCCGCAGGAGTGGCGGCAGCAATGGGCGCTGGCGAGGCGCCTCTATCCTGAGGGGGTAATCTGGCCCTACCCGACCAGCGCGGCGCTTTTCCGCCCGCTTCATCTTGAGCGCTTGGGCCGGCTGGAGGAGCCCCGCAACTGGATTTGGGTGGATGATGAGCGCATCTTGGGCAGTCTTACACACCGCTGTGGCCCGACGCCGGGAACGCTGCGGCTGATCCTGGTGGTCGAGCCTGCCGTCCGGGGACGTGCGGAGAGCGATTTGCTCGCCGTGGCGCTTGGGGGAGCGCGCACCCGGGCTCGGGAGTACGTGCTGGACTATCCACTCGGGCAGGTCGAAGACCTGTTGCGAAGAATGGGATGGAGGCCTCAACGCGATTTGATATGGATGGGGATCGATCTGTGAATTCACAGGCACCGGATAGCCGGGTACCCGGGCGTCGATGGCGAGGTCCTTTCATTGCCCTCTGGACGAGCCAGGCGCTCTCGCTCATCGGCAGCCGGATCGTGCAATTCGCCATGGTGTGGTGGCTGACGCGCGAGACGGGTTCGGCGACTGTACTGGCCATGGCAACAATCGCGGCGCTGCTACCTGAGATCCTGGCCGGACCGCTGGCCGGAGTCTACGTCGACCGTTGGGACCGGCGCAGGGTGATGCTTATCGCAGATGCGATGGTGGGCCTGCTCTCGCTTGGGTTGGCAGCCACCTTTCACCTCGGTCTTGCCCGCATCTGGCATATCTACCTTGTGATGGCCTTGCGAGCGGTTGGCGGGAGCTTCCACTGGCCCGCCATGCAGGCCTCAACCTCTCTTATGGTCCCCAATGAAGAACTTTCCCGGGTTTCCGGGATGAATCAAGCCCTAAACGGCGCGCTCGGCATCGCCACGCCCCTCCTGGGTGCATTGCTCATGGAGTGGCTGCCAATGGCGGGGGTGATGATGGTGGATGTGATTACGGCGGCGATGGCCATCACCATCCTGTTCTTCCTGCGCGTGCCTCGCCCCGATCAGCCGGAGTCGCAGGCGGGAGACATGACGCTGATAGAAGACTTGCGGGTTGGGCTTCGATACCTCGGCTCTTGGCCAGGCATGATGATTTTGATCGCGGTGGTGTTGCTCATCAAGCTTGCCCTGACACCCGCCTTCTCGCTTATCCCGCTGCTGGTGCGCGTGCATTTTGAGGGCGGCGTGGTCGAGCTAGGTTGGATAGAGTCCGTAGCCGGCGTGGGTTTCGTCGTGGGGGGCTTAGGGCTGAGCGTGTGGGGCGGCTTCCGACGGCGCATTTACACCACGCTGGCCGGCCTGGTGGTGCTCGGGCTGGGGTTGATCGCGTTGAGCGTGACCCCGGGTGGAATGTTCTCTCTGGGCATGATCTGGGTCTTCATCATCGGGGTGTCCATCCCACTCGTCGACGGGCCGATCACGGCCATTCTTCAAGCGACCGTCGAGCCAGGCCTCCAGGGCCGGGTATTCACGATGATCAGCAGCCTGGTCGGGTTAAGTTCCCCGCTTGGGTTGGCGGTGGCGGGCCCCGTGAGCGATTGGCTGGGAGTGACAGCTTGGTTTGCCATCGCCGGGATCTTGTCGGTAGTCTGTGCGCTGGTCACTTTCAGTGTTCCGGCGGTCATCGGCATTGAGGACGGCCGGATGCCC
>CAZQDE010000103.1:0-6886 GCA_964591485.1 uncultured Anaerolineaceae bacterium | reverse complement strand
AGGCCGTGGAGGACTATTTGGAGCAAGCGGACCGCTCACGGCATGACTGGATTGCAGCGCGTGAGCGCGCGGATTGGAGCGGCGAGGGCAGAGGGGCGACCCCGGCCCGCGATGCCGGCTTTCTGGGCAGACTTTTTGGCTTTCGCTCGCGTGAGCCGCGTTCCAAGAAATAGCCCGCCAGCACCGGCAGTCGCCTCCTGTCTCCGATATGCCGATCTACTTCACCTACCTGCTGGAATGCTCCGATGGGTCCTACTACGCTGGCTGGACCTCGGATCCCGACCGGCGGCTGGCGGAGCATCGCCGAGGGCAGGGCTCGCGCTACACCCGCAGCCGCCGGCCGCTGCGACTGGTCTACACGGCACCTTACGCCACCCGCTCGGAGGCGATGAAGGCCGAGCGCGCCTTAAAGCGCCTTTCCCACGCTCAGAAGCGCAGCCTGGCTGAGACCCAGGAACTCAATTCCTAGCATCGGCTTGCCACGCTTAGCTTCGCGTTCCCCGCACTAGAATCAAACCGCCCGGGCATGAGCCCGGGAGCGATGCGCTTGACCAGTCCCCCTTTTCCTGCCTAACCCGAGGCGAAGGGGTCAATATCCGGCAGGCTTCCGGCCCACTGGCAGGCGGGGCGATCGCAGGCGTTGCAGATCATCCCGCGCGAGCAGCGGTGCGCCAACACACGCGGCGGGCCATCGGGAAGAGCGGACACCGGGTAGGCCACCTTAGCCTGAAGTTGCACCCGCTCCCCCACACGCTCGCAATCTCGCTCCTTCAGGGTTCTCCAAACTACCGTCGCCATCCCGCGCCTCCTTTGCCAACAGCTATCCACCCCGAATCTACGCCCGGACGGGCGCGCTGCCAAGCGTCAATCTTCTTCGGGATCCCTTCAGACGTAAGTGCCTCATCAAAAGAAAAAGCCCTGGCTGGGCTGCGATGAGGGGAAGTACCACGAAAGTTGGATGTGCGATGAGCCAGGGGTTTTTCGTCCCGCATTATACCAAATTTGTGAAGACAGTCACGCATGCCGTTCATCCTCGAACAGCGTGAGCATAGGCATCTGCCCTACGGTGGCCGATTCAGAACTGAAACGTGTCTCTCTTGGGAACCAAGCGCCGATGATAATTGGAGACATACTCCTGCAACTGCGCTTCCAGCCGCTTGAACTCTTCAGAGGCCAGGATCTCCTCCAGCGTCTTTTCATCGGGGGCCAGGAGGCCGGTCAGGCGCAGCGGGTAGGGGCCATAGGCCGTGTGCCAAGATTCGCAGAGCGTCAACCCCATCTGTTCCAGGGCGGGGATAAACTCACCCAGCACGTACCGGAAGTAGGCTTCCCTGCGTCCGGGCAGGGGATCATAGGTCAGGAGAAGTTTGCGGCGCTCCGCGTCGGCTGCCCTGTTCGTATCCGCCATGCCTGTCCCGCTACCTCACTACTTTCGGCATTCGGCCAAATCGATCCGTCACGCGCTGGATGCGTACCTGATCGGGCGATTCGGGCCAAACGCCTGGGATCTGGGCACCGCAATCCGGGCAGGCGCCTCCCTCTGTGAGGCGGTATTCCAGGATCAGATAGCCCAGACGCCGGATCAGCCTGGTCTGGCAGTTGGGGCAGTAGGTGTGCTCATAGGGACCCACGCGTCCAGGGAGGTTGCCTGCATACACGAAACGCAGGCCCGCCTCCTGGCCGATCTCGGCGGCGCGGATGAGCCTATCGGGGCCGGTGCGGGGTGCATCCTGCATGCGGTAATCCGGGTGGAAGGCAGTCACATGCCAGGGGATGTCCGCAGATACCGAGGCAAGAAAGCGTGCCATGTCCACCAATTCATCGGCCGAATCGTTGAACCCCGGCACGACCAACGTAACGACCTCCACCCAGAGGCCGCGCTCATGAGCCATGCGAATGCCATCAAGCACGTTCTGCAAGACGCCCCCCAGCCGCCGGTAGGACCGATCCCGCATGGCCTTGAGATCAACCTTGAAGCCTGTCAGGTAGGGGCGTAGGTAGTCGAGCACCTCTGCCGTGGCGTTACCGTTCGAGACATAGACGCAGCGCATCCCGGATTTCTGGGCTTCCCGAAATACAGCCACGGCCCATTCGCTGGTAATCAGAGGTTCATTATAGGATGAGGCCACCACGCGGGCGCCGAGGCGCAAACCATGCTCAATCAGCACCTCCGGCTCGATCGGCTGGATGGCGCCCTGGGCGATCTCCGAAGCGGGATCGCGCAACGCCTGTGAGCTGATCCAATTCTGGCAATAGTCACAGTGAAAATCGCACCCCAGCATGCCGAAGGTGAGCGTGTCGGAGCCGGGGAGCAAATGATAGAAGGGCTTCTTCTCGGTGGGGTCGACTTGAAGACCGGCCACATAGCCCCACGGAACCTTGAGGACCCCATCTTGATTGAAGCGCATCTTGCAGATGCCCCGCCGCCCTTCCCGGATCAGGCAGCGGTGCCCACACGCCACGCAGCGCACGGTCCCGTCCGGAAGCCGCTCGTACAATTCTCCTGGCGCGGTCAGCGCATCGAGGGTCTTGGCAAGGGAAGGCATGCCTATTGGCGAGGATTATATCACCCGCCCGAAGGCACTCGCGGGGGTGTACAATCATACTATGCTCTCCATCGCCGTCCAAGCAGGCGGTCGTTCCAGCCGCATGGGGAACGACAAGGCGCTCATCCCTCTCGCCGGGCGCCCGCTCATCGAACATGTGCTGGAGCGGATCCAGGGTTTGGCGGACGATCTATTGATAACCACCAACCGCCCGGAATCCCTCCGCTACTTGGGTCTTCGGCTCGTGTCCGACGCCGAACCCGGGGGCGGCGCACTGCAGGGCCTGCGGACGGCACTCACCCATGCCCAGGGAAGCGATGTGCTTGCGATCGCCTGCGACATGCCCTTCGTGCCGCGCCCACTGCTTGAGCATATGATTGCCCACAGGGGGCTGGCGGATATCATCGTTCCCCGCAGAGGGGATCACTTCGAGCCGCTCCTGGCCATCTACCGGCGCGAATTCTGCCTGCCGGCCGTCGAGGCGGCTCTGGCGCAAGGTGAGCAGAGGATGGTCAGCTTCTATGCCGGTCTCCGTGTCCTGGCCGTGGAAGGCGAGGAACTCGCCCAACTCGATCCCGATGGACAAGCCTTCTTCAACATTAACACACAACAAGATCTCGTCCGCGCCGAGGCAATGATGGCGGGGCATAGGCACGGACCCAGCCCTTCGGCAGCGGGATGATAGTCTCGCAAGACCGATGGGTTGCGAGCAGACAGACCAGGAGGTGGCTGCTTGTTAAACACAGACAAGCATCTAGGTGAGGGGGGCACCCAGATGCCTGCCTGTGAGTGTTAATATAATCACAATTTTCGCTGAGGTCAAGAGAACCTCGGAGGAATTGTTATAGTCCAATCATTTGCCTTCTCCTCTGGCCGAAATAACCACGCCAAAGGTGATGGTTGTCATGCAGAATGGGAAGGAAGCCACTTCGGAAGCCAGACGCCTGGCTTCTACACTGAATAGCACACGCAACCCGGATCAGGCCATGGTGCAGCCCAACATCCTGAGCAGTATGCCACTCTTCCAGGGACTCGAGCGACAGGATCTCGATCTCCTTGCGGATCGCTTTCATGCCGAGACCTTTTCGGCCGGGGAGATCATTTTCCCCCAGGGGGCCCGCGCCGACAAATTCTACATCGTCATCTCGGGCAAGGTGGCCATCCGTTTCAAACCCGAGGATGGCGAGGTGATCAACGTCAGCGAGGTGGAAGCGGGCAGCGTCTTCGGCTGGTCCTCGGCTCTGGGCAGAAAGCGCTACACCTCATGCGCAGTATGCCTCGAGCCCACCGAAGCCCTTAGCATCCGAGGCGCAGAACTGCGCGAGATGATCGAACAGCACCCCGAGACCGGTGTCGTGATCCTGGAGCGTCTGGCCGAGGTGATCGCCCAACGCTTGCAGAGCACACACGAGAAGGTCATTGATCTGCTGCGCGCCGGCATCCACTCCTAGGCTGGTCGCCCATCAGGGAGGAAATGCAATGGATCTGACCAATCACGAACATGCCTCCCAGGTCCCCGTGCAGGAACGCATGCGGGCTCTCATTGAGACCATCAGTTCCTACATCGAGCACTATCATGGCGGATGGGTCGAGATGGTCGACTTCGATGGGAAGGTCCTGAAGGTTCGTTTGGGCGGGGCCTGCGAGACGTGCGCCCTTTCAAATGGAACCCTCCACGGCTGGGTGGAGGGTTCTGTGCGCCAATTCTTCCCCGATTTGGAGCGCGTCGAGGCCGTGTAGCTCGGCCCCGGTTCCGATGAACCCAGCCCGAACCCTCGCCGCCTGGCACCAAGGGTCAGGTCGCGGGCGAAAGTTCTTCTAGGAAGCTATCGATGGCCCGCAAGGCCTCCTCCGCGTCCCTATAGGCCTGCACACGCAGGCCAGCACTGCGGTTCCCGGTGATCATTTTGGACACCGGGACCCCCTCCCGGTGACAACAAAGCACCGGCTTGCCCAGGCCAAGCGCATAGGCGATCTCGTAGCCCACCCCATGCGACGGGGTGCTGACTTCCGCAACCAAAGCATCGCAACCATCGATCCAATCGATATCCCGGGCGTAGACCTCCTCAGGATCCACCACTCGTTCGAGCGACATGACCTCCGGGTGAGCCAGGTGAGCGGTGGGCACCTCATGTCCCTGCGCGAGCAGGTGGTCCACGATGGTCGCATAGATATGCTCATCTGCGCGGCCGCCCGTAAGCGAGCAGGAAAAGTAGATATTTAGCATTGGGATGCGGCCCTCCTGAGCGCGTTCTTCCCCCTCGATGGGGGCCATCATACCATGGCGTGCTTTGCAGGTTCTACCTCCCTGCTTGGACCACAGCGTCCGCAGACCCGATACCCGGCGGTCCGGTTTGGTCCCGCTCTATACCTGTGCTAAGATCAAAGGCACACGGAGGCGCCCATGGTGGACACTCGCGACCCCATCCGCTACATGCAGGGCGAATTAACTCGTCTACGCCAAGAAAATCAGGAACTTAAAGACGAATTGACCGCCCTGCGCTCAGCCATCCGCGGGCTCAGCGCCCTCCAGGAAATCATCCAGCGCGTCACCCCCGATGTGAACCCCATCGTCCTGCTCGACGACCTGCTGGGGTCCGTCCTCAGCGTACTGGGCGCCAGCGATGGTTCCCTGCTCCTGCTTGACGAAGAGACGGAGGAGTTGGTCTTCGCCATTGTCCACGGAGAAGCCCGGGACCGCTTGCGCGGCTACCGCCTACCGCCAGGCCGCGGCATCGCCGGGTGGGTGGCCGACCAGCGTGAACCCGCTATAGTCCACGACGTGCGGAAGGACCCGCGCTTCTTCCCTCAAGTGGATGAAACCTTCGGCTTCTACACCCAGACGCTGGCCTGCGTGCCCATGCTTGATGGAGACCGGGTGCTGGGCGTGATCGAAGCCGTCAACAAGCAAGCCGAGCGCGAGTTCTCCGTCGAGGACCACCACCTGCTCCTGGTGGTAGCCCAGCTCGCTGCGGCTGCCATCCAGCGGGCCGAACGCTTTGCTGCGGGTGAGGACTAGGTCCGCAACCTCGCATTCAACGCTGATTCCAGCTGTTGGACGATCCTGGCCCTGATCTCGGCCACTTCTTCATCGGTGAGGGTGCGATCCTCGGCCTGGTAGACCAGCGCGTAGGCCAGGCTCTTCTTCCCAGGTCCGATCTGGTCGCCTCTATAGAGGTCGAAAAGGCGCACCTCCTCGAGCAACGCTCCCCCCGCCTCCCGGATGACACGCACGACCTCCTCGGCAGAGACACCCTCATCCACGACCACCGCCAGATCTTCATAGACGGGTGGGAAGGCTTTGATCGTCCGCACTTCCACAGCGGAGAGGCGGGCCACCAGCAGGGGCGCTACCGCCAGCTCGGCGGCGATCAGCGGGCTTTCCCGCAGGTCATAGTTGGCCTTCACCCGCGGGTGCAGCTCACCCATCATGCCCAGGGGTGCTTCACCCAGCAGCACACGGGCACATTTCCCAGGGTGAAAGCGGGCATCCTGGTGGGGTTCAAAGCGCAAGGGGATGAGATGCAACCCCTCGGCCAGGCTTTCTAGGATCCCCTTCAGATCGTAGAAATCCATCCAACCCCGGTCGCTGACCTGCCAGCCTTCGAGGTTCCGTGGTCCTGTCAGTACAAGGCCTAGATAGAGCGGTTCTTCCGGCAACGCTTCCCCCGCCTCGGGCAGGAAGACAGGCCCGATCTCGAAGATCGCCAGGCGGTCCCTCAGCTTGGCGTTCTGTTCGGCGATCTCGAGCAGGCTGGCGAGCAGGCTTCGCCGCATGACCGTCCGGTCGGCGCTGATGGGATTCTCCAGCCACACGTAGGGTCCTGCCTTCGCGCCTTCGCTTTCCGGCCATAGGCGCGCTTCTTTCTCTGGCGTCGTCAGCCGATAGGTTACGACCTCCTGCAGGCCCAGGCCAGATAGTTGGTCACGCACGGCCTCCTCCGCTTCGAGGGCATGCTCCGGATGGGGGGGCGGAAGCTCATCCGCAATCCTTGTTTCAGGGATGCGATCGTAGCCATAGATACGGGCGATCTCCTCCATGAGATCCGCCTTGCCCACGATGCCCTCGCCGATATCCAGCCGGTGATCGGGCGTGACCGCTTCGATCTGCTCCCCATTGATGTCCACTTCAAAACCGAGCGGCGCGAGCAAGCCTGCAACTTCTACGGGCTTCAATTCGATGCCGAGCCAGCGGCGGATATCCCGGGCGTCCAGCCTCACTCGCGCGGGTTCATAGGGCTTGGGGTAGGCATCCACCAGCCCCTCGGCGATCTCGCCCCCCGCAAGCTGCTGCATCAGCGCCAGGCCGCGGCGCACACCCCTCTCCGCCATGGCCGGGT
>CAZQDE010000102.1:0-6955 GCA_964591485.1 uncultured Anaerolineaceae bacterium | reverse complement strand
GTGGATGGCGTGGACGTTCGCGACTGGGACCTGTCGGCTCTGCGACAGCAGATCTCGATCATCGAGCAGGATATCTTCCTCTTCTCGCGGACCCTTCGCGAGAACATCGCCTTCGGCCGACCGGATGCCACTCAGGCGGAGATCGAAGCCGCAGCGCGTGCTGCGCAGGCCCATGACTTTATCCTGAGCTTCAAGGATGGCTATGACACGGTGGTAGGCGAGCGCGGCGTCACCCTTTCCGGAGGCCAGCGCCAGCGGTTGGCCCTGGCGCGAGCCTTCCTCACCGATCCGCGCATTCTGATTCTGGATGATTCGACCTCTTCCATCGACAGTGACACGGAGGACAAGATCCAGCGCGCCATCTTCCGCGCCGCCGAGGGGCGCACCACGCTGATCATCACCCACCGGCTTTCCCAGATCCGCTGGGCAGATATGATCGTGGTCCTGCGCAAGGGACGCATCGCCGCCTGCGGCACGCACGCGGAGTTGATGCAAACCTCCGAGGCCTACCGACGCATCTTCACCCATTATGAGGAGCGCTGAACGATGGGATTCTTCTCAGGGCTGAACGCCGAGGCCTATGACCGCAGTTATAGCGATCGCGAGCTCGTGGCGCGCATAGCAACCTACTTCCGGCCTCATATTCGCCGGCTTGTAGTCTCGATCGTGGCCATCCTGGTCATTGCCGGCAGCGGCGCCCTTTCCCCTATTCTGATCTCGCGCAGCGTGGACCTGATGGCGCAGGCGGGATCACGCAGGGCGATCCTGCTCATGGCTGGGGCGCTCTTGGGCCTGGGCGTACTAACCTGGCTTGCGAACTGGATCCGCCGGCGCCTGATCGCCCGCGCCATCGCGGATGTGATGCTCGAGCTGCGGCGGGATGCCTTCCGGGCCTCCGCCGGGCATGATCTCTCCTTCTACGACGAGTTCGCCTCCGGCCGGGTGGTAAGCCGCATCACCTCCGACACGCAGGACTTTGCCCAGGTCATCGTGCTCATCACCGACCTATTCACACAGCTCTTTCGGGCGATCATTCTGCTTATTGTGCTCGTCGGCATCGATTTGCGGTTGACCTTGATGCTCCTGGCGATGTTGCCCGCGATTTTCGCCGTGGCACTGGGGTTCCGCCGCCTGGCGCGGCGAGTCACGCGGCGGGGATTCCGGGCGATGGCCAACGTAAACGCCGCCATCAAGGAGGCGGTCACGGGCATCGCGGTGGCCAAGAATTTCCGCCAGGAGCAGGCCATCTATGCCGAGTTCGAGCAGGTCAACATGACTTCCTACCGCGCCAATGTCCGGCGGGGTTTCGTCCTGGCGCTCGTGTTCCCCACGCTAAACGCCTTGGGCGGGATCGGCACCGCCATCCTCGTCTACTTCGGGGGCCTGAGCGCGGCCGAGGGCGCCGTGACGGCAGGCGCATGGTACCTGTTCATCAACAGCCTGGACCGGTTCTGGTTCCCGGTGCTGAACCTATCATCCTTCTGGACCCAGGTGCAAAACGGGCTTTCCGCCGCCGAGCGGGTCTTCGCCCTGATCGACGCCGAACCGAAGGTAACGCAGGTCGACCGGCGTCCGGTCCCCAGACTGCAGGGCGAGATCGAATTCGAGCACGTCCACTTCCGATATAAGGAGAACGAGCCTGTGCTCGAAGACTTCAACCTGCATATCGAGGCCGGTGAGAATCTGGCCCTGGTCGGCCATACCGGCGCCGGCAAGAGTTCCATCGTGAAGCTTATCTCACGCTTCTACGAATTCCAGGCCGGGCGCTTGCTGATCGACGGCATGGATATCCGCACCTTCGACCTGGTGCAATACCGCCAGCAACTGGGGATCGTCTCGCAGACGCCGTTCCTGTTCTCAGGGACCGTAGCGGATAATATCCGCTATGCCAAGCCAGACCTGAGCGATGCGGAGATCGAGCGCATGGCCCGCCGCATAGGGGAGGGGGAATGGTTTGAGACCCTCCCCGATGGCCTGCAGACCCAGGTTGGCGAACGCGGCAGCCGCCTCTCGATGGGTCTTCGCCAGATGGTGTCCCTAATGCGCGTGCTGGTCCAGCGGCCGGCGATCTTCATCCTCGACGAGGCCACCGCCAGCATTGACCCGTTCACAGAGGCGCAAATCCAGGACGCGCTGCGGTTGATCCTCAGCGGGAGCACCTCCATTCTCATTGCCCACCGGCTCTCGACAGTGCGCGCCTCAGACCGCATTATCGTTCTAGAGAGGGGCAAGATCATCGAGCAGGGCGATCACAAGGCACTAATGGCGCGCGGCGGTCACTACGCTGAGCTCTACGGTACCTACTTCCGTCATCAGTCCATCGAGTACGCTGAAGGTATCCGCGATGTCATCATGGGATCCTCTGCGAAAGCGTCGCCGCGCGCGCCTTAGCGACCAACCTGCACCGGACCTAGCGCCCTCCAGGCCCAGGAGTTGGCGTCATCGGGTTTGCTACGCTCTAGAAAGGGTGCTCAAGACGGCCAGCAATTGCCCGGGTGCGTCGCCCTTGCTGATGAAGCCATCCGCGATCCTTTCCCAGCCGTGGTCAGGACTCCAATCAGGAATGAAGGATTTTGCCCGTCCATCACGTCTTCCTGGCGACGGCCCCGAATTCAAAGTGGGCGGACGAGGGTTTGCGGGCCAGATCGTAACCCTTCTCAGTACAGGCGAAGAACTCCACCTCCTGGAAACCAGCTTCTCTCAATAAGCAGCGTAGCTCCGGGCAGGTGTAGTAGCGCTGGGTGCACTGGAGGGTCCGGCTCGAGCCATCAGGGGATATCTTGTCCAGGACGAATGACTCGCGCAGGGTAGTGAGATCGAAACCCTTGACCTGCGACTGTGCCAGCATGAAGGCTGCGTTGGGCGCGGTCATGATCAGCGTGCCACGCGGCTTCAGCGAGCGGGCGACACTCTCCAAGATCTGGACATCCATAGCGTCCGTTTCCATCAGCGAGAAGGCCCCTTCGCATAGCATGATGGCCACATCGAACTCGTCCTCAAAGGGCAGCCAGCGGGCATCACCATGCGCGAAACGCACAGCGAGATTCTCGGAGGCTGCCACCTGCCGCCCTTGCACCAGCATCGATTCGGATAGATCTACGCCCACGGCCTCGTATCCGTGGCGCGCCAGCTCCAGACTGTGGCGGCCGATCCCACACCCCACATCGAGGATCCGCTTCCCATGGCCGCAGCCAATCACATGCTCGATGAAATCCACCTCGGCGCGTGTGTTCTGGGCATAGGGTTCCTGGCCGTAGCCCTCGAAGCCTTCGTATAGTTCCTGGTACCATGCCTTGGTCATCCCGGTCGCTCTTTACCCTTCCGCATTTCGTAGATTCCCAGCCCGAGCCAGACCAGCATGGCGAGAAGACCGGTCATCCCGCCCCATAAGGGACTCGCCTCGGGGAACAGCAAACGCCATATGCCGTAACCCTGGCTGTTGAACACACCGTGCATCCATCCCGCCAGGATAGAGCTGCGGTGGCGCAATGTCATTTCGCTAATGTAGACGCCCAGGGTGGTCATCAGACCAATCATCCAAATCACCCCCAGGATAGGGTAGCCTGGGTAGTTGAATCCCACCAGAATCAAGGGCGCGTGCCACAGGCCCCAGGCGAGGCCAACCAGCAAATAGGCTTTGACTTTGCCCAACGGCATCAATTTAGGCAGTAGGTAGCCGCGCCAACCCAACTCCTCGCCGAAGCCGAAGAGGCCATTGATGAAGGGGGTGAAGACTAGCGTGGCCAGCAACATCAGCGGCAGGAGCTGGGAGGCCGGCGGCATCTGAGCCATGTCGGCCCCCATGGACGCCATCTGCGATTGGAAATGGGTCAAGTGCCAATCAGGGTGGCCCAGGCCCCACAGCCAGGTCAGGCCGTAGATGAGGGCGAATGTGGCGGGGATGACCAGAGCCGTCGTCATGTAAGGACGCCAGGATCCAAGGCGCATATTGGTGATGGCGAAGCCCTCGCGCGTGACGAACTTGATGGTAAGCACCGTGGCCAGCGCCGGCGCCCACATGACCCCGGCGACGACAAGCTGTCCGAAAATAGCCGGGCGGTCGCTGACGCGAAAACCAGCGCCGATCAGCAAACCTTCGACCAGGTAAGTGAGACCGAATGTGATAGCCAAAAAGGAAAACACCCCTTTGCGATCGATCATCTATGCCTCCACCCTCACCTTGCTGCCTCTTCCAAAGATTTCCCATCGGCTGCCAGTCTGGCGAACAGCTTGCCCAGCGCCTCGGGATACCGGCGGGCGAAGAACAGGTAGGCCGCGGCCTTGAAATCAGGCGTCACCGCCGGCACGCCGAAAGACATCTCTGCCAGCATCAGCAAGCGGAAATCCTGCCAGTAGCCAATGCGCTTCAACCCGAACGCCGCTCTGGCCGTATTCTCTCGGCCGCTTGCTTGAACCCTGCTCTGGCATGCTATCCTACCTTCCTGAACCGGACGATCCTCCCCTGGCGATCCAAAAACTGGAAAGGCTCGCCCGGAGGATTGAGCCGCCCCTCGATGGAGAGGACGCTTTGTACCTTCAAGACCCGATGGAGTTCGGTCCATATGGCCGCCATATCTCCGATGGGACGTGCAAGGCCGAAAACGAAAACCAGGTCAAAGCTCCCATCGGGCAACTTCGTCTTGGCAGCGTCGGCGACGATGACCCTGGCGTTTGTCACACCCGCTTCTTCGATCTTCCGTTGCACATGCTCCACGGCCAATGGATTGATGTCGAAGGCCAGGACGCTTCCCTCCTCCCCCACGATGCGGGCCGCCGGGATGGTGAAGAAGCCGGGGCCGCAACCTACCTCCAATGCCCTCTGGCCCGGCTCAAGCCCCGCAGCCTTGAGGACCTTGTAAGGGTCTCTGAACAGGCCATAGAGGGTCTCATGGACGAAGGACATCATTCTAAAGTGCAGCTTGTTTGCTCGTGACATTTATTCCTCCAAGCTCATCTATCTGCCCTCCTGGTCAACAAGTTGCGCAGAGGTGCCCTGCTTGTCTCCCCGCCCGCGGGTCAGCGTGTGTGGTCCCCATATGAGGGTGTCGGCCACCGCCATCAGGCCGGTCAGCAGGAGTTGATAAAGCTTGGCTTACTTCGGAGGCGTCAGGAACTCGCCGCTGAAGTTGATGGAGAAGTGAAACAGGATGGCCGACAGCGTGCTGCGGTTGGTGTTGATGAGCGTGCGCACGGCTTTCATCCTTTCGACCAACGCCGTTCTCCCCCTGAGTACATCAAACCGCAGTTCCGAGACCCGTCCACTCCCGCCAGGCCAGCGTCCACAGCGTCGAGAAGTACGAGGCGATTGCCCCCTGGACGAGGAGCAGCACAGGCCACAGCAGGCAGCACAGGACCATAGCAATATTGGGCAGGAGAAGCACGATCCCCAGGCCGATGCTGATGACAACCTGGAGCAGGAACAGAACCAGCGCTGGCCCGAAGTTTTCCTTCAGCACTTCTGCCCCCCGGCGGTAGGAGGCGAACACGCCCAGATCTTCGAGCATACAGGCCCGGTTAGCGAAGATTCGCAGCGCGCTCAGCACCATCGCCACCGGGAGCAGGACACACGCCAGGGCAACCAATGGCCCCACCAAGCCGATATTCGCCAGCCGAGGAGCCAACCCGACTCTGGACACATACAGACCCCAAGAGATGGCTGCCACTCCCAGGCCGATGAGAGCAAGCATGAAGCCTGGAATGGCTGGCAGGACGCCGATGCCGAGCAACCTCCATCCCTTCTGCCATGCGGAGCTCCAGGCCTGCGCAAAGCTGGAAGGCGCGCCAGAGTCAATCGCGCTTGCGCCCGCGATCAACCCGCCGCGGGCGCAGGTGGAAACCGCCCAAAGCGCAATGCCGATTGCAAGAGCAAGGCCGATCACGGCAATGGCAGCCGCCAAAACAATGCCTGAGGGTACTCCCAATTCATCTGGGAGGTACAACAGCCGGAACTCCGATTCGCCAACGTCGCTCCTGGACAAAGATGCGCTGGCATTTTCACCCGAGCCCGCACTGCCCAGCGCGACCAGCACGCCGAGCAGGATCAGGAATTTGTGTTCCCAGATGATGTTCCACGCTCGAGTGAGCAATTTTCCGTAATCCATAGTGTTCCTCCTAATTTCCTTGCTGTGTATCCGTTTTCAGTATCTTCTCAATAGGCCGGGGGATGTGGATCAAATTGCCAATTTGTCCTACGTGTCTACCCCAGAGTATTGCGAGGATACCCTTTTCACCTGAGGGGAGCACCGCAATGCCGACAGAAGCGGTCTCCCTCCCCAATGGGCCGGCCACATTGGGAGCAGAAACCCGCGTCTTCCTCCAGATCAACCTCGTAGAGAGGCAGACCACGTCGGCTGAAGGCATTGTAGAAAGAGGCCGCTGCCCCGCCCAGGCCAACGAGCACCCAGAGGAACGTAAACCACCCCAGGCGGCCGCCAAGCCCTCCCATCATGACCAGGCCCACTACCATCACCACCAGGGCCATCACGCCTGCCAGGAGCGACCTTTCTCTACCTGGTCGAACTTTCATCTCGCACCTCCTCCCAGAAACGAGGCTGTAACAGGTTCCCGTGGTTCAGAAACCAGGGATGTGTTGCTCCAAGAATTCCCCGATCTCCGCCCTGATTCTCTCCCCATGCCCCAGCGGCATGTGGTCTCCGCTTTCCACCGTGATCAGCCTGGCGAGAGGCTCTGGCCTACGGCGTCCATGGCCTGCACGCACAGCACTTTCAGGTGGCTGTCGCCGTTGATGTCTTGCACCTGCAGGGGCTCGGCGCGATCGCCGGCCTGCGCATCGCTGTGCCAGCAAAGCTCATAGCCGGCCTTCCGCAGGGCCAAGGCGATCCTTTCGCCATCATCCCGGGAGATGGCCCTCACGACAGCGTAGCCCAGGGCCAGCTTCTCCTCGATGACCAGCCTGACCCAGGTGCCGGCGGCGAATCCGCCGCAGTAGCCCAGC
>CAZQDE010000101.1:0-7021 GCA_964591485.1 uncultured Anaerolineaceae bacterium | reverse complement strand
CTGCTGAAGCCTGCGGAAGTCGCCTTCCAGCCGCCCCAGATAGCCAAGAATCTCCTTCGCTTGCTGCTCGATTTGCATGCCCCGCAGGCCCAGGGCGATGGCCTGCAGATAGGCGTAGAAGCTGTTCGGCGAGACCGGAATCACATGCTTCTGCAAAGCGTGCTCAAGCAGCCCCTTCTCCTCCCCTAATTCCTCCTCGCGCAGAACGGTCTCGTAATAGAGATAATGCAGGGCATTTTGTGTAAATAGGTGCTGCTCAAACGGACTGAGACACCAGAAGAGCTCCGCAATCCCATTATGAGGAAGGAGGTTCTGATGTCTCAAATGGATGGGACCTTGCAGAAGGATCTGGAGCAACATTTGGGCCCGCTGAAAGCAAGGGAAGATGCTGCTGTCTGGATGCGTATTCTGCTTGAGTGATCTGCAGGAGCTTTTAGGTCTGGAGTTCAGTCAATTTCTGGGGACAGGGCCTTATGAGCGCAGCCGGGATCGGACGGGCTATCGAAACGGCTATTATCGGCGGGAGCTCTTCACCCGGGTGGGACGGCTCACGCTACGCGTGCCGCGTGATCGTGAGGGGCGTTTTTCGACGGAGATCTTTGAGCGCTATCAGCGCAATGAAAATGCACTGGTGCTGGCTTTGCAGGAGAGCTATCTGCAAGGCGTGTCAACTCGCAAAGTGAGGAAGATCACCGAGAAGTCGAAGTTCCCCTGGACTGGTAGAGCAGGCTGACCAGGGCTCTGCGGAGCGCAGTTCAGCAAGGACCAGGTCTCAGACATGGCGCGGGAGCTGGATGAAGAGCTCGAGGCCTGGCGATCGCGTTCGCTGGAAGTAGCCTATCCCTATTTGGTTGCTGATGCGCACTGCGAGTATGTGCGTAAAGAAGGCCAGCAGGATGGTCATGCAACCTCCCGAAGATGAGATCGCCCGCTGAGCGAAGGGAGCCACACAACGTGGCATGCACACCCCCGCGCGATGGCCAAATCCGGGTCTCGAACCGCTTGACCAAAGCCCGCCGCTTCGGTGGCCTGAGCAGGTGGAAAGCCTGCCTACCCATGACCAAGCCTCCCAGCCATTCGCGTGAAGAAACAGAAGCCCATGCCGACGGGCGAGCCCGTCGGCATGGGCCGATTATGTCCCCCGCAGCCCCCTATCAACCCCCAGGTTGCTCGGAAGCGGCCTCCTCAAAGCCGATCCCTTCGCCCACTGCCGGCGCCAGTGCGGCGCTGATCAAATAGCGGAAGAAGTCTGACTCGAAGGGAACGATGATGATGTCGCCTCGCTTGAGGATGGTTCTGTAGGCTTCCAGACGCCGGGTAAAGGCGTAGAACTCAGGGTCTTGCTCCAGGGCCTGGGCATAGATGCTGATAGCCAGAGCCTCGCCCTCACCCCGCAGGCTCTGGGAGCGCGCGTAACCTTCGGCCAGAATGACCGTCCGCTCCCGATCCGCCTGCGCCCGCAAGATGGCTGCTTGTTCCTCGCCCTCCGCTCTGAAGAGCGACGACTCTCGTTGCCGCTCGGCCTGCATTCGCAGGTATACGCTCTGTTCGACTTCTACAGGCAGGTCGGCCCTCTTGACGCGCACATCCACGATGTCAATGCCAAACTCGCTGGCTTTATTCTCCGCCGAGGATGCCACCCGTTCCATGATGCTCTCCCGTTCGCGGGAGATGACTTCAACGAAATCGACCTTCGCCAGCTCCTCCCGTAGCTCAGAGAACACGATATCGTCAAGACGAGCGCGGGCCCCCGCCTCTGTGCCCACGGCCTGGAAGAAAAGCAGCGGGTCGGCGATGCGCCAGCGAGTCACGTGGTCCACGACCAGGCGCTTCTTGTCCGTGGTGAGATACTCCTGTGGCGGCGCGTCGCTGGAGAGAATGCGCCTTTCGAAGAAGACCACATTCTGGATCAGGGGGATCTTGGTGGCCAAGCCCGGCGTGCGGATGATGCGAATGGGCTCGCCAAACTGGAGGACGATGGCTTGATTGGTCTCGTCCACGATGAAGAGCGCCTGGCTTGCCAGGATGATCATCGCAGCCAGGAAGACGATAAAACCTCGAAGGATGCGCATGGAATTATTCTCCTCCCAATTCCGGAACAGGCCTGTCCAGCTCCCTCAGCGGCAGGAAGGGCAGCACCTGATTCCCCGAACTGCCGTCCAGAAGGATCAGTTCGACGCGGGCCAGGATGGCCTCCAGGGCTTCAATGTGCATCCGCTCGCGGGTCACGCCCGGAGCCAACAGATACTCCTGAAGGACGGCCAGGAAGCGCTCGGCGTCGCCGGTCGCCAGCAGCACCTGCTGATCCTTGAAGGCCTCGGCCTCCTCGATCTGCTTCTGCTTCTCGCCCCGGGCTCGCGGCACCACATCATTGGCATAGGCCTGGGCCTCGTTGATCAGCCGCTCCTTGTCGGCCCGGGCACGCACTACTTCCTGGAAGGCGTCGCGCACCTCGCTGGGAGGATCAGCCACCTGGAGGCGTACATCGGTTACCAGGATCCCCGAGCCATATTCCTCCAAAAGGCGCTTGAGGAATTCGCGGGTCTCATCCTGAACCCGTGCCCGCTCCTCGGTGATGACGGCGTCGATGGTCATATTCCCCACCGTGCTGCGCAGGGCCACTTCGGCGGTCGTGAGCAAGACCCGCTCCGGGTTCTGCACGTTGAAGATGAAATCCCGCGAATCAGCGACCCGATACTGAACCAGCAACTCCACCTGGACGATGTTCTCGTCCTTGGTCAGCATCAGGGCCTCATCCAGGATATCCTGCTTGGTCCCCTCCGGCGTCGTCCGGAACCCGATCTCCGCGCGGCGGATGCTTTCAACATCCACAATAGTGACCGTCTGCACGGGCCACGGAAGGCGATAGTTGAGGCCCGGTCCGGCGGTCATCGTGTATTGCCCGAATGTGCGCACGACGCCCTCCTCGCCCGGCTGCACCTGGTAAATGCCGGATGCTAGCCAGAGGAGTACCACCAGGCTCACGACACCCAGGTAGAACGACCTCCGCCGGCGGGAAAGCCGCCGGAGCAGATCACTCAGCGCCCCGACATCCCATCCCATGTTGCGATTCTTGTCAAATGACACTCTAGCACCTCCTAGTCAACACGAACTCCAGAGCCCACGGGCAAGCCGATAGGCCATCCGCAGGGACGGCTCTCAAAGGGCATAACTTCTCCCCGGCAGTCCATGGGCTGGCGAACGCACGATACGTTCATCCGCCGCTGGCAGGGTCTCCTGCCACGCCTCCCCCTCCGCCAGCGGGCATTCAGGTTCACCCAACTGACCTGACCGGCGGTGGGTGTTGAGACATGGCGCATCGCACGGCGGGATCTCGCCGTTTGACCAAAGCCGGGATATTCTCTCTTTTCAGCAACCAAGCCTTGGGGGGATCACATAGATCACGCGGCCGTCATGCTCGCGTAAGTACATTCTACCACGCTGCGGCCCCGGGCCCCGCAGGGAACGGCGCGTTCCCGATCTGTGTGGAATGAGGTGCCTCGCTTGGCGACCGAGGTTGGCAGGATGCTACAAGAATGGGCGGCGCGGATGCAAGATTGCCGACAACAGGGGCATCATCGCCCCAGGGGCCTTCCAAGGATGACGGCCTCGGCCCATGATGCTACACTAACAAGGGCCACAATCTGGTCCACTCGTATTTGTGAGTGGCAAGAGCCAACACCCGCAGGCCATTCCCACACACGGGCCCGCGGAGGGCAGAATGAAGAAAAAGAAGACCGGTATCATGATCATCGTCCCGACCTATTGGACCTGGCCCACCGAGCAAGCCGGCAGGCCGGTCGAGGCACTCTACGACCACCCCACCCCGCTGGATGGGGAAAGCACTTTGCCGCGTCTTCTGGAGAGCCTGGCGGAACTTGCGGGGCCGCCTTTCATGGTCCTCATCCTCACCGCTGCAAGCCACCCGGAGATCGAAGCGGCCGCGGAGGGCCGAGTGGAGCGCCTGATCCGCCCATTTCGCGATCACTTTCCCATCATCCAGGCCACGGAGGCCGACGCCGCCTTCATCCGCAGGCGGCATCGCGCACTGGCTGGAAGCGTGCGGATGCGCGGCTACGCCGGCGTTCGCAACCTGCAATTGCTCCTCCCCCACGTCTTGCAGACGGATGTCATCGTGGCGCTTGACGACGACGAGGTGGTCTCGGCGGACTACCTCGAGACGGCCGTCCACTTTGTTGGAGGCTCCCATCGCGGCCAGCGCGTCCTGGGGCTGGCAGGCTTCTATCTGGATGCCCAGGGCTCCTTGATGCTGCCGGAGCGGCCGCGCACGGGCAACCCGTTCCTTGATAAGAGCGCCATTATGAACGCGGGCCTGCGGGCGCTGAGAGCGAGCCCCCAACGGCTTGTGGAAACGCCGGTGGCGTTCGGGGGCAACATGGTCTTCCATCGAGAACTCTTCACCCGGGTCGGCTTCGACCCCGGCATCACCCGCGGGGAGGACATCGACTATCTCATCAACGCCCGCTTGATAGGCATCCGCTTCTGGCTGGACAGGGAACTGGTCATCACCCATTTGCCCCCTCATCGATATGACACGCATCCTTACCTGAAAATGATCGAGGATATCCACCGCTTCATCTACGAGCGCGAAAAACTGCGCCTGCATGCCGGCGCGGAGGGTCCCACACTGAGCGCCGCCGATCTGATGCCCTATCCCGGCCGCCTGCTCCTCGACGACCTGGATGACCAGGCCCGCGCGGCGCTTGAAACCCTGGCCACGCCCGAACTGATCCGCGCCCACGGCGCACCCGCCCAGATTGTGGCCCAGGCTCTGAAGCGCGCCCGCCTGGCGGCCCCGGCCTACCTGCAGTTCGCCGAGACGTGGCCCCGCTTGATGAAGGCAGTCGGCGAGGATTGCGCGCTCAAAGAACGGCTGGCAAGCCGCTTCGCCCAGGCTTAATCTGAGATCGCTTGCGACTCACACCCGCTGGGGATGCTCCAGCGACCAGGATCCGAGTCTTAGAACGTGGGCAGGATGACCGCACCGGCCGTGCCTGAGGGCCGGCCACCTTTCATGCCAGGTGCCTCCTCTCGATCGGCGCCCCTGGTTTACGGCTTTCTCTTCCGCAGCCAACCCAGGCTCCCCCCCGCCTGAAGCCTTACTCGGGATAGGCTCTCATCGTCGTCGCCCATGCCAGGCCGCCAGGGCCGTGGATGGGATATGCACCTATCCCGCACGATCTGGTTGATCGCCGCCCCCGTCCAAGGCCCCCAGCTTGTCCCCCGGCAGCGTCGCGCCCGGCTGGCGGGCGCCTTCCAATTGATCGCTGAAGCGGCCGATCAAACGCTCGGTCTCCTCGTACTTCTTGCGGGCGTTCTCCAGGTGCGTCCCCAGCACTCCAAAGGTCTGCTGAAGCCTGCGGAAGTCGCCTTCCAGCCGCCCCAGATAGCCAAGAATCTCCTTCGCTTGCTGCTCGATTTGCATGCCCCGCAGGCCCAGGGCGATGGCCTGCAGATAGGCGTAGAAGCTGTTCGGCGAGACCGGAATCACATGCTTCTGCAAAGCGTGCTCAAGCAGCCCCTTCTCCTCCCCCAATTCCTCTTCGCGCAGAATGGTCTCGTAATAGACATTCTCGGCCGGGATGTACATCAAGGCAAAGTCAAAGGTGCCTTCATCGGGGCGGATGTACTTGTCGGCGATCGCGTCGATATGCTTCTTCACCACCCGCAGGAATTCCTTGCGGGCCTGGGCGCGCGCAGCCTCGTCCTCCAATGAGATCATGCGCTGGAAGCTCTCCAGTGGGAACTTGGAATCCACCGGCACCATGCCGGCTGCCAGGCGCACGACGGCATCCACGCGCTCCCCGCTTCGGAAAGTGTATTGCAGCTCATAATGCTCGGGCGAAAGCATCTGCGCAAGCAAGTCTCCGAGGAAGAGCTCACCAATGCCACCGCGCAACTTTGGGGCCCTGAGCAAGTCGCCCAGCGAGGCGATCTCCTTACCTACCTGCTCCATATGGCGGCTGGCCTCGGAAAGCTGCCCGAGCCCCTGTTGAATCTGCGCGAATGATTCGGTGGTCGAGCGCTGTTGCTCCACGCTCTGGGCAATTTGCTGGTCGATGGCCGCAATGCGGGCGTTGGTCTGCCCCCAGATCCATAGCATCACCCCCAGCAAAGCCAGGAGCAAGAGCACCACAATAGCGATTCCCAGGATCAGGATGGGTTCCATGGAAGAATCTGCCTCCGCATCATAGACTTGTGCGTGCGACCATTCCGGTTGAGCATGGCTGCCGGCGGCAATCCCCCCACGCCTAGGGCAACCAGCGGATACGGCCGCTGATCTCCCTTCGCTTGGCAATGGGCGTCAGAAAGAGCAGGATGAACACCGTCAGGAGGCCCCCGATGGCCCAGCCGATGATGGCGGCGTGCTGGGCCTGGACAACGCTCCCGAACAGTCCAGGGGCGTTGCCTTCACGTATGAAGAGTTGGCCCACGCCATGGGCCACTCCCCACCCCACGATCGTCACCGCCAGCCATTCGCCCCGCTTCCAGGGTGTCTCCCGAATCATGGGCAACTGCAGGAGGCCCAGGACCGCCCCCGCGAGCGCGCCGATGCCGGCTGCAGCCCAGCCCCTATAGGCATCGACGAGCCAGAAGCCCGTGATGATGGTAGCCGCCTCCATGCCCGCGACCGTGAGCAGCAGCCAGAGCCATGGGCTAGGCGCCTCATATTGCAGCACAAGCAGTTGCGCCACGCCGAGCAGCAAGCCGATGAAGAGAGCCAAGATCAAGAGCAGCCCCAGCGTCACCTCCGGAGTCCCCAGGGTCGGAACCACACTTGCGGCAGCCATGGCGCCCACCGGGAATGCCACCGAGCTCACGATGAACCATTGCAAGTAGAAGATGGCGTTCTCGATATGCCGGTTCATGGTCCTCCTCCCGCGAGCTTAGACATTCCGCGCGCCCTCCATCATACAATAACTCTCCAATCCCGGGGCCGGAAGCCTGCCAGCCACCGAGGGGATGGGCTATTCGGCGGGGACTGCGTTTCGCCGCCGCC
>CAZQDE010000100.1:0-7113 GCA_964591485.1 uncultured Anaerolineaceae bacterium | reverse complement strand
TGCAATCTGCTGCAGAATATCGGCACGCGGATTAAAAACAACGCCTTCGGCATCCGCCTGATCAACCATAATGCACAAACCGCCTATCTGACCACGACCCGGCTGGAGTGGAATACCGACTTCGCGCCGCCAATGTACTTCGACTTCTTCAAGTTCCAGGGGAATCAGTATGGCGGTGATTCGTACACCTCGCCCTATACATCAACAGCGCCCTCGATTGCTCTTTCCACGGGCGCCGACCGCTGGTGGGAGGCCTATTTCTCGCTGCAGGGGCAGCCGTTCTACGGTTTCTACCGCGGCACGCTGACCTTTGAGTTCCCGGGGTGGGGAACCTGCCAGGTGGTTGGAAGCTATTGGGCCGAACCACCGCCCACGCCCACCAATACGCCGGTGGTGACGCCCACGTTTACGCCGACGCAGACCTCGGTCGTGACCGAGACGCCGACCGCCACGCCCACGGCGACAATCACGCCCACGTTGCCCGTCTTCGATTGATAGGTGTGCAAGGCCATTGGGGAAGGGGCACGGCGACACCGTGCCCCTTCATCTTCTTGCTGTGCCCTGCATCGCATGGGCACAGGCGCAAGCCGGAGTCATGGAGATGGCCTATTTGAGCAAGAGCAGGCCGGGCTCCCACGCCCGGCCGATGATTTCGGGCGACGGGCTGCGTGGGGGCTGCCCTCTGCGTGGGAGGCTTGCTTCGCATTCCCCTGTCACATAGAATTGCAGGCCAGCCGGATAGCTCGCTGTAGGCCGGATGAAAGGTGCCCTCGGTGCAAATCTCCTATAAGATGAAGATGGATCTTCGCGCGGATCACGACGAATGTTGGATGGATATCGAGGTGCGATGAGGTGACTGAAGCAGAGGAAGCATCTCGCCCGCCTGTCGGGACGGTGCTCATCGCGGAGGACGACCCGGATTTCCGCCGCCTGCTGGCGCGCCGGGCAAGCCGGATGGGTTTGCAGGTGGTCGAGGCTGCGGATGGGAAGGAGGCCATCGATGCGCTCCGTGGGCATGCCTTCGATGCTCTGATCATCGACCTATATATGCCGGAGCACAATGGCCTGGAGGTCGTGGAAGCCGCCCGCAAGATCGACCCCGATATCCAGGCCTTGGTCCTTACCGGGAGCGCCTCGGTGGAGAGCGCTGTCGAGGCGCTGCGAGCCGGGGTGTATGACTATCTTACGAAACCCTTCGATTCGATGGCCAGCTTCGAGCTGGCGCTCACGCGAGCGCTCGAGCGGCGCTACCTGCTGAGCGAGAACAAGCGGCTCTTCGAGGAGGTTCAGCGTCTCGCCGTAACTGATCCGCTCACCGGGCTCTATAACCGTCACAAGCTGCAGGAAACGCTGGCCATGGAGATCGAGCGCGCCCACCGCTACGGCCGCCCGCTGTCGATGATCATGATCGACATGGATGATTTGAAGGCGATTAACGACGAATTCGGCCACGCGGCCGGTGACGCGGCGCTCCGGTTCGTGGGGCAGGCCATTCGGCGCTGTGTCCGGAAGGTCGACGTCCCCACAAGATTTGGTGGGGATGAATTCCTGATTGTTCTTCCGGAGGCGGACGAGGAGGAAGCCGCCAAGGTCGCCCGGCGCGTCCTGGAGGAAATCGGCAAGCAAGGCTTCGACCAGGGCAGGCTATCGGTCAGCATAGGCGTGGGTCAGTGGAACGAGGAATATGCAACCCCTGAGGCCTTCATCCAGGCCGTAGATGCGGCCATGTACGCTGCAAAACGGGCTGGAGGGGACCGGCATTTTTCGCTGGCATCCGAGGCCGGCGAGTAGGGCGCGCGGCGCAAGAAAATCGACCCGAGAACCCTGCGCCGCCAGCGAGAAAACAGGGACCTGGGCGTGATCGGCCAGGCCCGGGCCTAGGGCTTCGGGGGTCTGGTGCAGTGAGCCTTCGGGCGCGTATAGGCAGAGTGCCGCGCTGCCCTTTAGGCCACAGACCGCGGGCTAGCTTGGAAAAGGCATGTTGGATCGAGGCAGGAGATTGAGAGCCACATTGCAGGGGAGCTGGGAGCGGCTGCGAAAGGCCGTGCTGAACCAGCCGCGCATCGCCAGTCTGCGCGCCAAGTTGATCCTCCCCTATGTTCTGTTGACAGTCATCATCGCCGCCTTGGGCATGTTTGTCGTCACCCGGTTGGTTTCGGAATCGTTTCAAGAACGCTTCAGCAATCAATTGCTCGAGGCGAGCCGCGTGGCCGCCGACGCGATAGTTCGTCAGGAACAAGCCCATCTAGAGACCTTGCGGCTGCTGGCGAACATGCAGGGCATTCCCGAGGGGCTGCAGCAAGGGGAGGGCGAGGCGCTGGTCCAGACCTTGGCCGGAATCGCGGCCAATAATCGGATCGAGGCCATCTCGGCCGTGGATCTGAGTGGCCGGGAGATTGTCACGGTTACGCTTGACCTGCAGAGCGGGGACATCGAGGCCTATTCCGGGGCGGACTTTTCCAGCGTTGACTCCATCGAACGGGTGCTGGAAGGACAGGTGGATGCCCGCGGGGACAAATTCGCGGGCTTGCTCGAATCTTCCCAGGGGACCTACCTGATTACCACCGCACCGGTCCGGGCAGGGGATGGCAAGCTGGTTGGTGCGCTTTGGGTGGGCACCCGGCTCAGCACGCTTGTGGCGGATATGAAGCTGCAAGCCCTGGCCGACATCCTGCTCCTGGCGCCAGACGGCACGATGATGGCGACGACCCTCGTCGAGCCTGAGGAAGGCTACGAGGTGCTCGCGCTCGCGGGTCGCATTGGCCCCACCGATTCGCTGCAAGCCTTGACGCTCGAGCGTGAGCTCTATGGTCGGCCTTTCACCATTCATTACAGCCCGCTCTATGTGCGAGGAGCTCCCGTGGGTTATATGGGCGCAGTGTTGCCCAGCGAATATATCGTTTCGACGCTCGCAACCAGTCGAGCCAGTTTCAGCCTGATCTTCTCGCTGGGGACCCTGGCGGTCATTCTGCTGGGGTATCTCCTGGCGCAGCATATTGCCAGGCCCATATTGCGGCTGCGCTCGATCTCGCAGGCCGTCGCAGGGGGAGATCTGGAACAGAGTAGCGGCATGAATCGCCGCGATGAGATCGGAGAATTGGCAAGCAGCTTTGACATCATGACCCTCCGGCTGCGGGAGCGGACGGAAGAAGCCGCCCGCCTCTATGCCGAGGCTGTGCAGCGGAATAAGGAGCTGGCCGAGATCAACGCCCGGCTTCAAGCCGCTCAGGCGCAATTGATCCAATCAGAGAAACTTGCAGCAGTAGGCCAGCTCACCGCGGGCATTGTGCACGATGTCAAGAACCCCCTGGCGGTCATCAAGGGACTGGCGGAGGAACTGGCGGAGGAATCGAATCTGGATGGCTTTGCACTCGAGGGGCTTCAGACGATTCGGGAGAGCGCCAGCCGGGCCAATACCATCGTCACCGATCTTCTCAAATTCGCCCGTCAATCAACCCCGGAAAAACATCGCCGGGATATGCGTGAAACCATCCAATCCGTCTTGCGCCTGACCGAGTACCTCACCCGAAAGGCCAAAGTGGCGGTGGAGAGCGAGCTCCCGGACGAGCCGCTGATGGCAGTCTATGACTCACAGCAGATTGAGCAGGTCCTAATCAACCTCATCACCAATGCAGTACAGGCCATGCCGCAGGGTGGGCGTCTATGGCTGGAGTTGCGCCGTTCGGATGGGGAAATAGCGATCGCGGTGCAGGACGAGGGCATTGGCATTCCCGAAGAGAACATGCAGAAGATCTTCGATCCGTTCTTCACCACAAAACCAGAGGGCGAAGGGACCGGCCTGGGTCTTTCTGTGAGCTATGGGATCGTGACCCAGCATGGAGGGCGTATCGAAGTCGAGAGCCAGGTAGGTGCGGGGACCACCTTTACGGTCTATCTGCCCGCAGAGTTTCATGTGGCGGCCGAGGAGACCATCGAGGCCGAGGGCGATGTCGCGCATACTCGTGGTTGATGACGAAGAAGCCTATCGCAGGCTCATGGCCAAGCATCTCGAGCGCAAAGGCTTCGAGGTGGAGAGTGCCGGAGATGGCCAGACCGCGCTAGCGGTTCTCGAAGGGAGTGAGCCCTTCGATGTGCTCGTCACCGACCTGATGATGCCCGGCATGTCCGGCCTGGAGTTGCTCGAGGAGGTCAAGCGCCGCCGACCGGAGATGGAGGTCATCGTCATCACTGCCTCCGATGATGTGGAGAACGCCGTCCTGGCGATGCGCGAGGACGGTGCCTATGACTACCTCCTTAAACCTCTGAGCTCGATCAGTGAGCTTTCCTTCGCCGTAGGACGGGCCGTGCAGCATCGCACGCTGCTGATGGAGAGCCGGCGCCTTTCGGAGCGGCTCGCAGCCGAGGCTGCCCGCTTCGACGCCGTCATCCAGGCTACTGGCGATGCCATGATCGCTGCGGATGACCAGGATCGAATCATAATCGCCAATCCGGCCGCCAAGGAATTGCTGGGCCGGCAGGACATCGAAAGTCACGCAGCGAGAGATGTCCTCCCGCAGGAACTGCTAGGCCTCATGGAAGATTGGAAAGCGATAGGAGTCTCGGCCCCCACGGTTGTCGAGGTGGGCTGGCCGGGAACTGCTGTGCAGAGCGTCAGCTTGACACCCATCGAGGGGCACCCGGCCGCTGGCCAGGGATGGCTCATGGTTCTGCGGGATATCACCCATCTTAGGCGGCTAGATGAGCTGAAGTTGCGCATGCTGACGGAGGCCGCGGGAAGAATCCGGCTGCCTCTCGCCCAGGCCACCACGAAACTCGCGCAATTGGCATCCGCCCCCTCGTCCGAGGAGCAGTCACGGGCAGCTATCTATCAGCTTTCAGAGGTGCTGGCGAATATTCAGGGCTGGATCGGTGAGATCCTGGGACTCGTCCGGATCGAGGCCGGATTGGGCTTCGAGCAGAAGCAGGTGGCCTTGGAGAGCGTGCTGAGCGAGGAACTCAAGCGCCATTTTGAGGAAACGTACCGTGATAAGCATCTGAAGCTTGTGATCGATCTGGACCCAAACCTGCCTCCGGTCTGGGTCGACCCTGGTTTGATGCAGAAGATGATCCGATGCCTGGTCCACAGGGCTGCGGCGAGGAGTATGCAAAGGGGGCTGATCAGGGTAGAAGGGCGTGCCCGGCATGACACCCTCTGGATCCAGGTCTCCGACGAGGGGATGAACAGGGAACGTCAGCCTGAACCATCTGCCGAGGTGATGCTGTTTTCTCCCGAGGAGAAGGTCGGCCTGGAGATGGTACGGGCGATTGCCTATAGCATGGGCGGTCGCGTTTGGGTCCGTGGCCATGGCCTGCAAGGCAGCACGATTGCGGTTTCCCTCCCTGTGGCCGCGAGGGAGGGCCGGGCCGGAGCAGGAGGCCCTGACTCTCGGCTTCAGCCGGCGAAAGAGGGGATGAGTGATGAATGAGTTGAAGGTGCTGGTGGCCGATGATGATCCGGCATTGCTGGATTTGATGCTCAGACGCTTGGCGCGGCAGGGGCTTCGGCCGGACTCGGCCGATGATGGCCGAAAGGCTCTTGAGCTCATCGCTGCCTCGGCGTATGACCTGATCGTGACCGATATTTACATGCCTGGTGTGACCGGTCTGGAGCTGCTCCGGCAGGCCAAAGAGGCCGATCCGAATACGCAGGTGATCGTCGTGACCGCGGGGGCAACGCTGGATAACGCCATTGAAGCGCTCAACAACGGCGCTTTCGCCTATCTGATGAAGCCCTTCGACCATTTCAGCGTGTTCGACAATACGGTCACCCGGGCGATCCAGTTTCGCCGTGCGCTGCTCGACAATCAGCGCATGGCGGAAATCCAGCGCCGGCGGGGTGACATGCTCGAGGAAGAAGTGACCGAACGCGTCCAGCAGCTTCAGCGGCGCCGGCGCGAGATGATGGCCTTGCTCTCCAGCCTGCCCGACGGGGTCCTTGTCGTCGAGGAGGGTGGCAGGGTGGTCATGTCCAATCCCGCCGCCGATGGCTGGTTGGCGAAGGACCGGGCTACCGTCGACCATCCGCTGCAGACCTATCTGGAACGCATCCATGAAGATTGGTCGGAGCCCGAGTGGGATATCGAGCTGGCTGGCGAAGAACTCCATCTGTTCGTGTCAGACTTGACCGAACCATCCGACAAGGAACGCAAAGTGGTGGTGATCAAGGAGTCAGAGGCAGACCAGGGGGTGCAATCGCCCTGGAATGCCCTGCGGGAGGGCCTGGAGTGGCTGAGCAGGCTTCCGATTGAGCAAGGCGCGGCTCAGAAAGCCGTGGAGTTGCTGGCGCTGGTCGATGATCTCGAGCGCAGATTTGGCGCGCCCAGAGAGGAACCCGAGATCGGCGCTGCCGGACCATGGTCGGAAGTGCATTTGAACGAGTTGGACCTCGGCGACGTGAGCATGGAGGTGGAGCCTAGTGCCGGCGAGGTCCACGAAGATCCCGATGTGGAGGCGCCATCGGCGGCCTGAACGGGCGCGGCCTTAGAAGGCGCGAGGGTTTATGAGCACGCTTGAACGCCTGAAGGGTGATCGCAGCGAACAAGAGGAAGAGCGCGAAAGCAAGCGCTCACTCCTGCTCTGGCTGCTTTGGGCGTTGCTCGTCTTCCTGATCCTTTTCGGTTGCGGTCAGATCGCCACATGGATGAGCACGGCCGATATCGATGTGCCCGTGCAGTCCGTGCTGCAGGCGGATTATGGCGTCTGGGAGAGTGGGCTGCGCTTCGGGCCAGTCAGCCCGAGCATCCTGGATGATATCGCACAGGATGCCAATCTGCAGGTGTCGATCCTGCGACGCTTCGGGCAGGGTTGCTTCTTGCCTGGGGTCTGCCCTGTGATTCCGACGTCGGCGCTGGCGAATCCCCCCCCGCCCTCTGAAACTCCAACAATCACATTGACGCCCACCGAGACCCCCACGCCGACCGACACGCCGACACCCACCAACACCTTCATCCCGACAGCGACTTTCACCCCCTCCATCACGTCCACGGCCTCCAACACGCCCACAATCACGAACACGCCGACGAACACGCCCACGGCCACCAACACGGCCACGAATACGCCCACAGCCACCAACACGCCGACGAACACGGCCACGCCCACACCCACGCCGCTGGT
>CAZQDE010000099.1:0-7116 GCA_964591485.1 uncultured Anaerolineaceae bacterium | reverse complement strand
CCACAGCAGGCCTTGTCCCGCAGGAGAATGGGCTCGACCCCTGCCGCCTCGAGCAACCGGATCGCAGCCTTGCCGATCTCGGGGTGGTTATGCTCGGTGAAAGTGTCGTGGAAGAAGACCACCTGCCGGGCTGCCGAACGGGGTCGGGTGGGACTCGCCTGCCTGTGGCGCTGGAACCAAAGGCTGAACGGTTCAGGTGCGAGGGCGGGGAGTTGCCGGTCGGGGTGCACACCCAGGGCAGTCAGCATTGGGCGGCCTGGCCCTCGCAGGAGAGCATTCGCCAGCGGAGCGATTGGCTGCCCCAGGCGATTCAGGCGAGCGATGTTGGCGAAGAGCCGCGAGCGCAAGGGCACGCCATGTTCCTGCTGGTAGTGGTGCAGGAATTCGGCTTTCAACTTGGCCATGTCGACGGCGGAGGGGCACTCACTCTTACAGGCTTGACAGGCGAGGCAGAGGTCCAGCACCTGCTTGAGATCCTCGGAGGCCATGCCATCTGGCCCCAGCAATCCCATCATCGCGGCGCGCAGCGTATTGGCCCGGCCACGAGTGCTGTATGCTTCTTCGCGGGTCGCCTGGAATGAGGGGCACATCACGCCATCGTTCAGTTTGCGACAGACTCCCGCACCATTGCACATCTCAACCGCGGCCGCGAACCCGCCTTCGCGGCTGAAGTGGAGCGTCGTCTGGGAGAAGGCGTAGGGCGTCTGGTAGTCGCTTCCGAAGCGCAGCAGGCGCTCGTCGTCCATCTTGGGCGTGTCCACCACCTTGCCTGGGTTGAGGAGTCTTTCGGGATCGAAGAGTCGCTTCACTTGGCGAAAGGCCTGGGTGAGCTCGGGCCCGAAGAGGCGTTCGGAGAATTCACCTCGCGCCAGCCCCTCACCGTGCTCGCCGCTGGTGGTGCCGCTGTACCGGAGCGCCAGCTCCAGTGAGCGCTCGGCAAGCAGCCGCATTTGCCGGATGCCCTCGAGGCGCTTGAGATTGATGACGGGTCGTATATGGATGCAGCCTGCACTGGCATGGGCATACATGGCCACGCGCTCGACTCCGATCTCTTGCGCGTAGCTGAGCATCTCCATTACATATGCGGCCAAATGCTCCACCGGGACCGCGGCATCTTCGATAAAGGGGATCGGTTTGGCGTCGCCAGGAATGCTCATGAGGATGCCCAGCCCAACTTTGCGGGCGTGCCATACACGCGCCTGATCCTCGGCGCGGCGCAGCACGAGGACAGCTTCGTGGTGCCTCATCCTTTGGAGTCTGGATTGGAGCCGCCCGATACCCGCCTGGGCCTCGGCCGCGGACTCCCCCATATACTCCACGAGCAGAACCACCTCCGGGCTACCTTGGACGAAAGAGAGCAGAGACCGGTACTCCGGCTTCTCGCGGGTGAGATCAAGCAGCATCCGGTCGAGGACTTCCACGGCCGCAGGCCGGGTCTCCAGGAGCTCAGGAACCGTCTCCATCGCCGCCCGCAACTCGCCGTAATGGACCAGCGCAAGGTACGTTTCCTTGGGTCGGGGAACCAGGTTGAGACGCATGGCGGTGACGATTGCCAGAGTGCCCTCCGAGCCTACGAGGAGCCTGGACAGGTTGGGGGCTGCATCTCCGGCCAAGAGGTTCAGGTTGTAGCCGGCCACGTGCCGGAAAGTGCGTGGATAGCGTTCGGAGATCGGGCCGGCATATTCCTGGAGGAGGCAAGGCAGGCGCTCGTAGATGCGTGCTTCCAGGCTTTGATGGCCGGCTCGGTCAGACCAGCGCTCGGCCTCGAGGGGCGCGAAGCGCGTCCGGCTTCCATCGGCCAGGATCACCTCGGTTTCGAGCACATGGTCGGCCGTCATACCATACAAGATGGAATGGGCTCCCGTCGAGTTGTTACCCAGCACACCGCCCATGGTGGCGCGGTCGGCGCTGGCAGGGTCAGGCCCATATATCAAGCCGTAAGGAGCAAGCCGACGGTTCAGGCGTCCCAGCACCATGCCGGGCTGCACCTCGACCTGGCGGGCCTCCGGGTCGAGATCCAGAAGCGCATCCATATAGCGCGAGAAGTCAAGCACAAGGGCGTGTCCCACACTCTGGCCGGCCAAGCTGCTTCCCGCACCGCGAGGCAGGATCGGAACGCCATGGCGGCAGCAGATCTCGACCGCCGCGATGACTTCGTCCGCATCCCGAGGACAGGCCACCCCAAAGGGGACCATCTGGTAGATGCTGGCATCGGTGCTGTAGAGCAGACGGGTCAAGCGATCGAAACGCACATCCGCCAGCGCCTGAGATAGCTCGGCGCGAAACTCGGGGTTCGTCTCGGGCAAGGTGCGAGGGATCATGGATGAGCCCTGTTCGCGGTCCTGGTCCGGCCGCGGGTCAATGAAGTATCCGCGCTAAAGCCCCAAGCAGCATGACCACATTCTCCGCCCGGCTTGAGTGCCCCATCAGACCGATGCGCCAAACGCGGCCTTTCAGTGTGCCGAGCCCCCCGGCAATTTCCAGATTGAAATCGTTCAGCAGCCGCTGGCGTACGCTGGCTTCGTCTAAGCCCTCCGGGATCGAGACCGTCGTGAGCGTGGGCAGGCGGCGGTCCAGGGGGATGAAGGGAGGCAGGTCAAGCTCGGCCAGACCTTCCCAGAGAAGCTCGGCGTTGCGGCGGTGGCGCTCGAACCTCGCCTGCAGGCCCTCCTCCGCAATCAGGCGCAGCGCCTCACGCAGGGCGAAATTCATGCTGATGGGAGCGGTGTGATGGTAAGTCCGCTCCGGCCCCCAGTATTTCAAGACCATCGTGAGGTCGAGATACCAGTTGGGGACTTTGCTCTTGCGCGATTGGAGAACCTCGACTGCCCGAGGCGAGAGCGCGAGTGGGCCGAGGCCGGGCGGGGCGCTGAGGCATTTCTGGGAACCACTGTAGGCGATGTCGATTCCGACCTCCTGCATGCGCACCGGCAGGCCGCCGAGCGAAGTAACGGTATCGACGAGCAAGAGGGCACCGTGTCGGTGAACGGTTTCGGCGATCTCCTCCAACGGCTGCAATGCGCCGGTGGAGGTTTCGGCGTGCACGATGGCGACGAGTTTCTTCGGACGTGCCTTAAGCACCTCTTCGATCTGCGATGCGGTGAAAATCTCGCCCCACGCCACCTCGATCCGTTCGACATCCGCCCGGTAGCGCCGGGCCATGTCGACCATGCGATCGCCGAAGTAGCCATTTACGCAGATCAAGATCGGATCGCCCTCCTCAATGAAGTTGCATAGGGCGGCCTCCATGGCGGCGCTTCCGGTTCCTGAGACGGGGAAAGTGAGAGCGTCAGGCGCCTCGAAGACCATCCGCAAGAGGTCCTGAACTTCGTTCATCAGATGGATGAATTGCGGGTCGAGGTGCCCGACAAGAGGGGTGGCCATGGCCCGCAACACGCGTGGATGGACCATGCTGGGTCCAGGCCCCAAGAGGATACGGGGGGAAGTGTTGAGATCCGAGTATGGAGATGTCATCTTGCTCGCCTCCTGGATGGGGAATCTCGCACAGACTCGGTTGTGCCTGCACCATGTCCTGCATCCCGCGTAAGACAGGCGCCGAAGTCGTTCTTACGGGACAATCTGTGGGCAGCGCAAGCCAGCGCGCTTCTATCTTAGCGCGAGTTTTGCAACCGAGCGAGGCTCTAGATCAAGGGCCAGGGGTAGGGTCGGCCAGGCTGGGGTTCGGGGTAGGTTCCCAGGCGCAGGAGGCGTTCGGCGCGTGACCGCAGGGCGCGGATCTCATGCTCGGAGAGCAAGCCTTCCAACTCCCGATGGATGCCTCTCTCCTCTTCCCAGGTTCGGAGAAGGCGGCGTAGGTCCTCGATCAGATCCGGCGGAATGCGCTCTCCAATGAAGTCCCAAATCACAGTGCGCAGCTTGTATTCCGTGTGGAAGCTCACGCCGTGGTCGATCAGCCAGAGATGGTCGTTTGCATCGAACAGGAGATGCCCGGCCTTCCGGTCGGCGTTGTTGATCAGCAAATCGAAGAGCGCCACGGGACGAAGCCGCTGCTTCTGCGCTTCCTCGAGCGAGAAATAGTGCCGCTGGGGATCGGCGTGGATATAGAGTTGAAGAGAGCCGGGGCCTTCTGGGGCATCTTGGCGGAGGACGGTCGGGGGGACCAGGCCCCAGCCGAGGGCCTGGCTCAGGCGAAAGGCCGCCACCTCGCGATGGGCAAGCGTGCCGTGCGGGAAATCCCAAAGCGGCCGTTCCCCGCGCGCTGGCTTGTAGATGGCCTGCACCGCTTCATTCCCCAAGCCCACTTGAGCCAGGAAGGTGTAGTTAGAGCCCCAGAGGACCTGCCCTATGAGTTCAAGGGAACCCTGCGTCAGGGTTGTCAGGATCGAAGGGAGATGGCTGGGGTCGAGCGGGTTCGTGCGGGCGGTCAACCCATCGCCTCCCGAGATCTTCGAACAGGCGGCCAGCCTTAGTGCTGGCGGCCGTTGCTCTTGGGGCAGAAATGGCCCTCCGGATCGATGGGTTCGCCGCAGTTTCCGCAGATTGGCCGGCCCCGGCTGGCGACTTCCAGGCCCCAATGGCACATACGGCGCAGCTGGCTGCGCGTGCACCAGAAACGGACTACGGCGGCCTCGGAGGGATCCGCGTCCGGTGCCTGGATCTCGCGGGCGACTAGGACGAGTAGATCATGCTCCTCATCGTATCCCAGGCCGATATGGCCGACGCGAAAGAGCGGATCGAGCGGCTCCTCCAGGGCCATCTCCGTTTCTTCATACTCGGCCGAAGCCTCGGGCAATTGCGGAAGGCGCCGGTGAAGATCGGCCAAGAATTGCTCGAGGCCCACGGCCAGGGACTGAACCTGCTGCTTCTCAAGGATCAGGGTCACGAGCATATCCTCCGAGCGGCCTTGCAGATAGAAGACACGCTGGCCGGGAGGGCCGACAGCACCGGTGGTGATGCGCAATGCGGGTCGCAGGTCAATTCGTTTCAGCGCCATGGCAAATCCAGTTCCGGGGCGCCCCGCTGGAGCGCTCATGGAAGTATATCAAAGCGACCCTGCCAGATTGGCTGCATGGGTATCGTTGAGACGTAGAAGCCGGATCTGGGCGTCCTCGATCACTAATGAAGTGATGGACCCCGGCTCAACCACGAGACGGCGAAAGAGGTCGAGGGGAAGGCCCAGGTAGTGGGCGATGGCCAGCTTGATGATATCGGCATGTGTCACGCAGGCAATGGTGGCTCGCTTGCCTGGATGGAGACCGCGCAGTGCTTCCAACTCGGTCACCACGCGCGCCTGGGCCTCCATGAATGATTCGCCCTGCGGGAACCGCACCAGCGAGGGGGCCGCAAGCAGTGTGCGCCATAGCTTGCGGCGCCGCAGGACCTTGAAGGAGCGTCCTTGCCAGGTCCCATAGCCGATCTCGATCAGCCCGGGGCGCGGCGCGACCTCCAGGCCGTGGGCTTCGGCGATCGGCCGGGCGGTTTCCATGGTGCGCTCAAGCGGGCTGGCGTACACTGCCCGGAGGGGTACCTGGGCGGTCGCCCTTGCTAGGCTCTCCGCCTGTCTCTTGCCGCGCTCACTGAGGTGAACGCCGGGGAGACGGCCGGCGAGCAGGCCCTTCTCGATATATTCATTATGGCCGTGCCGGATGAGGTGGAGGATGGTCATGGTTGCCTGCTACTCGAATTGGCTCTTGCGCACGCTGTGCCTGCTCTTGATGGCTTCGATTTCTTGCTCGCTGAGTTCGGGCGCTTCCTGGGTGGCCTGGATACCCAGTGCTCTGCGCTGGGCCTCGCGCCAGCGCTCAAGGCGTGCCTTGATTTCTGACTCGTAGCCCTCCTCTGAAGGTCGGTAGAAATACGTTCCCCAAAGGGCCTTGGGCAAGTAGCCCTGGCCGAGGTGGTGGCCGGGATAGGCATGGGGGTACTCGTAGCCCTCGCCATGTCCAAGGGCCTGGGCGTCCCGGTGGGTGTCTTTCAGATGGTCGGGGACCTCGATGGCGCCGCGCTCTTCGAGCAGCCGGTAGGCCTTGAAGTAGGATGTGGCGGAGTTGGATTTGGGTGCCGTGGCCAGATAGAGAGTGGCCTCAACCAAGGAGTAGACGCCTTCTGGGAGCCCGACGTATTCGAAAGCCTGGGCTGCAGACGCCGCCACAACCAAACCCATGGGGTCCGCTAGACCGATGTCTTCCGAGGCCAGGATCAACAAGCGGCGCAGGATGAAGCGCGGGTCCTCGCCTGCGTACAGCATCTTGGCCAGCCAGTAGAGGGCGGCATCCGGATCGGAGCCCCTCACCGACTTGATGAAGGCTGAGATCGTGTCGTAGTGGGCGTCTCCGTCTTTGTCGTAGAGCACTGCCCGGCGTTGAATCGATTCCTGAGCCACATCCAGGGTGATATGGACCACTCCGTCCTGGCCAGGCGGCGTGGTCTCAACCGCCAGTTCGAGGGCGTTGAGGGCGTTGCGGGCATCGCCCCCGGCCACGCGCACGAGATGGTCAATTGCCTCCGCGTCCAACCGGATCGTGCGCTTGCCATAGCCCCGCTCGGGATCGGTGAGCGCCCGTTGGATGATGTGGCGGATCTCCTCATCCCCCAGAGGGCGCAATTGGAAGATGCGTGAACGCGAAACCAGCGCGCCGATGACTTCGAAGTAGGGATTCTCGGTCGTGGCGCCGATCAGGGTGATGGTGCCATCCTCAACGTGCGGGAGCAAGGCATCCTGCTGGGCCTTGTTCCAGCGATGCACCTCGTCGACGAAGAGGATGGTGCGGGCGCCGTGCAACTTGCGGCGCTCGCGGGCCTCCTTGATAACCCTTCTGAGATCGGCTTTGCCGGCAAGCACGGCCGAAATGGTTTCAAAATGAGAGCGGGTGGTGTTGGCGATGATCATCGCCAGCGTAGTCTTCCCCGTGCCCGGGGGGCCCCAAAGGATGAGCGATGAGAAGAGCCGGTCGGCTTCAATGGCCCTGCGAAGCAGGCGCCCTTCGCCGACGATCTCCTCCTGGCCTTCGAATTCATCCAGCGTGCGAGGACGCATGCGAGCCGCCAGAGGCGCCTCTCGCGCCATGCGTTCCTTGAGGGCGTGATCGAAGAGATCCATGATGACTCATTCTACCATCCGGGCTGCAGCCCGCCGTGGGCCCTTGGTCCGCAGTG
>CAZQDE010000098.1:0-7363 GCA_964591485.1 uncultured Anaerolineaceae bacterium | reverse complement strand
GCGGAGCCGCCGGCGTCAGCCAGACTGGCAAGCTGCCCGATCTTCTGAAGCGGGAGGATGCGGCGCCGGGAGAGTAGCCTGCCTTCCATAGTCCCGCGAATCGCTCCGATTGCCCCAGAGCACAGCAGAGGAACCAGGGCCGGAATCTGATGGCTGCGCCTTCAGGATCTAATCCACGTCGTTGCTGCGAGCCAGGTTCGCTTGCAGGTACTCCGGGGTTCGGCTGGAATAAATCCGATCAGTAAATGATGACGAGGGTGCCGCGACCGGATTGCAGCCGGGTGTCGGGAACGCTGATAGGTGCGGACCAGCGGAAGATCCACTTCGCCTCTTCGGGCCGCATATTGACGCAACCATGGCTCATGGGACGGCCAAAATCCGCATGCCAGTAGGTTCCATGGAAGCCCACGCCGGTACTCGTGAAGTAGGAGACCCAGGGGACGCCGGGGAGCTCGTAGGCCTCTGGATCGGGGGTAAGGCGGCCGTTTCCCATATGCCGGAGCGGCATCTTCATATCGATGTGGAACCGGCCGCGCGGCGTTTCTGTAGGGATGCCGTTGCTGATTGGCTTGCGGCTGGCAACCCCGCTGGCGATGCGGGTTCTCAGAACGAGTTTGCCGCGCTCGTACGCGCGCACCTCCTGCTCGGCTAGCGAGACTTTCAGAAGCTTCTCGGAGGCAGGGATGTGCGGGGAGATTGGGGCCAGTTCCTCGGGGTGCACGCGCCGGAGATGCTCTGCGCGAGCGTAGTAGCGCACGTTGAGCAGATCATCCAGGAGGCGGTACCAAGCTCGCCCATCGGCCCCTTCGACCAGGGCTTCGACCCAGGCCGTCGATTGAAAATACAGACGGTAGAGCGGATCCGAGGCAGGATCCGGCTTTCTGTACGTGCGGGTGAAGGGGACCGAGACTTCAAAGATCCCGCCGCCTTCGGGGATAGCGCTTGTGGGTCGCTGTGGCTCCCAGCGCACCGGCTGAATCCTGCCGGAGTGGACGAAGCCATCCGGGAGCTCATACCAGAGCGGGTTATGCGCTGGACCGTCGTCTGAGAGCACGCGTGCTTGGATGTTCAGCAAGGTATCGCGTGTCAGGCGGGCAAGTCGTGGGGCCCGAAAGGATGGCTCTGCGTATAGCCATATATATGTATCCGCTACGCGGCCCAGGCCGGCTGCCTGCTCCGCCAAGGGCGGCGGCGGCCTCAAGGCAAGCCCAGCTGCGGAGAACCCCGAAAGCCGCAGGAAATCTCGTCGGGATAGCGTCCCATCCATATAATCATTCTATCGGCCGGCATGCGCCGGGGCAATAGGAAACCTGACCAGCCATGTGAAGAATAGCGCATGAAGGGCTGCGCGCATTGCAGTATAATCCGGCTCGGCCTATCTTTGGGCAACCCTGACAAGGGAGTATGATTGGCCTTGAGGGCTTTTATCGCCATTGATATCCCCGATGGGGTGCGGAAGGCGGTTCATACCAAAGCCGTCGAGTTGCGGCGGCGGATGGCCGATGACGCCGTTCGATGGGTCCGTCCCGAGGGCTACCATCTGACGCTGAAATTCCTAGGCGAGATCGAGACTGCACAGGTTCCCCTTATCGAGGCAGCTATGGGATCGGCCGCGGATGGGATTGGCAGATTTTCTCTGCGCCTTGGGAGCTTGGGAGTGTTCCCCAACCAAAGAAGGCCGCGGGTCCTTTGGGTTGCCGTGGAGGGGGGGGCAGACAGCCTCGGCAGGCTGCAATCCCGTCTGGAGCAGGCTTTGGGCCCGATCGGATTCAAGACCGAGGGGCGATCCTTCCACCCCCATCTAACCCTGGCCAGGATCAAGCGACCCTTGGAGCCGGGGGCACTTTCAACCCTGCAGTCGGCGCTTCAGAAGGAGAACCTCGCAGGGACGCCGGCTTTTGGAGTGGACAGCGTGAAGCTTATTCGGAGTGAGTTGCGCCCCACGGGGGCGGTCTATACAACCCTCCACATCACGACTTTGGTATGATGAACGACGAACGCCTTCGGATGCGGATAGTCTCAGTCATCGGCAGCGCGACTTGCACCGAGAAGGAACGAACGCATGCGGAGGCGATTGGTGCTGGCCTCGCAAAGCATGGCATCGTCATCGTGTGCGGCGGACGGGGTGGGGTGATGGAAGCTGTCTGCCGCGGGGCACAGCTGAGGGGAGGCCTTGCCCTCGGGCTGCTTCCCAGCCTCGATCGGGAAGAAGCAAATCCTTATGTTAGCCTGGCTTTGCCCACCGGCCTCGGGCAGGCGCGCAATGTGCTGGTTGTAGCAGCGGGGGAGGCTGTGATCGCTATAGGTGGCGGCTACGGGACCTTGTCTGAGATCGGTTTCGCGCTGAAATTAGGAAAGCCATTGATCGGACTGGGCACTTGGAAGGCTTCCCGGTCTGACGGTTCGGCGGCTGGCATTATCGAAGTCGGGACGCCTGAGGAAGCTGTCTCAGCGTGCCTGAAGATATTGGGCTTGACCCAATTGTAACGGGAGGTCGGAATCACAAACGCAATCGAGCTTGCACATACATTGGTCAATATCCTGGATGAGAAGAAGGGAGAGAATATTCTGCTCCTGGATCTGATTGGGGTTTGCTCGTTCACGGATTATTTCGTGATCTGTTCGGGCACGAGCGAGCGCATGCTTCGCGCGCTTGCTGAGGAGGCCCAGAAGGCCGCGAAGAAAACGCATGGGGCGCTAGCGAGCGGGATCGAGGGAGAACCCGAGGGTGGCTGGATCCTGATCGACTATGGTGACGTCATTCTGCACCTCTTCTCGCCCGCGGTTCGACAGTACTATCAATTGGAGGATCTCTGGCGAGAGGGGCGCACATTGGTACATATGCGATAGGCGTTGGCAGGGTACCGCCGGCATCCTTCACCCCAACCCTCGGCGGCTTCCACCGCAGATTGAGCTCAGGCAAGAAATAGGACCGCCTGCGTTTGGACGCAGGCGGCTTCATTGGCAGGCTCTTCTGCTCGCGGGGAGCCCCGGTGCGATAGCAAGCCGCCGCTATTCGAAGATCCAGCGGTCCAGGCTGCGCTCCCACGCCACCAGCTCTTCAGGGGAGAACCAGAGCTTGATCTCCTCCTTCGCGGTTTCCACGGAGTCAGAGGCATGGGTGAGGTTGCGACCGATCTCGAGCCCGAAGTCATGCCGTACGGAGCCTGGGGCTGCTTCAAGCGGGTTGGTGGCTCCCATGGTCTGTCGCACGGCGGCGATGGCGTTGGGTCCTTCCCACACCATCGCCATCAAGGGGCCAGAGGTGATGTAGTCGATCAGGTTTTCAAAGAAGGGTTTGCCTTCATGGATGGCGTAATGCTGCCTGGCAAACTCGCGGCTAATGCGCTGGAACCGGGCTGCCACGATCCGCAGGCCCCGGCTCTCCAGCCGGCGGATCACCTCGCCGATCAGACTCCGCTGCACGCCATCCGGTTTAATGAGTACGAGTGTTCTTTCCAAGCTATCCTCCATAAAATCGGAACTCGGGTTCCGCCCGAGTTCCGGAATCTCGCATTAAGGGGGTCTGTGGATGCGTCAGGCGACCTCCATGCCCCGTTGATAAGCCTTGATAGCATCTGGCAGGCGATCGGCCTTCATGTATGCATCTCCCAGAGCCTGCCACATCTTGGCCAAGTTCGGATATTTTCCGACCGCCGACTGAAGGTCTTGGATGACAGTGTCCAGGTCCTGCTTGCGATCGATCAGCTTTTGATAATCGGACAGAGCGCGGCCGGCATCCCCTGCGGCCAGCGCGGATCGGGCGCTTTGTAGCAGGATCTCGGCCGCCGTCAGAGGCTCCCGATACCCTGTTGGCGGTTCGGGCTCCGGTGCCTCCTCCACCTCAGGCATGGGTTCTTCGGCAGGGGCGGGCGGCTCCTCGGCCAACACGGGTTCTGGCTCCACCGGTGCCGCCTCTTCCAATGGCGGCTCTGTTAATGCTGGGCCAGGTTCTGCGTGCGGTTCGGCGGTCTCGGTCCGAACCACCTCTGGCTCTGTCGCGGAAGGGGCTTGCATCTCAGCGGCGGGTTCCGGTTCCTCTTCGAGCAGCTCCATCTCCGCGGGAGGTTGCTCGTAGGTGGAAGTTTCTGGCGTCGCCCTGGCGGTGGATACCACGGGTTCGGGCGGCGGGGGAGTTTCGGTCGCGGGCTCAGCAGGAACCTCGGCTGCGGCCGCCACGGCCTCATCGAGCCAGCCGGGGATTTGCTCTTCTTCCGGCTCTGGCACGGCGGTTGGTTCCGGCTCCCGGGCCGGGGGTTCTGCTGGAACCGGTTCGATTTCCTCCCGAGACGATACGATCGCTTCCTCCGCCGGCATTTCAGGTTCTGGCCTGGAGGGAACAATCGTCTCATCCGTGGCCATTTCTATCAGCCAATCGGGGGTTTCTTCTTCGGCTTCGGCGGGTACTTCGGGCTCCGGTTGGGCCGCACCGACCTCAGCGACAGGCGTGTCGAGCCCGCGCTGCGCGGCCAATTCCTCCAGCCACTGGAGCCCTTCCTCCGGCTCTTCGGGGAGCGGCTCCTCCCGCATGATCGGTTCGGCTGCCTCGGCAACCTCAGCTTCGCCAGCGCCGGCCGGAGCTTCTTCAGAGGCCGCACCCTCTTGCTGGACGGCCAAGGTCTCCAGCCACTCGTAGACTTCCTCGTCGTCGACCTCTTTATGGGCGCTGGGTGCCAGGGCAGGCTCGGCTTCCATATCAGGGGCCTCAGCGGTCTCAGGCTCCGGCTCCCGCAGTGCCTCGACCTCATGGGTTTGCGCCTCGATCGTCGTGTCAGAGGGTTCGATCTCAACTTCGAGCAGCCAATCTGGGGTTTCTTCAACCTCAGCTGAAGGGCCTTCGGGGGCTTCTTCACCTTCAGCGATCCCCATCAGCCAATCGGGCACTTCCTCGCGAGAAGGCGGCGCCTCGGGTTGCGGCTCTTCCTCAACCGCACTCATCCAATCTGGCTCTGCCTCCGTGGTGGGAGCTGCGCCAGCTTCGCCTTCGGCGATTCCCTGCAGCCATTCCGGGGCCTCTTCCAGGCTGGACGCTGCAGCTTCCTCGTCTACCCCTGCGAGCCAATCTGGGATCTCCTCGGCCGAAGGAATCTCCGCACCACCTTCTTCCTGGGCGAGCCGCTTGAGCCAATCGGTATCCGCCGCGGGGGCAGCCTCCGCTGCTTTGGCGGCTTCCGGCTCTTCCGGTGTCTCTGCCCGGGGCAGTTCCTCGGGCAATTCGGCGGGAGCGGGGGGTTCAGCGCCTCGCTGGGAGGCGGCTTCGGCCACGCCCGCCAACCAGGAAGGTGGCTCTTGCGATTCGGCATCGGTGGCTTCGCTCGGTCCTGCTGACGCAGGTTCATCTTCTGCCCCCAGATCCTGGAGCCAGGAGGGGATTTCTTCCTCGGGTTCCTCGGTGGGGGGGCCCAGGTTGGCAGCAGGGAAGCCGGCAAGCTGCTCCTCTTCGGGGCTGGGCTCGGATGAGGGCCGGTCACCCAACCAGGAGATGATGGTGGAAGTCGCGCCGGGCGATTGCGCCTCGATCCATGTGGGTACTTCAGGCTTCTCTTCTTCCGTTTCAGCCTCAGCTTCGGCGGCTTCGATGGAGGCGACTTCCTCGGTTTCCGGCTCAGGTGCGGCCGGCTCTTCGTCGAACTCAGTTTCGACCGCTTCTCCTTCGCTGATTTCGGATAGCCAATCCGGCACGAGTTCTTCGTGGGATGGCGGGAGCGCGTGTTCGTCGGGCTCCACCGTAGGCGCCGGGGCCTCGCTGGGAGCGATGTCTTGAATCCAATCTGGCAGCTCTGCCGGCGCCAGTTCGCCCGTCTCGGAGGCCTGCGCAGCCGGGAGTTCCCCGGCCTCGAGGGCTTCCAGTTCCTCATCGGAGAAGGGAACTGGTTTCTCCTCGGCCTCACCGCTGGCGGGCTCCCAACCTGCCTCACGCATCCAGTCTGGGATCTCGGCTGATTCTTCCGGGGGTTCAGCGGGCATCTTGCTTTCACCTCCCATACCAAAGGCCACGCCTTCCTCTGCGGTCGTTGCTTCGCCTTCCAACTCGCGCAGCCAGGGTGGGGCTTCGCCAGTTTCCACGGATTCGATCTCTTCGCTCGTTAATTCCACGCCCAGGGAAGCGACCCATTCCGGCTGCTGCGAATCGATGGTCGGGAGAGGCTGGCCCGGCGTCCACCCCGACTTCTCAATGCGCACGGCGTTCGCATCCACCGTCTTTGGATCCGAAGTGGGTGTTTCAAGGAACGCGGTGTAGGGATCCAGTGCGGCTAATTTGCGGTGAAACTCGGTGGCCTTATCAGGCTGGTCTTGCTCCTGGTAATAGGCCGCCATCATCTGGCAAGCCTCATAGCAGTAAGGGAGCTTCTCCAAGACCTGCTCGCAAATCACACGAGCCTCTTCCTTTTGGGCTGAGCGCCAGTACATCTTGCCCAGGAGAACTTCCAAATCAGGCCGATCAGGGTCCTCCATGAGGGCGGAGCGCAATTCCGCGATGGCCTGTGGGTAGAGTTCGCCCTGCGCGTACTGGCGTGCGAGCGCTCCGCGGGTCAGACGGATCTTGTGAGGCTCGAGGCCGTCACGCCTGCCAATCAGACGGGATAACTCCTGCCGGATAGCAGGATTGGCGGGGTTGGTCTCAAAGGCGCGTTCCATGTGCCAGATGGCGGCGTCGAGATTGCCTTCATCCTCCCGCACGATCGCCATCCCGATGTGCGAGACAAAATCATCCGGCACCGCAGAGAGCACCCGCTGGAAGATATCTGCGGCGTCACCGAAACGCTTGGCCTCAAGGTAGGCCTTGCCGAGCAAGCGGTAGGTGTCAAGATGCTTGGGGTAGATTTGCAGGATATGGCGGCAATGTGCAATCGCCTCGTCGAGATCGTCCCGCTCGATCAGGTCATCGATTTCCCGTAAATAGGCGCGTATATTGATATCTGCCATAGCAGGCCTCGTATCTCAGTATGCCTCAGAAGGGTGCAATGCGCAAGATATCCCTTAAGAAAATGGGAAAAATATCCTGCTTGGGTAGGCGGGGCAAGGTCCATGCCAGAAGCCATCGCAGGATGGGTTCATGACAAAGAATGAATGGAGCGGATCTCGCTGATCAGCGGCCCAATATCGGGCTCATCTCGCGGGGCGGGGCCGAGTTGATCGGGGCCTGGGGCGAGGCCGGCGCAGGCTCGCAGCACAGCGCCCACATTCTCCGCGAGCCCCCTGGGGTCATAGCCCCCCTCAAGCGTGAACAGCATGCGCCCGCCACAGACCTTCTCGGCAAGCGCGCGTAGCCGAGAGGCGATTTCATAGTATCCACTGGTTGAGAGTTGCAGCCCGGCGAGTGGATCGCACCAATGGGCGTCGAAGCCGGCCGAGATCAGAA
>CAZQDE010000097.1:0-7455 GCA_964591485.1 uncultured Anaerolineaceae bacterium | reverse complement strand
GACCTTCAGGTTATGAGCCTGACGAGCTGCCACTGCTCCACCCCGCAATGTTTTGTCTGCCCTCCCCCTTGCAGGCGGGGATTATATCAGCCGACCTAGGGGGCGTCAAGATGAAGCCCCTTCTTCGCATGTCTTCCTTTGGCTACGCGAACTGGAGGTGCCTATTTACCAAAGAGCAGCGCCCACCAGACCTGCCACGGTGACGGCTCTGCGAGGCGAACAGCAGGTGCAGGCGTGGGAAGCGGCGTCGCACCCGGAGGCGGAAGCGGGATCACAAGCGTCTCGCCCTCGCGCACCAGCTTAGCGTCCCGGTGGGCCCATTCAGCCACATGCGCCTCGCTGGTCGCCTCCGCCACCTGTGTCATCAGCCGCACGCGCTCGGTGGCCATGGCCGCCACCTCCGTGCCGACCATCTCGGCCTCGCGCTCCAAACGCCGTGCTTGCGCCATGCGGCTGTTCAGATCACCCAGGACCAGGATCCCGGCCACCACAAGCAAGACGATCCAGAACCCCGAAATCCGCCCCGATGTCTCCTTCATCTCACCCACCTCGGCCGCCATCTTACCCCGCGCTTGCATAGCGTGCAAGAAGCATGCAAAGAGAAAAGCCCCTCGCGGGGCTTCCTGTGCCGAAGGTGGGAGTCGAACCCACATGAGCGCAAGGCTCACTGCGCCCTGAACGCAGCGCGTCTGCCAGTTCCGCCACTTCGGCGCGCCGCTATTCTACCCGATGCCCGCGGTTTGTCAACGGAAGGGCGACCTTCCACCCGCAAATCCTCAGGCGGCCGCTTCCTTTTCCACCTCATCCAATTGCATGCTGATCACCTTGCTGGCCGAGTCAGCACCCATGCTCACGCCGTAGACCACCTCCGCCGCCTGCACCGTCAGGCGGTTGTGGGTGATGAGGATGAACTGCGTCTCGCGGCTCAGCTCTCGTAGCATCTCGACAAAGCGCGTCACATTGGACTCGTCCAGCATGGCATCAACCTCGTCCAGTACACAGAAGGGCGTGGGTGAGACCTTGAGCAGGGCGAAAATTAGCGCCGTGGCGGTGAGGCTGCGCTCCCCGCCGGAGAGCATCGCCAGGCTCTGTGAGCGACGTCCTGGGAGCCGGGCCTCGATATCGATGCCTGAATGTGTGAGATCCTCGGGGTTGGTCAGCACCAGCCGCGCCGACCCGCCGCCGAACAGCCGGGTGAAGGCCTGCCGGAATTCGACCGCCACCGCCTCGAAGGTCTTGCGGAACTCGCGCTCCATGAGCACGTCCAGTTCGGCGATGACCTCATGAATCTGGGCCTCGGCGCGCCGCAGGTCGTCCACCTGGGAGGTCAGGAACTCGACCCGTTCGCGCACCTCCCGGTACTCACGCTGCGCCTCGGGGTTAACAGGCCCCATGCGCCGTAATTGCAGCCGGCGCTCCTGGAGCTGCTTCTCGATGTCCGGCGGCAGCAACTCGACCCGCGGCAGCTTCTCCACCAGCCCCTCGAAGGGCAAGGGTTCCTGGCCAGGTGCGCCCGCATCCCCTTCGAAGGAGACCAGCCCAAAATCATCCTCGATTCTGCGCCGCAGGCTGGCCATCTCCTCCTCCCGCCTGGCAAGCATGATCTGTGCCTGGGAATGCTCCCGCTCGGCCGTCTGCAGGTCGCTCCGCAGCCGGGCCGCCTCGGCCTCCAACTGCGAGCGTTCCTGATCGATGGCTTCCAGCGCCTGCTGGGCGGGTTCTGTCTGAGCCTTCAGTTCCGACAACCGAGCCTCCACCGCCGCAAACGATCTTCGCGCCGCCTCGAGCGTCTGCCGCACTTGTGACTCCTGAGCAGCCGAGTCGCTCGCGCGGGCGCGCTTGGCTTCAAGCTCGGAGTGGATCCCTTGCGCCCTTGCCTTCAATGCTGCCAGCCAGGATTCCGCCCGCTCGCAGGCAGCGGCGGCGCCTTCCAGCTGTGTCTCCAGCCGCGCCAGTTCGGGGCTCTCCTCCAGCGCAGCCAGGGATTGCAGCGCGGCCTGATGTTCCCTTTCCAGGCTGGCCCGCTGATTGCGGGCCTGCTCCAGCGTGGCCTCCATGCGTTCCAGAGACTCCGCAAGCACCATCCCCTCCTGGCGCTGCTCCCTATCCAGTGCTTCGGCCTGAGCCGCCTCCTGCTCCAGGCGGCTCAACTTGAGCCCGGCCTCCTGGAGGGCCTCGCGCGCCGCCGTCAGTTCTGTCAATGCCCGCTCACGCTGAGCCTCGGCCGCCTGCATCCTCTCCCGCTGGGCGGTGATTTGCGCCTGAAGCCGCTCCCATTCCGCCTGGTGGCGCTGCAAGGCCTGGGCCTTGGAGGCCTCTTGTGCCCTCAGCCCCTGAAGCTGGGCCTCCAATTGGCGTGTTTCCTCGCCCAGGCCCAGGAGAACCTGGCCTCCGGGATGGAAGAGGTCCCCTGCCAGGGTGACTACCAAGGCATCATCTGGCACGGACGGCAGCAGCCTGCGGGCCGCCTTGCGGTCGCGGACGACCACCGTCCGGCCTAGCAAGGCTTCGAAGGCCCGTGCATAGGGTTCCGAAGCCTCCACCAGGTCTGCTGCCAGGCCGATGACACCCTCACCGGCCGGAATCTCTAGCCGCGGCAGACGCCTTGCCGGCTCAACCGGGAGCATCGCCGCCCTGGCCGTAAATGTGCCTCCGTCCAGTGCCTCCAGCGCATCAAACAGGCTCTCGGCATCTTCGAAGACCACCCCTGCATGGAATTGCCCCAGCGCCGCCAGAACGGCGGCTTCCGCACCCTCTCGAACCCGTAGCTTGCCAGGCATTCGGCCGAGCAGTCGCTTCACTTCGCCGCGCTGCGCCGCGCCCTGCAATCGCTCGAGCGCTTTCGTGGAGAGGCCCGAGGTCCCCTCCAAGGCCCGACGCCGGGCCATGACATCGGCGTGCTCATTCGTGGCGGTGTGCAGGCGCGATTGAAGCGTGGCGGCTTGCGCCTCCAGCGTCTGCCGGGCTGCCTGTGAATTCCGCAGCGTCTCCTCAGCCTCGCGGAGGCTCGCTTCCAGCCTCCGCGCCCGCGCTTCGGCCTGCGCCCGCGAGGCTCTCGCCTGCTCCAACGCCGCCTGCCGCGCTTCCCTTTGGCCGGCGAGCGCCTGCGCCTCGGCCTGCCGCTGTGCCTGCCGCCGCAGGATTTCCTCCCGCCGGGCTTCGGCTTCCGCGACCCGGGCGATGGCGCGCTCGAGCTCCTGGCGGGCTTCACGCTCCTGGCGCCGGAGCGCCTCCCGGGGGTCTTCGCCGTCCTCCTCTGCTCCCAGCAGCCTTTGCCTTGTCTCCTGTAAACGGCGGAGCCGCTTGTGCTCCGTCTCCACCTGCGCCTCCGCGCCCTGGACCTCCTCCTGGAGGCCCTCCAATTCAGTCTCCAGCCCGGCGATCTCCTCGGTCAGCCGGGCGCGCGCCTCGCCCAGCCAGCGAACCCGCTCCTCCCCCACGGCAATCTCGCGTCCAAGCCGTTCGCGCTCGGCGGAGGCCTGGGAAAGGTCCTCCCGCCAAGCCCTCAACTGGGTCCGCAACGCCTCGGCCTTGGCCCGCAAGGCAGCCAGCTGCTTCTCCAATTCCCCTTGGCGTTCACGCAGCGCATCCCGGGCCGCCTGGGCCCGCTCCGCCTGGGCCTGCTGCGCTTCGACTTCTTCCCGCAGGTGGTACCAGTGGTAGCCATACCAGGTGCGCAATAGCGCCTGCATATCGCTGCGGACCTGCTCATAATCTTTGGAGCGGGCCACCTGACGCTGCAAACTGCGCAGGCGCGGCCGCAATTCGGCCAGGATATCCTGCACCCGCTCCATATTGCGGCGGGTGGTATCCAGGCGCCTCAGAGCCTCCTCTCGCCGCCTGCGGTAGAGCCCGATGCCGGCGGCCTCCTCGAAGAGCTGCCTGCGCTCATCGGCCCGGAGCGAGAGGGCGGCGTCCACGAGACCCTGGCCGATGATGGTATAGGTCCGCTCGGAAAGGCCGCACTGCGAGAGCAGCTCGTTCACATCCCTCAGGCGCACCCGCTGGCCGTTCAGGATGTACTCATTGGTACCGTCGCGGTAGGCACGCCGGCCGATGGTTACCTCGCTGAAGTCGATCGGAAGCCAGCCGCCGGTGTTATCGAAGGTGATCGTGGCGGCCGCCATCGAGGCGCGCGGCCTTTGCTCCGAGCCGGAGAAGATCATGTCTTCGGTGCGCTTGCCGCGCAGCAGGCTGAAGGATTGCTCCCCCAATACCCATCGGATCGCGTCGGCGATGTTGGACTTCCCCGAGCCATTAGGGCCCACGATCGCCGTAATCGTGGGCGCGAAGCTGAACAGATTCTTGCTCGCGAAGGTCTTATAACCCTGGAGTTCGAGCGATTTGAGGCGCGCCGCGCTGCCGTCCAATCGGTTTACCTTTCCTGGGCTGCGTTCCAGCCCTGATTCAAGCCAATCTCTGCCAAGGCCTCTTCGGCCGCTGCCTGCGCGGCCTCCTGCTTACTGCGTCCCCGGCCCTGAGCCCGCACTATCTCCCCCACCTGCACCTCGACCGTGAACTCGCGGGCGTGGTCGGGCCCGCTGGCGTCAACCGTCTCGTAGCGAGGCGTCTCGCCATGCTCGGCTTGAGCCCACATTTGAAGCACGCTGCGCGGGTCCAGCAAAGCCTCCTTTTCGAGTACTTCATCCGCGGCGCGGCGGAAGCGCGGTTCCATGAAGCGCATAACTGACTCGATGCCCGCATCAAGGAAAAGTGCCCCGATGAGCGCCTCGAAAGCATCGCAGAGCAACGCCGGGCGCTCGCGCCCGCCGGAGACCTCCTCGCCTCGCCCCAGCAGCAAAGCCTCGCCCAGCCCCAGTTCGCGGGCGAACGCCGCCAATTGCTCCGTTCGCACCAGTGCCGAGCGCAGCCGGGTCAGGTCGCCCTCGTCCATCTCCGGGTAGCGGTTGTAAAGCCAGGCGGCGGAGGCGAAATCCAGCGCCGCATCTCCCAGGAACTCCAGCCGCTCGTTGTCCTCCAGTGCCTCGGGATGCTCGTTCAGGTAGGAGCGGTGCGTTAGGGCACGTCTGAGCAGGCTGAGGTTGGAGAATGCAAGCCCCACGCGCCGGCCCAGTTCTTCGGGTGTCAAAGGAACGCTCTCCAAGAACTTGGGGGACGCCGAGCACCCAGGGGAGCCTGGGTGCACCGCGTTCCACCAGTTCCAATCATGGGTTGACGAATGAATTCTAACCCTGGAAGCGCCGGAAGGCCAGCGTTGCATTGTGGCCGCCGAAGCCGAAGGCGTTGCTCAAGGCGGCCTCCACCTCGGCCTGGCGTGCCTCCCCGGGGACATAGTCCAAGTCGCAAGCCGGGTCTGGATCGCGGAGGTTGATGGTTGGGGGGATGATGCCCTCGCGCAGAACTTGAACGCAGACGATCGCCTCCAGCGCCCCCGTGGCGCCCATTATGTGCCCGGTCATCGATTTAGTGGAGGAGATCGCCACATTGTAAGCGTGCTCGCCCAGCGCCACCTTGATCGCCCGGGTCTCCGAAAGGTCGTTCAGGACCGTCCCCGTGCCGTGGGCGTTGATATAGCCGACCTGCTCCGGCCGCAGTCCGGCGGTCTCCATGGCGATGCGCATCGCCGCCGCGCCCCCATGGCCGCTCTCCGAGGGCGCGGTCACATGGTAGGCATCCGCGGTGGAACCGTAGCCCACCAGTTCTCCGAGGATCGTCGCCCCGCGGGCGCGCGCCTGCTCCAACTCCTCCAGGATCAGCACCGCGGCCCCCTCCCCCATCACCAGCCCATCGCGTGAGCTATCGAACGGCGCAGGTGTGCGATAAGGCGGGTCGTTGCGGCGTGAGAGGGCACCCATGCGATCGAAACAGCCCAGGCCGATCTCGGTGATGGTGGCTTCGGAGGCCCCGGCGATGCAGGCATCGATGGCCCCGCTCCGGATCAATGTCCACGCTTGACCCAGCGTATCCGAGCCCGAAGCGCATGCGGAGGCGATGGAGAAGCTGGGGCCTTGGGCTCCGGTTTCGATGGCGATGAGCCCGGCGGCGCCGTTGGGCATGAACATGGGGATCATGAAGGGGCTCAGCCGGCGCGGGCCCTGCTCATCCAGCAGCCGGATGCCGGCCTCGAGCGACATCAGGCCCCCGACGGCGGTGGAGATCATCACACCCACGCGAGTTGGATCCGACTTGGGGATCTGCAGCCCCGATTGTGCCAGCGCCTCACGGGCGGCGATGTGCGCGAATTGCTGATACCGGTCCAGCCGGCGGGCCTGCTTGGGTTCGAGATAATCTTCAGGGCTGTAGTCCTTGACCTCGCAGGCAATCTGCACCAGCATGCGGGAGGCGTCGAAGAGTGTGATGGGCCCCACGCCGGAGGTTCCCGCCAGGAGGCCGGCCCAGGTTTCCTCAAGATTATGACCCAAGGCATTGATCGTGCCCATCCCGGTGATGACGACCCTTCTCGTCATGGTTGTCCTCTCATGTGCGGTTCGCGCTCAGGAAGGCACCCCCGACCCTCAGGCCTGCAAGGCCTTCAGCCCGGATCCGGTAAGCACCAGGATTACCGGGCCCGGGAGGGATTGCCGCAACGCCAGCAAGGCCGGCCAGACAACGGCGGAGGTTGGCTCTACATACAACCCTCGGCGGGCCAGAGCGTCGCGTCCGGCGACGATATCCTGCTCCTCCACAGCCAGAATGCGCCCACCCGAGCCTTCCACGGCCGCCAGGACCTCATCCCCCCGCAGTGGCCTCAGGATGCGAATCCCCTCCGCCACCGTATCCCCCTCTCGGACCCACTCGAGGCCTGCCGCCCCGCCCTCCTGGACCGCCCACAACGGGGCGCAAGCCCGAGCCTGCACGCCAAACAGCCTGGGCATGGCATCAATCTGTCCCGCCTCGAGCAGCGCCTGGAAACCACGGGCCAGGCCCAGGAGCAAGGTGCCCTGCCCCACCGGCGTGATCACCGCGCCGGGCGCGCCGCTCAGTTGGTCCACCATTTCGAAAGCCACCGTCGCCATGCCTGCCAGTCCGTGCGGCAAATGGGCGTGGCTGGCATAGGCCACGCCCCGCTCGACCTCCCGCAGGACAGCTTCGCTGGCCGCGGAGCGCGGGCCGGGCACCTCGACAATCTCAGCCCCGTAGGAGGCAATCTGAGCACGCTTTGGGCCGGCGGCATAGGCCGGCACGAATACTCGTACCTGGATACCGGCGCGCGCCGCGTAAGCCGCAAAGGAAGCGCCGGCGTTCCCGGACGAATCCTCCACCGCCTGCTGCACACCCGCGGCGGCCAGCGCGCTCACCAGCACCGCAGTTCCCCGGTCTTTGAAGGAGCCGGTGGGGTTACGATGCTCACACTTCACGTAAACCGCCGGCGGCTCTGGGTCCACCTGCAGCAGCGGGGTGTTGCCTTCGCCCAGCGTGATGAAATCCGCCCCGGCCGGCAGGGGGAAACTGTGCCGGTAGAGGCCGATGCCCAGGCTTTCGGGGGCATCCTGC
>CAZQDE010000096.1:0-7510 GCA_964591485.1 uncultured Anaerolineaceae bacterium | reverse complement strand
TCTGGCCGTCGGCGCCCTCGTCGCAGCCACCCTCTGGCTGCGTTCCTGGCGGCGCGAGGCCCGCGATGCCGGATTGCGTCCCTGGGTCTTGCTCCTGCCCGGAGGGCTGCACGCCGCCGCGGCCGTGGCCTTTGTGCGCTGGACGGTTCTCCTGCTGCCTGAGATCCTGGATATCGCCGAAAAGATTATCGGGGTGGAGAGAACCCGGGCGCTGTTCATGCGCTTGTTGGGCGAAGCCCTGCGCGCCCCGGCTGTGTGGGAAGCCTTCGGGCACCTGGGCTTGCTCCTGGTGCTCAGTCTCCTGAGCGCGGTTCTCTTCGCGCGCCTCTGGCGCCGGCCGGAGAACATCCTCTATCAGATCCGCTTTGCGCTGGCGTGGCTGGCATTGGGCATGGGGGCATTCCTGCTCTGGTTTACCTACACCGAGGTGGCGAAGGCCTATCAAGTGGCACTCGAAGGAGGCCAATCGCCCGCGATTTGGTCTCAAATCGTCACGATCACGAGCGGCGTGATCCTGCTGGGTCTGGCGTGGGTAGTCTGGCGGGGTGCGGAGCGCCAGGAGTCGGACCGGGCCTTCTGGTTGCGCATCTTCGCGGCGATCGCCTTGCTGGTGGGCGGCTGGCTGCTCATCGGGGAGATCCCGATCATCATCGCCGCGGGCGACGAAGATCTCTGGTCGGGGTTGAAGGTAACTATCTTCTACTCCCTGGGAACGGTGCCATTCCAGTTGGCGATCTCGCTGTTCCTGGCGGTGCTGCTCTTCCAGCAATTGGCTGGATCCGAGCTCTTTCGCATGCTCTATTTCTTGCCCTACGTCACGCCCTTCGTCGCAAGCGCGGCTGTCTTCAGGCAAATGTTCTCAATCCGGCCGCAAGCGCCCGTGAACCAGTTTCTGCATTTCCTAGGGCTTGAGCCGCTGCGATGGATCCATGAGCCGCGGGGGATCTTCCATCTTCTGGGGGAACGGGCAGGACTGGCGCTCCCCGAGTGGGCTGGCGGCCCCAGCCTGGCGCTGGTCGTCATCATGCTGTATTCCATTTGGGTCTATGTGGGCTATGATACGGTCATCTATCTTGCCGGCCTGGGCAACATCCCCAAGGAAGTAGTCGAAGTGGCACAAATCGATGGCGCCGGTCGCTGGCAGGTCTTCCGGCATGTCATCTTCCCATTGCTTTCTCCCACCACCTACTTTCTCTCGTTGATCGCCATCATCGGCACTTTCAAGGCCTTCAGCCACATCTGGGTCATGCGGCATGAGCTGGCGCTGGGCACGACGGATACCTTCTCCGTCACCATCTTCCTGGAATTCTTCGATAAGGTGCGTTATGGCTATGCTTCGGCGCTGGCCTTTGTGCTTTTCGCCATCATCCTGGGCCTGACGGTGTTGAACAACCGCATCCAGGGGTCGAGGGTCTTCTATGGCTGAGCGGCCCACGTATGCCCCGAAATCCGAGAGTCTTACTTGGGGCAAGTCACTGCAGCATCTCGGCACCTATTTTGTCTTGATCACCGGGGCGATCATGGCAGTAACACCTTTCATATGGATGCTCTCCACTTCGGTGATGTCCCTGGGGGAGGCCCAGGGTGTGCGCTTCTTCCCCTCGCAGATCCACCTCGAGAATTACGCTGCGGCGTGGAAGGAGGCGCAATTTGCCGAGTACTTCTTGAACAGCCTGCAGATCACGTTCATCACCCTCGCCGGGCAACTCACCTTCAGCGTGCTGGCGGCCTACGCCTTCGCCCGCATCGAGTTTCCCGGGCGGGATGCTATCTTCGGTGTGCTGCTCAGCACGATGATGATCCCGGCCATGGTTCTGATCATTCCCAACTTCCTGACCGTCACCTGGCTTGGGAGAATTGGGCCGATCAAGTGGATCAACAACTGGCCGGCGCTTACGGTGCCTTTCATGGGAAGCGTGTTCTCGATCTTCCTGCTGCGGCAATTCTTCGCACAGGTGCCAGATGAGCTCTTCGATGCGGCGCAGATTGATGGCGCGGGCCACCTGCGATTCCTGATCTCCGTCGTGCTGCCACTCGCACGGGCACCCCTGATGGTGATCCTCGTGCTCTCGTTCATGGGCTCCTGGAACGCCCTCGCCTGGCCGCTGCTCGTGACCAATTCACCCGAGTGGAGGCCGATCGCAGTGGGGCTGCTGAATTTCGTTGAAGAGGCTGGGCAGCAACTCCATCTGATGATGGCGGGGGCGGTGATCACGATCATTCCCGTCCTTATCCTTTACTTCATCACGCAGCGGCAGTTTACGGAGTCGATTGCCCGGAGCGGCCTGAAAGGCTGACCCGGCAGGGGAGGGAGGTGGCAGCGATAGGGATCTGCGCAGTTCTCATCGAAGAACGAGATTCAAGATCGATTGTGAGGAGGAAAAAGATGTCCAAGAGAGGATTCGCTTGGTTGCTCATTCTGGCCTTGCTGGTGCCGATGGCGCTTGCGGCCTGCGGGGCCCCCACCGCGGAACCGCAGCCGGCAGAGCCAGCCCAGACCGAGGCCCCGGCCGAACCAGAGCCCACCAAGGCTGAGGAGCCAGAACCAGCCGCGCCGGCGGTTGACCCCAGCGGGCAGACCGTGGTCTTCTGGCATGTCTGGGGGACCGGCACGGTTGGCGAGGGCATGCAGGCGCTGGTGGAGGAGTTCAACGCCACCAATGAGTGGGGGATCACGGTCGAGGCAGTGGACCAGGGGCGCTATCGCGATGCCGAGGACGCCATGAACGCCGCCATCCAGTCCGGCGATCTTCCCAACATTATCGTGGGCTATACCAACGCTCTCGATACCTGGTATTCGGTGGGCGTGCTGGCGGATATCAACACCTACATCCAGGATCCCGACTGGGGGCTCTCGGAGGAGGAGATCGCCGACTTCTATGAGGGCGCCTGGATGAACGGCATCAACGCCGAGGGGGCGCGGGTGGGCTTCCCGCATGGGCAGTCGGCCAATGTGCTTTTCTACAACCACACATGGGCCCAGGAGCTTGGCTTCGACGGCCCGCCGACCACGCCTGAGGAGTTCAAGGCCCAAGCCTGCGCAGCTGCTCAGGCCAACGCCAGCGACGAGGATCCCGATAACGATGGAACCGGCGGGCTGGTGCTTTACACCGGCGCCTCGAATGTCGCTTCCTGGGTCTTCGCCTGGGGCGATGACCTCTATAACGAGGACGGCACCGGCTACGATTTCACCAAGCCCGCGGTGGAGGAAGTGGCGTACTTCCTGAAGGACCTCTGGGATGAGGGCTGCGCCTTCGCGACTGAAAGCTACCCCAACCCCGAATTCGCCACCCGCAAGGCGCTCTTCACCATGAGCTCCACGGCCGGCCTGCCCTATCAGGTTTCGGCCTTCGAGGCCGAGGATGCCACGGATGACGAGTGGGGCTTCATCCCCTTCCCGGGGCCGGGCGGCAACCTGGCCGTGAACTCCTTCGCCCAAAACTCGGCCATTGTGAAGTCCAACCCCGAGCAGGAGCTGGCCTCCTGGCTCTTCATCAAGTGGTTCACAAGCCCTGAGACGATGGCGAAGTGGATCGAGGCCAGCGCCTACCATCCCACTCGCCTGAGTACGGTGGACTTCCTCGGAGACTACATCGCCGCAAACCCGCTCTGGGCCGAGGGCCTCGAACTGGTCCCGCTTGGCAAAGCGGAGCCCGGCTGGTCGTCCTGGGGCACCGTCCGCAGGGAGGTGCAGGATACCTTTGCAGCCATCCTGCAGAGCGACCCCTCGGAGATTCCGGCGCTGCTGGCAGAGCTGGACGCTGCGGCCGCCGAAGCCCTGGAAGAGACTTCCTAGGCCTATCTGGTGGGCGAAGCAGTTGGCATTGCGGGGGCTGCCCAATCCGGGCAGCCCCTTTAAATCCCCGATCCCCGGAAAGGGTTCTGGGAGAATGGGAGTCCTTATCTCCCTGGCGATGGAGTCCGTTTGCCAGCCTCAGGCTTCGGACTACAATCCATCAAGCCGGATGGATCGGGCGGGAAGGGGATGGGAGCGATGGGAGAGCAAGATCGATGGCGCAAGCTTCGCGACCGCCAGATTGAGTTGCGTGACCCCCAGAAGAAGGAGCGCAAGCTGCAGAGGAGCATCGCGCACAAACGCCGGAGCCGCCGCGAATGGTTTTCCATGCGGGGGATCTTCGCCGATGTCCCCAAGGTGATCACTGGTACGCTGATTGGCCTGGCGCTCGGAGTGGCGCTCCTTCTGGTGCTGCCCTACCTTGTACAGGCATCATGGGTCAATCTCGCCGGTATAGCGGGCCTGGTCATCTTCAGCTTCTTCGGGATGGCCTTCGGACAGGCCATCGACGCCCGGGATCGGCTGCGGGATATCTAGACGCACTTTGCTCGAGTAGAGAGCTGAGGTATCGGTCGAGGCGACCGATACCTCAGTCCGCAAGCATGAATTCGGCGATCAAGGGATCATGATCAGATTTGCGCAGGGCGGTCGTGTCATCCGGCGAAGGCAGACCATAATCCGCATCCAAGTGCAGCACGGTCGCATCCACGAGCTGGCCGAAGAGCCCAGGTGTTACCAGAATGTGGTCGAGCGCTTGCGAAACGCCCCGATAAACATATGTATACCGGTCCTCAGGGGCCAGGCGTTCGAAGACATGCCGTAGCCCGGCATCCCGCAACACCTCCAGAGGCCCAGAGTCATAGAAAGAGTTGAGATCGCCCATCACGATCACATGCGCGTGATCGTCCTTGCTCAGAATGCGCTCCAAGATCTCCACATTCCAGGCAGCCTGCTCAATCCGGCGTGGTTCGGTCGCCTCTTCTCCGCCCGACATCGAAGTGAAGTGATTGTTGAGCAGGTAGAGGGTGGTTTCGCCTTGTGTGGTTTGAACCCGGACCCGGATCATCAGCGGCGGTCGGCTGGTCAGCCCCTCGGGCGCCGGGAAGGCTCGCGCCTCCAGGATTTGGGCCCGATCACCGCGAACGAGATAGCCCACATCGATTCCCCGGCCATCGGTCCCCTCAATCAGGATAGGCTGATAGTCATACGGCAGGAGGTCGGGAAGCGCGGCGAGATCCTCGAGGATGCCGATGTGCTCCACCTCCTGCAATCCCACGAGTGTGGGGGCGCCAGCGGCGAGGATCGTGTCGGCCACCTTGGAAAGATCGCGCTCGTATTCGGACTTGCGGGGCAAGGGAGGCGAGGCTGGATGAGGGGCCAGGATATCGAACAGGTTCTCCACATTCCAGGTCATCACCCGGAATACATCCGGGGGCTCTGCCTTTAGCCGGGGCAGCGAGATTGGGGCCTTCTCGACCCTGGGGGCTTCCAGCGTTTCGATCTTGTAGCTGCCATAGGTATAGGCCAATGGCCCCATCAGGTCGGTCATCTGGTCGCCGTTGGATAGAGAGTAGGGAAGAGTTGATTGGTCTTCGTGAGCTTCGGAGGAGCCATCATCGACAGTGATGAGCAAACCCGTGTCCCCACCGTGCCAGAAGCGTGTGCGACCATGTTTGGCGAGAGTGACGACGGTCTCGCCAAAACGATTGGTGGGGCCCACGACAACCGCGCGGTCGTAGACGCCGACGAGCATGCCTTCCAGCGTTTCATAATAGGCCGCCGAGGATTCGGGTGATGCCGGTGGATCGAGCGGGACGGGTGTCGGCGTGGCGGCCGCGACTTCCAGGATGTGAACATCGGCCACGGAGGCGGGGTGCAGTTCAGTCTGGGAGGAGATTTCCCGCACTTGCCCCCGCACTTCCACAGCCTGCCCGGGTGATAGATCCTCTGGCACAGGATCGAGGGCGACGAATAGCCCTTCTGACGTCGCCGGGTTGCCATCGGATTCGAGGCTCTGGATCCAGAAGCCGCCGAGATCGGGAAAGACCCCGGTTACGACTCCGCGGGTTGTGAGCGGCTTCAACCGGTACGGAGAGCGCTCGCCAGGCCCCTGGATGGCAGAGATGGGGACCGTGGCGCCGATATGCGTGGAGGTGGCCGGCTCGACCTGATAAGCGACGTCTTGCTTCAGGCGCAGACCGAACTCACTCAGGGATGCGGAGGAGGCGCCGGGCGAGGGCTGGAGGCGCAGGCGCACTTCGGCTGCTGAGCCGCCAGGCTCCAGAGCCGCGATTTGCCAGCGTATCTCCCCCATCGAAGTAATGCCCCCATCCAACACCTGCAGAATTCGAGATCCCGCCGGTTGGGCATCGACCCAGATCTCCAGGTCGTGCACCGGAGAATCTGTGTAGTTGATCGCCCGAAGGGTCAGGTCGAAGGGTGTACCTGGCAAGACGTTGGTGGGAGCGTCCACTTCAAGGACCACAGCCGCGGGGTGGATCTCCCGCAGGTCGGCCACCTGGCGGGGGTAGAGCTGGATCAGGCCATCCCTGACCTCCAGGATCCCGGAGGCCTGATAGGCACGTCCTTCTTCGAATGGCTCAACGCTGATGCCTGTCTTCTTGTCGATGTAGAGCGTGAGTATCGCACCGGTTTCATCGGCCAGATCCATCTCGTAGCTGTAGCTGAATTCCTCGATGCGGGTAGCCGTGCCCTGGACGGTCACCAGCCTTCCAGGCAGGTTTTCCATGTCGGTAGCGGCTTGCCCGAGCGGCACTGAGAGGGGTACAGGCGGTTCACCCTCTTGCAAGAGCTCCACATCCTCGGGAGAGCCGGGGATAAGCTCGGCCGCGCCGCGGTAAAGATCCATCAGGCCCCGGACACGGACCTTGTCGCCGATGGAGACGGTCAGTTCCCCTTCGCCGGACGGCACCCATACTTGAACGCCCCCGCTCGGGTCCTCCACGTAGAATTTCACATTTCCAGAGCCGGCGAAGTAGCCGCCTGTGTACATTGTGGCTGTGCCCTCGACGGTTACTTCCGAGCCCACCAGCGAGCGCGCAATCGACACCGGGATCGCACCTTCGCGGATTTCGATCCAGAGAGTCTCGGAAAATGCGTAGGAAGTCGGCGGTTCGAGGACCGCCATGATGTTCCGGATGGGAGCCTGCAGGTAGGTCCAGGGGGCAACCAGAGCCACCTGCCGGGCAAGCACGCCGCCTGGCTCGAGAGCTCCGGGTGTCCACACTGCTCGGCCCTCGCTCAGGGTCAGCCCCTCCTGGAGGGGGCGAAGCTCCACACCATCTGGGAGGTCAAAGGATACCGATGACACTGAGAGAGGATCGTCCGCCAGGTTCTCGAGCAGGAGGGTCAGATGGAAGGTCTCGCCGGGTTTGGGTTGCGCCTCGATGGTGGCCTTAAGGCGCAAGGGCGTGGATACGCTCGCGGTGGCGACGTTCTGCGGATCCGGCGTATTGACCAACAGGAAATCCTGGGCGTGATTGGATGACTCGAGTTTCGCCAGAGCCTCCTGGCGGCGCTGAAGAGAGTAGCCAGCCTCGATGGCTGGCGCAGGTTCACCCTGCCGGTAGGCCTCAGGCGCTTTGCCCCAGGCGAGGCGGTCTTGAGTTTGGTTCTGCGGGTTGCGCAGAAGCAAACCGCCCCCTGATGTGTTCAGGCTCTGCTCGAAGCGTGCGTCGGGTGTTCGCCCAATCT
>CAZQDE010000095.1:0-7603 GCA_964591485.1 uncultured Anaerolineaceae bacterium | reverse complement strand
CGATGAACAGGATCATCGGCGTCACGGAATTGCAGCGACGTTTCAAGAATGTGCTCGACGAGGTGGTGGAGAGGCGGGTCCCATACGTGCTGACTCGAGGCAGCCGTCCGGAAGCTGCGCTTGTGCCGTATGAGGAGTTCCTTCGATATCAGGAGTTCCAGGAGCGGGAGATCCTGGAACGCTTCGACCGCCTGGCGGAACGCATGGAAGAGCAAAACAAACAGTATTCCGAAGAGGAAGTCGAAGCCGATATCCTGGCTGCTCGGCAGGAGGCGCGGCGCAATTGATCAGGGCCGTCATCGACACCAATATCATCATCCGGGCCGTGATCAAGCCGCAGGGCACCGTGGGCCCAGTCCTGAGATTGCTTCGAAATGGGGACTATATCCTTCTGTATAGCGACCCTCTGCTGACAGAGCTCGCGGATGTCTTGAATCGCCCCCGAATCCGGGACAAATATGGGCTCAGCACGGAAGACATTGAAACCGTGCTGGCGCTGATCCTCTTGCGAGGCGAGGCCGTCACGATCATCCGGCGGATCGAGGTTTGCCGGGACCCGAAGGAAAACATGATCCTCGAGGCAGCCGTGGCTGGCGGTGCCGATTGGATTGTGAGCGGGGACGATGATTTGCTCACGATAAGGGAGTTCGAGGGAATCCCCGTCGTTGTGCCCGCGGAGTTTCTCCGTAGGCTTGAGGAGGACTCATAGGAGCACGCCCGATCGACCGGGCACCACGGCACAAGCGATTCGAATGGGCAGATGATACTCACGCTGCCGCAGGGGAGCTGCTGCTTGCGCGCCGACCATGCCCATCCGAGCACAGGCGATAACGTGCAATTCTGGAGCGACGTGGTCGATCACTGCCCCGTGCCCGGCTGCCTGGAGGTGGTAGTGGAGGTGCCCGGTGGGGCCGGGCAGGTGAACGCCATGATCGATTATGCCTATGATCCGCTTCGCGCAGCATCCTGTGGTGAAGTGGAGGGGGCTGTCGTCTGGCTGCCGCCGATTACTCGGCGGGCGAATTCTTCCATTGCATCTATGATGCTGTGGGAGGGAGACCGCCGCTCAGGACGATGGTCTGCGGCGGAATCAAAAGCGCGCCCGGGGCTCTGCTCACTGCAGTGCTAGGCGCGTCCAAATCTTTCCAAAAGAGGCGAAGGTGGGAATCGCCTGTCCTGGCTTGGTCAGGTATACGCCCTGCAGGTAGCTCTCCTGCAGCGCCAGGACCAGGATCTTATCACTGCGCTGATAGCGTTCGAAAAGGTCTGTGGAGCCGAAGATTGTGGCCAGGGAAGCGACTTTGTCTATCCCGCGGGATCCGCAGAGTGAGCCGCCCGACCGGAGCGATAAGTCCATACTCGCGGTATCCATTGCGACAATATCGACGAGCTTCGCTGCGCTCGTAGGGCTTGGCGCCAAGGAAATCGTCGAATTCGACTTCCAGAAGTTCCTGCAGCAGTCACTCCAAAAGCCCTCGCAGCCAGTCTTGATCTTGCTTTCCCTCCAGGATCTCCCGAAGACGTTGCCGCAGTTGGTCAGTCAGAATCTCAAGAGCTTGAGACATCAGGACCTCCTTCCGATGAGTTTCCATGACCTGTATCATGAAGGAGTTCTCTGGTGTCTCAATTTACACTAGGCTCTTCTTGATACACAAAATGCGCACTATCCACCGGGACAGGCCACCCGTGAAGAGGCTGCCGTCTCTGAGCAATCGAAGATCCCCGGGACTGCTGGGGCAGGCTGACCCCAAGGGCTTTGGCGACGCCGCGGGCGTGGTTGATGAGGAGGGTGCGGGAGGGGACGATGGCATCCCGCGAGCGCAGCACAGCCAGCTCAGCCTGGGCCTGGGGCGAGCGGTGATGGATGGGGGAGAGCAGGGCAGGGTCGAGGTGGGCCAGGCGGGCGAGGGTCTCCGCGTCGGCGCGATCGCGCTTGCGGGGGTTGTGGTAAATGCCTCGGGGCTTGCGAGCATTGGCGACCAAGACATAGTGGCCCAGCGCGAGTGCGCTCCAACCTTCACGGCTACTCTACAGGGCTGGAGGGTGGAGAACTTGTGCTGGAAAGAAGCCCTGGTGGTGGGCAGGCGAGATTATTCCACCGATTTACCGTTCTGGTCGAGGATTGCGGCGTAGGAGTGCTCATCTCCCAGGCCAATCCGATGAAGAATGTGCTATTGTTAATATGGCTGGTTCCTCCTTTTGCACCTTTGAGTGCATCTGATTTGTGCTCATCCTATACGGATGAAGTACGCCATGCGAGGGGCCAGCCTTGGCATCCCAATCTCGATGGAGGCGACCGCACCCTCCGGGTATGCTGCGCGAGGGATGCGGCGCGATTTGTTTTCAAGGTTGTTTGACTGGATTGCTGGGATTGCCGGCTATGGACCGAGCCCCGGCGCCTCAACTTGAAACCGTTATCCGACACGACCACCCGACGGAGGCTTGAGTGATGTACAAGCGCATTTTGTTACCCCTGGACGGTTCACCTCTGGCAGAACAGGCGCTGCCGCATGCCATTGCTATAGCCGAGCGCTTTCAGTCAGAGCTGGTCCTTTTGCGAGTTCTCATCCCGTTGCCAAAGCCCCCGACGAAAACAGTAGCGGCCATACAGAGGGCAGCGGAGGAGGCGGCGATTCTTGCCCGAGAGTATCTGGACCGCGTCGCAGCCGGCGTGCGAGAGCGTGGCATCACTGTGAAGATGGTTACCATCGGGGGACGCCCACACTGGCAGATCATCCAGTATGCGGAGACTAATCAGGTGGACCTGATTGTGATGTGCACACGCGGGCAATCGGGACTGAGCCGCTGGCTGATGGGGAGCGTCTCTGATCGCGTGGTGCGCGGCGCCGATGTGCCGGTGTTGATGGTGCACGCCCAGAAAAGAGAGACGTAAAAGAGCCCGTGTAATGTCTCAACCTGACCCTGATCCAGCGTCCGGGCCGATCAGATAGGGTGCGGCTCCTGGGCAAAGGGTCGAGGGGCGAGGTTTGTCAGTGAGATGGGTGGTCCGCTGCATTTGGAAGGAGATCCCGAAACCAATGCGGTTCCTTGTCAGAGTGTCAATCTTTGTCTTGGTCTTATCCATATCGGGAAATCCCAGAGAATTAGAAATGATGCGTAACTCGGCAGGGCGAACGAGCAGCCTGTAGGACCAATAGGTGCCGATGCAAACCAGTGTCCTGACCTATAGGAGGCAGTAAGTGAAACGATGCGCATTGTATGGTCTAGCCGTTGTAGGAATCGTGAGTCTCGTTGGGGGCATTTGGTGGCTGCTTGCCCAGCCCACCGAGGGGGGATATGGCCCCTCATTTTTCATCTCCGCCAGCATCTTCCTTCTCGTCTTTGCTGCCATCAGTTTGCGCTGGATGCACGAAACGGCGGCGGCGCTGCTGGGCGCGGCGGCTGTTTGGCTGGTTCACTACATCGGCGGCACCCTGTTCCCCGATCTGCACATCATTGACTTTGAAGAGTCTATGGCCTTTGTGGACTGGAACGTCATCTGGCTGATCATGGGCATGATGATCTTTATGGCCATGTTCAGCGAGACCGGCGCCATTAACTGGGTTGCTTTCCGCACTTTTCGTCTGGCGAAAGGCAATGCCTGGCTGTTGCTGATAAGCCTCGGCATACTCACCGGTGTGCTTTCGGCCTTTCTCAATGACGTGACGGCCATCCTGCTCCTGGTGCCGCTGTCCATCGAGATCGCCCAGACGGTAGGCGTCCATCCCTTTGCTTTTGTGATCCCCGAAGTTCTGGCCTCCAACATCGGCGGAGCAGCGACCATCATCGGCGACCCGCCCAGCACGATTGTCGGGTCGCACCTGCGGCTAAGCTTTATGCAGTATCTCGTCAACATGGCGCCTATTGCCATCCTGTGTATGATCCCTCTCTTGATCATAATTAGCCTTCTCTATCGGCGCGAGCTTGCCGGTGGCAAGAAGCAGTTCTCGCCGGCGCTGATGACCCGGCTGGAAGCCGATGCTCTCATTACCGACATCCCTCTGCTGCGCAAAGCCGGGCTGGTGGGACTTCTGATGATGATCCTGTTTTTTGCCGGAGATTTGTTCGGGGGTATTCCGCCCAGCGTCATTGCCCTGAGCGGTGCGGCGATCCTGGTCGCCTGGGTGCGACCCGACATGCACCGTATGTTGCGCGAGGTGGATTGGACAACGTTGATTTTCTTTATTAGTATCTTCGTCATCGTGGGCGGACTCGAGGCAACCGGGGTCATTGCCTGGATAGCCGGAATCATCGGTGACCTAGCTGGGGATATGCTGAAAACGGCAACTATTTTGATGGTCTGGGTACCAGGCGTGGCTTCGGGCATCGTGGCCAACATCCCCTTCACCGTTGCATCTCTGCCTATTGCTGACTTTTTAACCGCTACGATACCCGGCGCTGAGAATATGGTCTTGTACTGGGCTCTCATCTTGGGCGCCGACCTGGGAGGCAACGCCACGATCTTGGGCTCCGCACCCAACATTGTCGCAGTCGGCTTGTTGGGCCAGGCCGGCTACCGTCTCAGCTTTGGACGTTTTGTGCGTGATGGTGTGCCGGTAACAATAGCCACCCTCTTGCTGGCAACTGCGTGGCTGCTGGTCCGGTATTAGGGAGGAACAGCATGGGAATGATCTTATGCGCCACCCGCGGGGGCGAGGCCAGCTACCCCACTCAAGATGCCGCCATCTCTCTGGCAAAGGAGCAAGGGGACGAACTGATTTTCCTCTACGTGGCCGACATAAGCTTTCTAAACCAGACGGCTGCGCCCTTGGTGGTGGATGTGGAATCGAGGCTGGAGAAGTTGGGCCGATTCCAGTTGGTGATGGCCCAGGAGCGGGCTGCAGCACAGGGCATCATGGCCCAAACCATCGTGCGCAAGGGACAGTTGCGAGCAGAACTGATTGCGGTGGCGAAAGAGATCGGCGCGACCCTAATTGTGATGGGCCGCTCTCTGGGACCGGATGCCGCTTTCGAGGATGCCGCGCTCCAGGCCTTTGCCGCCGACTTGCAGGCCGAAACGGGCGTCGAGGTCCGCATTCTGGAAAAGAGTGCTTGACTCTTCGAGTCTGATGCACGAATCAGGTAACTTGGAAGTCGTTTGCTGGTTAATGGGATAGAGAATTGGGACGCGATGTCATGCGGGAACGCGATTGTTGGGAAAAAGCAAGAAGGCTGATAGACAAGAGCTTGCTCCAGGCTGCGCTATCGCGCCGCAAGTCGGGGTCTCCAAGCGCATCGTATTTGGCTTAATAGCGAAGACGCTCACCACTGGCCCGCACAGCGGGTGAAGCCCAGCGTTCAGGGATCCTTTTCGGGCTGCCGAATCATCCACTCCGACAATCTGGCCGTCCGGAGTGTGGTCCCGCAATGCTCTTGCGAAAGAGGCCACTTCTGGCATCAGGCCCCTGCCGATGGCAAGGCCGTCGGCAGGGGCGTTGCTCGATGCCCTTCCCTATTGCCCCACACCCGGCTCGCTGGCAGCTTCCTCCTCAACGGCGGCATCCTCGCCCCCCGCCGGTGCCAGCGCATGTAGAACCTCACCGCTGAGCTGCCCGAGCCTGCGGCATCGCCCGTCGTCACCCGCTGGCGCCGACGCCACATCCGTGGTATCTCCTGCATGGAAGAGAAAGATTAGGCCTGATCGCGGGTCAGGGCCAGATGGTTCGGCTCTGCCGGGCTCTGGCAAGGAGCGTGTACGCACCTGTGAATGGGATCCCTGAGAAGCAGGCGCAGATGACGCAACCTCACCCGGCGCGAAATTCCATTCTGCGCGGGCTGAGCCTATGGGGGATTTGGCGTGTGGCGCTATCCCTTTGGGGCTGTGCGCTGTGGCGGATAGGTTTGATCCTCCCGGATGCGGGGCGGGGGTGGCTGTATGGATTCCGGCCGGCGGTGGAGGGCGTTCGGGCATGGCTGGTCGACCTGTGGCTGCGGTGGGACACGATTCATTACCTGCGTATTGTCAGCGAAGGATACGGTCCAGATGAACGGTCGGTTTACTTCCCGCTCTACCCGATGCTGGGCAGGACCGTCGGCGCGCTGTTTGGCGGCGATGGTCTGCTGGGACTTCTTCTCGTGGGAAACCTGGCAGCTGTGGGCGCATTTACCCTGCTTGATCGACTGGCGCGGTTGGAGGGGAGGCAGGTGGAAAGCCGGCTGGTGCTCAGGAGTTTGGTCTGCTGGCCGACATCCTTCTTGCTCCTCGCCGCATATCCGCACGCAGTGGTACTCTTCCTTTGCCTGGCCGCATACCTGGCGCTGCGCGGCGAAAAGCCATGGCTCGCTCTTGTCTGCGGGCTGGCGGCAGGTCTGACACATTCGACCGCGCTGGCGCTGATGGCACTCCTGATCGTGGATGTGTGGCAGGCGCGCATGCGATGGCCTTCGTACCTGGCGGCGTTTGGCCCGGTGTTCGGAGTGGCCGGGTTTATGGCCTGGCGGGCATATGCTGGCTTCCCGTCCATGGGCGAGTTGATCAGCGAAGTCTGGGGGAGGACGATCGGGGTCGAGATCGGTCTGCAGGGCGTGATGACGGCCTCGACCTGGCTCCTGCGCGGGTGGCCGAACCTGCTGGCGCTCCTGCTGGGGGGCGGAGCTGTGGTATGGTCCCTGCGGCGACAGCGCTTCGATTGGGCATCCTTCCAGGCAGCCGTCCTGCTGATCCCGATCCTGGCCGCGCCCTCGTTCGAGCCGCTTGCTGGGCTGGCCCGCTACGCGTTGATCGGTTTCCCGGCCTTCTTCGCCCTCTCTCGCTGGACCGCGAGTCGGTGGGCCAGGCTGACCTGCGTGACGATCGGGATCGCGGCCAACCTCTATCTTTGCGGGCTATTCCTGATGTGGGGATTCGTGGGCTGATGATAATGTCTCATAGAGTGGTGTAAAAGCGAGTTGAAAAAGTGGCCATCGTGTGCATCCTTAAGCGATCGGGAAAACCACAAAAGGAACACAACGATGACCAAATCAACTATGACACTGCTCGAGTACCTCCGCAAGGTGGGCGTGGACCCGGAGGGCGATTTCCTACGCGAGGGAGCGCAACTTCTTGCCCAGCTTGCAATCGAGCTGGAAGCGGAAGAGGTCATTGGAGCCGGGAGGTATGAGAGATCACCCAATCGCAAGAACCATCGCAACGGGTATCGTGATCGAATGTGGGAAACACGAGTAGGCGAAATACCTTTGCGCATCCCCAAGCTCCGGGAGGGGAACTACTTTAAGCGCCCGAGGCAGGGGAAAAAGCCTCGGGCGCGCAGCGGCATTCCTATAAAGAGGCGACGGTGGGAATCGCCTGCCCTGGCTTGCCAGGGAACTAACGAATAAGGTTTCTGCAGGTCTCCGCGGCTGCCTACTATGACCCTTAGCCGGAAAAGGGCGAAAGGAGCGGAAGGGTCATCGTTTAGATGGGTGCCCAGCCAATCCGAAACCCATTGGCCATCCTTCGGGGCCTGGCAATAGACATAAGCTGCAATGGGTTGCCTGGGGGTTGTCTGGACCTATGGTCCACGATATCGCCTGCGCATGCGGGTGTCGCCGGGCCCGGGCGTGAGAAGGATCCCCACGCAGCTTCTCGAGAGGATGTAGGTCTTCCTGTGCCCCGAAAGGGATC
>CAZQDE010000094.1:0-7650 GCA_964591485.1 uncultured Anaerolineaceae bacterium | reverse complement strand
GCCAGCAGTGCGGCCGGAAAGCTCCCAAGGCGCTTGGCCGTTGTCCGCAATGCGGCGCCTGGAACAGCATGGTAGAGGAGATTATCCCTGCGGGTGGCTCCCGTCGCCGACCAAAGCCACAGGCAGGGCGCGGGGCCATTGCGTTAGCGCGGGTGGAGGGGGGCGGGGATGGGCGAATCGGGTTGTCGATTGGGGAGTTTGCGCGCGTGTTGGGGGGCGGGATTGTCCCTGGATCGGTGGTGCTCATTGGCGGCGACCCCGGTATTGGAAAGTCGACTCTCCTACTGCAAATGGCGGCCGAAATCGCACGGAGCGAGCGGGTGCTCTATGTGTCCGGCGAGGAGTCGGAGCGCCAAATCAAGTCGCGAGCCTTGAGGCTCCAGGCAGCTCCGCTCCCGGAAGAGCTCTATGTGCTGACCGAAACGGACCTCGAGATGGTATTGGGCCAGATTGACCAGCTGCGACCGGGGCTGGTCGTGGTTGACTCAATCCAGACCATGCATCTTCCAGAGTTGGAATCTAGCGCGGGTTCGATTTCCCAGGTCCGGGAATGCGCGGCAAGGTTGCAGGCGATGGCCAAGCGCACTGAGACGGCCGTCTTCCTGATCGGTCATGTGACCAAGGAGGGTGCCATCGCCGGCCCGCGTGTGATGGAGCACATTGTCGACACTGTGCTCTACCTGGAGGGCGACCCCTACCATGCCTATCGACTGCTACGTTCGGTAAAGAACCGCTTCGGTGCCACGACGGAGGTTGGGGTGTTCGAAATGCGCTCATCTGGGATGGTGGAGGTTCCCAATCCTTCCGAGGCTTTCCTGGCTGAGCGGGTGGTCAAGGCGCCTGGCTCGGCCGTGGCGGTCACAATGGAAGGAACACGGCCGCTGCTGGTGGAGGTCCAGGGGTTAACGAGCAAGACGAGCTTTGGCCACCCACGGCGGACGGCCAATGGGGTGGACCTTAACCGTCTCTTCCTGACGCTGGCGGTGCTCTCGCGCCGCGCCGGCTTTCGGGTAGAAGATATGGATGTGTTCGTAAATGTGGTGGGCGGGCTCCGCATCCAGGAGCCGGCTGCGGATCTGGCGGTGGCGGCGGCCATCGCCTCCTCGATCAAAGACCAGGCCATCCCTGCGGATATGGCTCTTATCGGCGAACTCGGCCTCTCGGGCGAGCTTCGGGCCGTCTCGCAGATCGAGCGGCGTTTGCGGGAGGCGGCCAAGCTAGGCTTCAAGCGCGTGGTAGTGCCAAAGCGGTTGCGCCGCGGAGCCGCGCCCATCAAGGGTTTGGAGGCCGTCGCCGCCCGCACATTGCAGGAAGCGCTCAAGGCGATTCTTGCGCCTCGCAGGGATTGAATCGAATGGAATTTGTCCCGCGGAGGACCTTCGTGAGGCCGCGATGACTGTCTGGACCGGTACTTATCCATGTGAGCCGACTCGGAAGCCTCCGCAGGGTGAACAGGTTGGGAGCGCAGGTGCTGCGGAGAGCGGCCGGATCCTTTAAGGTTTGGTTGGGCTTGACACGGCCGCTGGGATCTGGCGGGCAACCTCCCTACATCTGGGGGAGGCGCAAGCAGCCTGGTCGCCATATAGGTCCATCAGCCTGATGCGCACAGGTTCATCGGGTGGGGCTGGTGCCGGCCTTTATTAAGGTTCATTCACCTTAAAACATTGATAGTTTTTAGGTTGGCGAAGGCTTAGCGTATTGAAGCTGGCCCCAAGATTTGCTAGAATGCATCCACCGTGGGCCGCGAGCGAGACGACTGAAAGGGAGAGGAGGAGGGTCCACGGTTCTCTCCACTGCCGAGGGGAAAAGCGGTTACCCTCCCGGCGATCAAACACCATAGTGGGGTTCTTCAATCGAGTTCTGGGAGCGGCCACGTCGCTGGCATGGCCACGCGACTTTAGTGCGGCCTATCGGGTTGCGGCTGGAACCGGAGGTGAGGATGGACGCGGAGCGACACTGGCAAGCAGCGCTGGGCCAACTGCAAATGGAGATTCCTCGGGCCAGCTTCGATACTTGGGTGCGCGACGCAGAATACCTTGCCTATGAAGACGGAACCTTCATCATCGGGGTGCGAAATGCATACGCACGCGATTGGCTGGAGGATCGGCTCCTGGCTACAACCAAGCGTGTTCTAACCGGGATCCTGGGCCGCACGGTCGAGGTCCGGTTTGTGGTGTGGCAAGGCGAGCCGGCGGAGGAGAAGGTCCCGGAGGCGCTGCCGGTGAAGCCCGCGGAAGTGCCGCCCCAAGAAATCAGCTTGAACCGCCGATACACGTTCGATAACTTCGTGGTGGGCGCGAGCAACCGCCTGGCGCACGCCGCGGCACTGGCGGTTGTCGAGAATCCAGCCAAGGCCTACAACCCGCTGTTCCTCTACGGGGGTGTGGGGCTGGGCAAAACCCACCTGCTCCACGCCGTCGGCCAGGCTTGCCTGGACCAAGGTCTGCATGTTCTTTACGTCTCCTCTGAAGAGTTCACCAACGATCTCATCAACGCCATCCGGACGCAGAACACTGCCGCGTTTCGGGAGCGGTACCGCCGCATCGACGTGCTGCTGATCGACGATATCCAATTCATCGCCGGGAAAGAATCGACGCAGGAAGAATTTTTCCACACTTTCAATACCTTACACGGTCAGGATAAACAGATCGTGATCTCCTCCGACCGGCCACCACGCGCACTGGTGACGCTCGAGGAACGCCTGCGCTCGCGCTTCGAGTGGGGCCTGGCAGCGGATATTCAGCCTCCGGATTTCGAGACCCGCCTGGCGATCTTGCGCTCGAAAGCTGAACGGGCTGGGCGTCAAATCCCATCCGAAATCCTGGATCTCATCGCTCGCCTCGTCCAGAGTAACATCCGCGAATTGGAAGGAGCACTCACGCGTGTTGTGGCCTACGCTGATTTGCGCGGCGAGGTACTCAACCCCGGCCTGGTGGAAACGGCATTGTCTGACTTGCTTGTGCGGGGCGAGGGCTTGACAGCCGATCGCATCATCGCTTTGGTGGCGGAGGAGTTCGGTGTGGACGAGGCTCGTCTCCTCGGACGCGATCGTTCGAAGGACATTGCACTGCCCAGGCAGATCGCGATGTACCTCATCCGGGAAGAGACCTCCCAGTCGCTGCCCAGTATTGGCAGAGCGCTGGGCGATCGGGACCATAGCACGATCCTCTACGGCTGCGAGAAGATCGCCGGCCTATTGGATACGGATGATGCACTGCGGCGCCGGGTGATGCGCTTGCGGGAGAGGATGTACCAGGAGGTTGGGGTGCGCGTTTAGCCCCCAAGACCTTTGCTGGATAAAGAACGGGGGCGTCATCCGACGCCCCCGCGTCTATTAACGGGCGGGTTGACGGTTGGGGCCCTAGGCCGGCAGATCCTCGGCCGGATAGGCAAAGAGGCCGATAACACCAGGGCCTCCATGCACCGCCAGCGAAGCGACCAGATCGCCAATCATGAACTCGCGGATATTGAACATGCCCCGGGCTCGCTCGAGCAAATGATTCCCTTCCTCCGCAACCCGGGCATGGATCACCGCCAGATTGATGGGGGTATCCCCGAAGGCCTCGGCGATCAACTCCAGGAGGCGGTTGAGGGCCTTGGAGCGCGTGCGGACCTTCTGCCCGGCCTCGAGCACGCCATCCTTTAGTGCGATGATGGGCTTGACACTCAGCAGCGAGGCGATGGCACCTTGGAGCCTTCCAACCCTTCCGCTCATCTGCAGGTACTTCAGAGTGGCAGGTGTCAAGAAGAGCCTGGCTTGCTCCCGAATGGTTCGCAGGCGCTCCAGGATGGAATCCATGCTGAGGCCGCGTTCGATGGCCCGGGCAGCCTCCAATATCATCCAGCCGGTTCCCAGGGAAATGCTGGCCGAATCGAAGACCTCGATCTCGGCCTCGGGAACCATCGACTTGGCCAGCACGGCTGAGTCATAGGTGCCGCTGTGCTTACGGGTGATGGTAATGACCAGAATCGAATGGCCTTGCGCGTGCAGCTCGCGGAAGTGCTGGGCGAACCAGGCCGGAGGCGGCTGAGAGGTTTTGGGCATCATGCCGAGCTCATCGATCTTGGCGTAGAAGGCGGCGCGGTCGATGTTGATGCCTTCTTCGAAAGTTTCATCGCCAAATTGGATCGATATGGGCGCCAGCCGGATGTCATATTGCGTGAGGATGTCATCGGGTAGATTGCAGGTGGTGTCGGCGACAATCTTAATCATCGGACCAGAACCTCCTAGGCGAAGTATCGTGGGATTCAAGGGGGCAAGGTAGGCGAGTATCAGGCAAATCCATCTGCAGTTTACTCCATATGCACGGGCCTGGGAACCTCGGCATTCGCAGCCTCGAAACGGCTAACAGGCGGGGGGTTGGAATGGCGCGTGCCAGCTTGGAGATTTGTGCACATGCACCACGCGCCATGTCCCATCCATGCGGATAAGCACCCTGCTCTCATTGTAGCTGCTCACTTGCACGCCCTTGGAGGTGCCCTTCGAGATGAGCATGGTGTAGGAACATACAGCTGCCTCCCCATAGACCTGCTCGTGGTAATTGGCCAGATCGAAGCGAACTCGCGGCTTGTCCTGCGGCGGTGACGCAGGTTGCGGATCGAGCGCCATACCCGCTGTGTCCGGGCGGGCAGCTTCCGTCATCATGAAGTCATGGAACGGCAAACCCTCGATGCGATGAGGGGTCACGTACCATTCATAGAGCGTTAGCTCGGGAACGCTGGTCTGATGGTAGGTCTCGAGATCGCCGTCGAAGATGCTCTGAAGATGGCGTTCAAGCGCTGCTCGCAGGCTGGTCATGCCCGGTTCCTTTCATCATCCTTGAAATGCAATACATGCTGGCGCGGCGCTGCGAGGGCCGCGCTCGACTCCGCTAGAGCAAGCTGGCCGGGTCCACGTCGATAGCCCAGCCCTCGGGTAGGTCTTCAGGCAATTCATCAAGAGGCGCCATGCCCCGAAGGATAATCTGCCAGCGGTAGTGCCCCCGGATGCGCTCGAAGAAGCACGGTGCCGGCCCAATGAGATCGCCTCGGCTGGCTCTCTCCGCAAGGTGATGCCTGAGCACACGCGCCATGCGCTGAGCCTCAGCCGCCGCAGATTCGCGGGAGGGATGTCTGTAGGTCAGCGAGACGAGGCGCTTGTAGGGCGGGTATTCCAGGTCGAGGCGGTACCGCAATTCCTGGTGGTAGAACTCTTCATAATCATGATTTGATGCAGCCTGAATGACATAGTGGTCGGGCTGATATGTCTGAAGGATCACGCGGCCGCCCAGGAGACCGCGCCCGGCGCGACCGGCCACCTGGGTGAGCACTTGAAAGGTCCGTTCCGGAGCCCGGTAGTCGGGCAGATTGAGGCCGATATCGGCGGAGATCACGCCGACGAGCGTGACGAGCGGGAGGTCCAATCCCTTGGCGAGCATCTGGGTGCCGATGAGCACGTCGGCCTCGTGGGCTGCGAACCGGGCCAGGATGGTGGCGTGGGAGCCCCTTGCACGAGTGGTGTCGCGGTCCCAGCGGAGCGTCCGCGCGGCGGGAAAGAGCCGCTCAACTTCTGCCTGGACGCGCTGGGTACCGGCGCCGAAATGCCGCACGCGTGCGCTGCCGCATTCCGGGCAGCGATAGAAGGGTTTGCGGCCCTGGTTGCAGTGGTGGCAAAGCAAGAGCTGGTCATCGGCGTGGAAGGTGAGGGGTGTATCGCAGCGGGAGCAGCGCGCAACCCATCCGCAATCCCGGCAGAAGACATAGGTGGAGGCGCCGCGACGATTGAGGAAGAGAATGGCTTGCTGCTGGGCATCTAGAGTCTCGCGCAGCGCCTTCTGAAGAGACCGGCTGAAAATCGAAGTGTTGCCGGATTTCAATTCCAAGCGCATGTCCACCACGCGGACGGGTGGCAGATCGATGGCCTGGGCATCGCCCCCAATGGGGCGGTATTCGGGCCTCAGGCCGAGGCGGCGGGCCTGACGCTGAAGACGTTCGCGATGGCCGAGGATGCGCTGGGGCAGAGTCAGGCGCTGCAATTGACCCTGGTCGGCCCGGAAGCGGGTGACAACATCCGGGGTGGCGCTCCCGAGAATGCACACGGCGTTAAGTATCCGCGCATAGGCCTGCGCGGTCTCGCGGGCATGGTAGCGTGGTGCCCGCAATTGCTCCTTATAGGATTCATCGTGGGACTCATCGAGCACGATGAGCCCTATGCGCGGGAAGGGCGTGAAGAGGGCCGAGCGCGGGCCGACGATCACCTGTAACTCGCCCGCCCGGCAGCGCCGCCAGGTGTCATAGCGCTCGCCATCGGAAAGTTGCGAGTGATAGACGCCCACCCGCCCTGGGAATCGGGCCAGAAATCTTCGCAAAGTCTGGGGCGTGAGGGCGATTTCGGGCACGAGCACGATGGCCGCCCTGCCGGACTTAAGGGTGGCCTCCACGGCGCGAAGGTAGATCTCTGTTTTGCCGGAGCCGGTCACGCCCTGCAGCAGGAAGGGCTTAGTGGGGTTTCGCCCCGGTGTTTCCAGGTTTGGGCGAATGGCTTCCCAAAGGAGGGCCTGATCCTGCGTTAGCTCTGGCGGCGTCGAAGGCACGAAATCGACCTCTTCCAGGGGATCGCGCCAGATTTCGGATTCGCTCAGGGCTATGAGCCTGTGCTCATGGAGCCATCGCAGGTCAGCCCAGGTCGCGCCAGTGCTCTCATAGATCTGGCGCACAGGCAGCGGCCCCTCGGCGTGAAGCAGGGCATCCAGTGTCTTTTGGCGGCGGGTGGAAGCCTGGCTGCCCTCTCGGCCCAGAGCCAGCTCGGCAGGATGCAGGGTTTCGGGCGGCACCGCTAGGCTGACAACGCGGATTTTGCGGGGCCGGACGCGCGGAGGATCCAAGACGGGTGTGCGGCTGACGATGCCTCGCCGAATAAGGCTCTCCATGGCAGACCGCCAACGGCGCCGCGGCATGGCCCTGCTGATCTGGCGCCCGCGCAGATCGCCGCGCTTCCGCAGCAGGTCAAGAAGTCTTTGCTGCAGAGGCCCGCTGACTTGGGCATCCTCGATCTCAAGATGATAGAGAGAGTCGGCCTGCTGGCTCAGGCCAGGCGGGAGCATCAGCGTCAGGCAATCGATTAAGGGGGTGCGCGTTTCGGCGGAGAGCCAGTGTGCCAATTCTAGCTGCGGGGGCGTCACCACTGGCTCAGGGTCGAGCAGCGAGGTGACAGGCCGGGTCTCGGGGACGGCTGGCTTGCTCGGCGTGGCGATCACCACGCCCTGGACCTCTCGGCGCCCAAAGGGAGCCGTGATGAGATGGCCAATACCCACTTTGGTGCGGAGTCTGGGGGGCAGGTGGTAGTCGAAGGTGCCGCGAACAGGCGGGAGGTTGACGGCGACCTCGACGTACATAGGCTCAGGCGTCCTGCGAGGGGTCGGCGACCGGCGGGCGCATGCTGCCTTCTTGCGGCGGCGTGATAGAGATGCGGGCGATGCGTTTACCGTCCATTGCCTCGACTCGCAAGCGGATCCCATCCACTGTGACCATGTCCCCCACCTGGGCGATGCGCTCCAAGCGGCCGAGTATATATCCGGCGATCGTGTCGTAGTAGGGGTCTTCCAGGGAGAGATTGAAATGCTCGTTCACGTCCTCGATCAGCGTGAGCCCATCCACGAGCGCCGAGCCGTC
>CAZQDE010000093.1:0-7773 GCA_964591485.1 uncultured Anaerolineaceae bacterium | reverse complement strand
TGGCCCAGACTCACTACGATGAGCTCACGGGCGTGGGGCCCACTCGCACACCTACATCCAGCCCGACGCCCACGCCCACACCCACGCCCGAAGGCGCCGAACCTACCCCCTCTCCCTCGCCCACACCTGCCCCCTAAGCTAATACAGGGCGCGCCTGCAGCCCCTTTGAGGCCAGGCTACCCCTAAGCCAGCCGCTGGAACCAGCCAGAATCAGCTTTTCGCAAAAAAGCCCTGAAGGATGCCGCTTCGGTGAGCAACCGCTGGAGCGTGCGGTCCGGGCGCACCAAGCCGGCCGCATGGCGCTCGCCCGGAGAAACGCGCACAACGCGACTGGTCAGCTCCTCGACCTCGACCAGCCCGGCCCCCGAGAGGCAAGCCAGCCCTGCCCGAATGGTCGCCTCTCGGTGAGCGGTAGCCTCCGCAGCACGCTCGAGATTCAGCCGGCCAGCTTCGGCCCGGACAGCATATTTTGCCATTCCCAGGAGATGTCGCAGGAAATCAGCCGGTGTGGCCAGCCCCGGATCCATGCATACCAAGATTAAACTCTCCGGTCGCACGGTCCGGAGCGCACGCTTCAGCAAGGAAAGATCCGGCGGTGCCGTCCAGAGAATAAGGGTCCTTGCCTTCTCAAGCTCGCTCCGCTCGGCCCCTGGGACCTGCGCCTGCTCGGGACCCTCCAACCAGACAACAACATCATCGCTCCCCGTCCAGGGATGTTCTCGCATGAGCGCATCCGCTCGCCAGCGATAATCCTCGATACGTAGCCGCCCTCGTCCCGGTGCCGCTGGCACAGCAATCTGTGCGGACTCCCGCACCGCCACAAGTTGAAATTGAACTTCCCACTGCCCCCGGTAATTGCTCGAGCGAGCCAAGTAGGCCAGGTCGAAGGTCCCGTCCGGCAAGGATTGGCCCGCACCCCGCCACCACACAACCGGCCTGCTCCCCCCAGAGGGGAGTTCAACTTGCATGAGCAGGTGTTCGCCATCACGACCGATCGGCCTCGTGTTCTTGAGCCTGTGGCCCGGGCTCCAGAGGATAGGCGCCGGGTTCCCCGGCCCATATGGCGCCAGCCGCTCCAAATCGCGCACAATCTCCAGCGTCGCTTGCTCCAGAGGCAGGTAGCCATCGAGCTGAAGGCTATCGTCCAGATCGAAATCAGGATAGCGATTGGCCAAATACGCCGCCAGATTCCGGCGGAAGGCCGGAATGCGTTCGCGCTGGATTGCGAGCCCGGCCGCCATCGGATGCCCGCCGTAACTCTCCAGCAAGTCCGCCTGTGCAGCAATGGCCTCCGAGATATCGATTCCGGCGACGGAACGGGCCGAACCCCGCGCCAGCCCTTCCAGCGGAGCCGATAGCAAAATCACAGGTCGCTGCAGTTCTTCTGCCAGCCGCCCTGCGACAATGCCGATCACCCCTACCGGCCAGCGCTCATCCGCCAGTACAAGCGCACCCGTTTCCATCAAGCTGGGTTCACGGGCAAGTTTCTCGCGGGCCGTCTCGAGCACCCACTCCGTGAGATGCTTTCGCCGCTGGTTGAGCTCCTCCAGCTCAGCCACCAGGGGCTCTGCAACCTGCGGATCATCCGTCGAAAGCAGCTCGACCGCCAGTCTGGCATCCGCCAACCTGCCCAGTGCATTCAGCCTGGGCGCCAGGAGGAAGGCGATGTGCTCCTCGGTTAGATGGCCATTCCGCAGGCCGGCGGATTGCATCAACAGCCGGAGCCCGGGCCGTTCGGTCTCACGCAGGCTCACCAGCCCACGCTGGAGCAGGTATCTGACTTCGCCTCCCACAACCGCCAGGTCGGCCACTACTCCCAGCGCCACGAGATCGAGGAAGCTTTCAGGCGGCGGAACCTCCATTCCGGCGTCATGCATTCCCGAAATCAGCAAATAGGCGACGCCCACACCGGGAAGTTCCCGCAAGGGGTGTGCAGGTGGAAGGAACTTGGGATTCAGAAGCGAGTGAGCGGTTGGAGTGGCTTCCGGGAGGTCGTGGTGATCGGTGACGATGACATCCACGCCTTGCTCCTGGGCGTATCGGACTTCTTCTACCGCGCTGATCCCCGTGTCACAAGTGACCAGCAGCCTAATCCCAGACGCAATGAGAGGCCTCAGGTTTTCCAAGTTCAGACCATGTGATTCACGCTCCCGGTTGGGAATGTGAAAGGTAACCTCTCCGCCCGCTTCGCGCAGGGCCGATACCAGCAGCGTCGTGGACGTCTGGCCATCCACATCGAAATCCCCCCAGATGCCGATCTTCTCGCCATTCTGTAACGCCGCCGCTACCCGCTCGACGGCCGGCTCGAGGCCAGGGAGTTCCCAGGGCGATGTAGGCTGATATAAGGAAGGATCCAGGAAGGCTTTGGCGTCGTCGGCGCGATCCAAGCCGCGGCGGTGAAGCAACTCAGCCACAAGTGGATGCCCACCGATCGCGGCCCGGAACTCCGGATCCACCTCGATAGGCGCTGGCTCGATCCACTTCCTACGCCCTGTCATTAGAAGGGCACCTCGGCAATCTCTTCCCAATCGAGCCGCCCCGGCCACTCCTCCAGCTCCTCGAAGTCGATTTCAAGGTCGGATACATCCCCGGGGCGATCGCCGCGCTCACAGAGGGATCGGTACTCACAGAATCTGCACCGCCGTGTATCCTCTGTCCTAGGAAACCCGCCGCCCTCAACCGCCGCCACGATCGTTTCGACCAGCGCTTCGATCGCAGCCTTGTCTCGCTCGTACGCATCTTGGCTGTAGGCAAAACGCTCGGGGTCTTGAGGGTATTCTGCAAACCAATAGCGCATCTCAATCTCGTCCGGCCGGATTGATCTCCCCAGCAAGGCCTCCCCCACCCTGGCAAGCACATAGAGGTATACAATCGTCTGCAGCCTGCGGGCCAGCCGGGACCGGCCGGGACGAATGCGGTTGGTTTTCCAATCGACGATCACGACGGGACCTTCCATTTCGAAGGCGATAAGATCGTATTTTGCGACCAGAGGATGACCGGCGAGCCTGTCACCCATTTCCACCTCCGCCCGCCGATTCCCTGGAAGGCCGCGCAGACCCCATTCGAGAAAGTGATCCCACCACCGGATCAGGGGTTCCTCGGAAGCCATGCGAGAGAGCTGCTCGTCCGGCAGACCGAGTAGATGCTGGCAGATGAGCTTATGGAAGGCGGCTCCCTGGCGAATATGCTCCTCGACTTCATCCGCCGGATCGATGAGCTCGGCCGGCCAGGGCTGTTCCAGAAGATGGCGCAACTCGAAGCGCCGCGGGCAGTCTACAAAGTCCTGTAGCTTGCCTTGTGTGAATTGGAAACCTTCAGGAAGCACCATCTGACTCCTCCCGCCAATAATCCATGAGTGCCTGCAAGGGCGTCGCGGTCCGCATGTCACCACGACGGCCTGTGTTATAAGTAATCACCAGTTCACTTCTCGCTCGGGTAATGCCTACATACAACAGCCGCAGCCGTTCGGCAGCATAATCGATTCGCGCCTGTTCACTTGCCCGGCCTTCCATATAGCCTTCTTCCAGATATCCGTTACTCAACAGCTCAAATTGGGCCAATGCCTCCGCCTGCAGATTCAATCCTTCCCGCAAGAACCAGGGCTCGGCGATATAGGCGTCGCCCTCCTCGGCCGACGGGTAATCGTAATTATTCACCGAAAGCAAATAGACTCGATCCCACTCCAGCCCCTTGGCCTTATGCACTGTGGATACGACCACCTCACCCGGATGCTCATCTGGGTCGAAGGCGGTCTCCAGGTCACTGAAACCCAGAAATCGTCTCTGGTTCTTGGCAATCGCTTCGAGCTCTGCTGCGAAGTGCTTCAAGCCCCAGGTGGGATTGGATGCTTGAATCCGGCGCAGAGCCACAGACATCTTGTAGGCCAGGGCGAGTTCATCGGCTTCCAGTGTAAGGTCCTGCGCCATAGTGAGAAGGAGTTGATCGATGGGCAGGAGCACAGCATGATGCCACTCCTGCAGAAGTGCCTGAAATGTTCGCAGCTTCTCGTTCGCTTGCTCAAGCCCAGTCGGCCAATCGTCCTCGCTCACCGGCCAGATGAACCTCTCGGGGCGTATGCGCCGTAGCGCTTTGGCCAGGCCCTCGCCATCATCCGCCGAACGAGACTGGCTCCACAACCAGGCCTTTAAGGCAGCCCCGAGCGGCTGCGGGAAAGATGGTTCCGCCAGGTGGCGCAGAACGTCGGCGAAGACTTGGGCGATTTGCCGCGTCTCCTGTGAGCTTTTCAGAATTTCCCGGTGAGGGATGCGCGCCCGCTTAAGCCGCTCGACGAGCGCGAAACCGCGCTCATTGCGCGGCACCAGTGCCGCCACCGTCTTGTTCGGATTCTCGGCCAGCCAGCGCCTGAGCGAATCCGCCACGGCTGCAAGCTCTTCCTCAGGTGTGAAGGGAAGATCCACCAGATGGATGGCACCGGGATCGTCGGCCGGGTTGGGTTGAGGATCACCTTCAGGAACGGGCTCGATGGTTGATTCGGCCAAAGCCTCTCGCAACGCGTACACCGGATGCTGGCGCCTTGCCCATTCCACGAGGTAATTTGCCAGGCGCATGATGCTGTGGGTAGAGCGGCCAGAGTTGGGGAGCGAGCGAGCCGTGACATCCGCTTCTCTCAGGAAGGAGCGCAAGTAGGTTGGACTCGCCGTGGTGAAGGTCTCGAATATCGCCTGGTTTGGATCCCCCACTCGAACCCAGTTGCCATCGTCTCCTGCCAGCAATCGCAGGATTTCCTCCTGCAGCCGGCTACTATCCTGGGCTTCGTCCTCGAGAATATAGGGCCAGCGATGCCGGAGACGCTTCAAGAATCCCTCATCCGCCTGAAGAGCTGTGAGCGCGCGTTGGATTAGATCATCAAAATCCAGCGCGCCGCGCAGCGCGAGTGCTCCTTCATAAGCCCGGTAGATCTCCGCGCCAAGCTGCATGAGTGGGAAGGGTCTCTGCAAGGCAGCCACCTTCGATTCCAACTCTGGAGCGGAGATGCGGGCATCCTTGGCCTGCCGGATGAGCGCATGGCCAATGCTGTGGACAAGGTTGGGCCAATTCCGGCGCTGGACCCTTTGCACATCCCTGGCGCTCAACTCCTCACGCAGATACAGACGCGCCAATTCCGCATGCCGCCGCGCCCAGCTCTCACTCGCGGATCGAAGGATGCGTTCCGCAGCCAATTCATCGACGATCTCGAACCCCTCGGATACACCCGCCAGATCAGGCCGCTCACGCACGATGTCATGAGCCAAGCCATGCAGCGTCCGCACCCGGTAGCCCACCTGAGGCAGCAATCCGGCCGCTTGTACGAACTCAGCCACGCGCACCGCGAAATTCTCGACGGCTGAGTTGACCAGCGTGACGATGAGCACCTCCTGGTCCTCCCCCAGCCCGCCTGCCGCAACGATTTGAGCTGCCAAGTAGGCCAGGGTCGTAGTCTTGCCACTCCCAGGAACAGCCGCAACCCCCATCTTTCCCGCACGGTAGGCCAGCACCTCCTCCTGCTTTGGCCTGGCCCTGAAGAGGCTACTCATCCGCCCGACTCCCGCCTTCGCTAAGCACGCGCTGAAGCGCTCGGAGAAGTGGTCCTTTCAGTTCCATGCCCTGCTCACTGTAAGTCTCCAACCCCATGTAAATCCGCCGCCGGCAGCGCCGGAGCAGACCGGCGATCAGTGTGGCAGCCAGTTCACGGCGCACGCGAGTCTCATCGGCATCGGCCCACACATGGCCACGCGGCCATCCACGGTTCAACACATAGGGGTGGGTGAGGGGTTGGTAGAGACGCTCGGCCCATCCCGCGCTGGCGATATCCAGCCAAAATTGGACTTCCACCGGCCGGTTGGCCATAAGAAAAGTGAACGCCGGCGCAATCAGAACGGCCTCCTGCCCATGCTGCTCCCAGGCGGGGAGATAGAAACCGGCAACAATCCCCTCACCTATGAGGCGCAGGTATTCCCGGGCAATCTGCGAATCATCCAACTTGCCTTCCGACTCGAGCACCCAGCGGAATTTGCGAGCCGAGTCAACCAGGGCGAAAGCAACGGTGCCACGCTCCAGATCGTCGTGATATCCAAAACCGGGTTGTGACAGGATCTCCCCGAAAATCCGCCGGAAGAAATGGTCCAGATGCCTTGAAGGACTCTCCCTGTAGGCCTCGATCCAGGCTCGCAGCCGGTCGTAGCGCGCCCCGGCCGTGAAGGTGATTCTTTCCTGCATTTCAGGACGCAACCCCTCAAACGCCCGCAAGCTAGCCTGCCCGCCCTTGCGTCCATAGAGCGATTTTGCAAGCAGGCTGGCGCGGCTTAGGTCCAATCCAGAGATGGCCACCATGAGTGCATGCGTCCACTCTTCCTCGGATGGCAGACGCCCCCAGGCAGGGTGGCAGACTTCGGCCAGGGCCACCAGGCATCGGCAGCCAGGCTCATCCCGTAGCGGCCGGGAGGGGCGATGAGAGTACCAAGGAACCCCCGCGCGCTCAAGTCGATGAGAAAGCAGGAAACGAAGTGAATCCGAAAGGAAGGGGGCCAGGATGACGATTTCTCCCGCTGGCAACCCTTCTTCTTCGATCAACCGCCGGGCCTCCTCCGCCACCCAATCCAAGGTCTCAGGAAGGTAGCGCCGGGCCTCCACCCGCAGCCCGCCGCGCGGCCGGCCCACTTTGTCCCGAGCCGGCCAGCCAAAACGGGCAGTCAAGGCCGCTTCGAGGCCCGCGAGATCGTCGCTCTGCACACCCGAGCGCAGGGTCACCGCTTGCGAGCACCTCTCCTTCAATCTCTGCGCATGATCCGGGTCTGCGCCCAGGAAGCGCCGGAAACCAGCCTGTTCATCCAGAAGGAATACAACCGAACGCATATTCTCGGCCCAAGCAGCCATCAGATCGTGGGCCCTCGGCGTATCCTCTTCCAGATTGTCTGCCAGCATATAGCGGTAGCGATTCATGAAGTGCGCCTGGAATCGCTCAAGCTGGGAGACGTGAGCATAGAAGACCTCGAACTGCAGCGAGAAATCGAGCAAGTTATTTTTCAGGCAGGCCTGGCGGAACAGCTCCGCCGCCTGTTGGGCCGTCTCGTAGAGGGTTGCGCGCGCTTCGGGGCCGACCCAGGCTTCCGTCAGCCGCTCGCCGATCTCCTCCAGGGGGAAGCCAACCACAGCCGACTTATTGAGATTGTCCAGAATCTGACTGTAAAGCCTGTGGCGGTCGATATTCACGCCCTCGAAGGCGCCCTGCTCAAGCAGCGGGGCGATCACACGCGCCAGGTAATATTGGGCCGTCTCCAAGGTCAGGAAGACCGGTGGGCGATCAGGCCGAGAGAATCCCGCCTGCTCGGCCACTGCCGGCCAGAAGAGATCGACCATCCGGCGCGCCAGACTGGCCATCGTCAGGACGGACGTCTCGCCCACCATGGGCGCTTCAGGACCTCTGAGCCCATCCAGGTAGGGCCGCCCAAGCGTGCGCTGTGGAACCAGGATGAGCACCTCGGTGATATGGGCACCGCTCTTGAGCCAATGCAATGCTCGGTGCACACCCGCTGTTGTCTTGCCCGCGCCCGCCGGGCCGGAGACGAAGAGGCTTGTATCCACCTCGGCCTCGGCGATAGCTCTTTGCTCGGGCCTGAGCTGCTCGTAGGGGATCAGATCCATCGCAGCCTGTACGCATTTGTGTGAAAAGGGCTCATAGCCAGCATTCTATGCGGCCGGCGCCGGTTGAGCAATGCCCGTGCCCTGCGAAATTCCCCCAGGGCAATCGCGTTTTCATAAACGGATCACTTTGAG
>CAZQDE010000092.1:0-7849 GCA_964591485.1 uncultured Anaerolineaceae bacterium | reverse complement strand
GAACGCGGCCCGCTGACGCTGGAGGAGTGCCTGCGGCGGCGACGCTCCGTGCGGCACTTCCGGCCCGATCCGCTGGACCTCGGGCAAATCGGGCTGCTCTTCTGGTCCGCCCAGGGATTTCGCAGCCCCGAAGGCCGCCGCACAGCGCCCTCTGCGGGGGCGCTCTATCCGCTCGAGGTCTACGGCGTGACGCCCGAGAATGTGTTGCACTACCTGCCCGCGCGCCACGCCGCCGAGGTCACACTGGAAGGTGATATCCGGAAGGACCTGTGCCGGGCGAGCCTCGACCAGGAGTTCATCCTCGAGGCCCCCTTCACGCTGGTCATCGCCGCCGTCTACCGGCGGATCGAGGTGAAGTACGGCTCGCGGCGCGGCCCAAGATACGTCCATTTCGAGGTCGGCCATGCCGCTCAGAACGTGCACCTGGAGTCCGTTGCGCTTGGGCTCGGTTCCGTTCCGGTGGGGGCCTTCCATGATGAGCGCGTCGCGGAGGTGATGAAGCTCCCGGGCGACCACCGGCCGCTGTATCTGATCCCGATCGGGCCCCCGGCCTAGCGGTCGGCTTGAAAGATCCACCGATGGGCTCCTGCCTCCTCTGCAAAGCTGAAAGCCGCCTGATCAGCCAGGGCATGGGGGTCTGCCTGTCCTGCCTGCGCGTCCGCCCTCAGGAGGCACTCTCGGTGGCGCTCGACCGCCATGCCGCCACGCGCCAGGCCCTGGGCCTCCCTGGCCGGCCGCCGCGGGCCGAGGGGGGCGTCCGCTGCCGTCTGTGTAGCCAAGGTTGCAGCATAGGCGAAGGCGAGCGGGGCTTCTGCGGCCTGCGCCGGGTCGAGCAGGGACGGCTGACGCATATCGCCGGCACGCCCCGGCGCGGCTGGCTGCATTGGTACCGGGACCCCCTTCCCACCAACTGCGTCGCCGATTGGGTCTGCCCGGGCCATACGGCCTACGGCCGCCACAACCTGGCCGTCTTCTACGCCAGTTGCACGCTGGATTGTCTCTTCTGCCAGAACTCGCAGTTCCGCTACACCGACCCGCGCCGGGAGCGGGACGGCAGCGTAGAGGCCCTGTCCGCCGCTGCTCTGGCCGCGCTGGCAACGGAGAGCACCTTCTGCGTTTGCTTTTTCGGAGGCGACCCTGCCAGCCAGATGCCCCATGCGCTCGCCGCCGGAAGGCGCCTGGCGGATCGCGGCGTGCGAGTCTGCTGGGAGACGGCCGGGACGATGAACGAACGCGCCCTGATCCAGGCTTTGGCGCTCACTATCGAGAGCAGTGGATCGTTCAAGTTCGACCTCAAAGCCTTCGACCCGGCGCTTCATCAGGCGCTCACCGGCGGGTCCAACCAGCAGGCCTTGAAGAACTTCGCACTGGCTGTTGAGCGGGCCGCCGATCGGAGCGAGATCCACACCCTGGTCGCCAGCACGCCCCTCGTTCCGGGCTACATCGACGGGGAGGAGGTTCACCGCATTGCCGGCTTCATCGCTTCGCACAATCCGGAGATCCCCTATGCCCTGCTCGCGTTCTATCCACACGATCGCATGCGCGACCTGCCCCGGACTCCGCGCCGGCTGGCGGAGGAGGCGCTTGAGGCCGCCCACACCGCCGGGCTTGCGAACGTGCGCGTCGGAAACGTGCATCTGCTGACCAATGATTAACTGGCACAGCGGGAACCCAGCGCGCCGCGGGGAGGGGCTTCCGGCCGCGGGAGGTCCTCGGCTACAATAGCCTGCACCATGATCCGACCCTGGAGGCAACGGGGATGGCGAAATTCACACACGTCGTCAAGCGCAGCGGCTCGATCGTGCCCTTCAATCCCGACCGCATTGCCAACGCCATCTACCGCGCCGCGGTAGCGGTCGGAGGCCGCGATCGCGAGCGGGCGCAGTGGCTGGCGGATCGCGTGGTCGAATATCTGGAGGCCACCTACCCTGAGGGGCACAAGCCGCATATCGAGGAGATCCAGGACGCGGTCGAGAAGATCCTGATCGAGCACGGCCATGCCAAGGTAGCCAAGGCCTACATCCTCTACCGCGAGGAGCGCGCCCGCCGCCGGCAGGAGCGCGGCATGCAGGCCTCCAAGGCCTCCGAGAACATCCCCTGGCGCAAGATCTGGTACGTGCTCGACTGGGCCGTCAGCCACAACCTGCACACCGCCGAGGCGATGAACGAGCGCATCCGCCGGGGCGAGTTCGCCCAGATCGTGCATGAATCCGAATCGGCCTATGAAGACGATGTTCAAACCGCGGCACAGATCCTGGCCAAGCGGGCCCACGAGCTGAAAATGGTGATCATCTGTGGCCCCTCCTCCTCCGGGAAGACCACGACGACCATCAAGCTCGAGAACCGGCTGAAACGCCACGGCTTCAAATTCCGGGCCTTGAACCTCGATCACTACTTCTTCGACCTGGAAATGCATCCCAAGGATGAATTTGGTGATTACGATTTCGAGACGCCTCAGGCCCTGGACCTGGAGCTCATCAACGATCACCTGAAGCGCCTGATCCAAGGGGAGCAGGTGCTGATCCCGCACTACGACTTCAAGACCGGCAAGCGCACGCTCGGCCAGACGCCGATGCAGCTAGAGCCTGGTGAAACCCTGCTGCTCGACAGCCTGCATGGCCTCTACCCTCCCATGACCGAGGGCATTCCAGATGAGATCAAGGCGAGGATCTACCTCGAACCTCTGCTGCAGATGAAAGGGCCGGACGGAAAGTACTTCCGATGGGCCGACCTGCGATTGATCCGCCGCATGCTGCGCGATTCGGTGCACCGGGCCTACGATCCGCAACGCACGCTCGAGCACTGGCACTACGTGAGGACGAGCGAGCTGCGCAACATCATCCCCTACGCCCACACCGCCGACTTCATCGTCAATAGCAGCATGCCCTACGAGGTGGCTCTCTATGCACACAGGTTGCTGGGAGACTTCGCCCGCTGGCAAGAGCAATACCGGGATGATCCGCTTCGAGAGGATGCCTACAAGCGGGCCTCCCGGGTGCGCCGCATGCTGGCTGCGGTCGAGCCCTACGGGGATGATTCGCCGGTGCCCCCGGATTCGGTCTTGCGAGAATTCATCGGTGGCAGCAGCTTGAAATATGGATAGCCCCAGGATGCGGCCCCAGAAACATCGAAATAGAAAGGACGTCGGGCGCAGGGAACCTGTGTCCGACGTCCCTGTCAGGGCCCCAGGCGGTGCAAACCTATGTGCCCTGACTTCGTGGGGACTATTGTAGTGATTTCGAAAAAGGAGTCAAATCCGATTCCGGGCCTTTTCTTGGGCCCGATGACGAGGTGGTCGGCCCCTAGCCCCGGCAGTGCGCCTCGGATCATCCCAAACCCTGGAGACAACCCCAATGGCACTTGATCCGGTGTCGGCCCTCGTCCATTGGATGGACGAACGCCTGGTGGTTGTCGATAAGCCCTCCGGCATGCTCACCCTGCCGGACGGCTACGATCGGGAGAAGCCACATTTGCGGTCTCTCCTCGAGCCAGAGATCGGCCGGCTCTGGATCGTTCACCGCCTGGACAAGGATACCAGCGGCTTGATCGTGCTGGCGCGCGACGCGGAGGCCCACCGGCATCTGAACGGCCAGTTCGAACGCGGCGAGGTTGCCAAGACCTACCTGGCGGTTGTGCAGGGCATCCCCGTCTGGGAAACACAGGAGCTGGCCTGGCGGCTGCGCGTGGATGGGGGCCGACGGCACCGCACTGTGATTGATCCCCATCATGGCAAACCCGCCAGGACTATCTGCAGGCGGCTGCGAGCTAGCAACGGATTGGCTTTGCTTGAGATCAAGCCACAGACCGGGAGAACGCATCAAATTCGCGCTCACCTGTCGGCGGCCGGCCACCCCATCCTTGGCGATAGGCTCTACGCCCGGCATCCGGAAAATGCCGACGGCCGCCTTGGGCGGATGGCCCTGCATGCATCCGGCCTGGAATTCCGCCATCCCGGAACGGATGAGGCCCTGGCCTTCGAACTCCCCCTCCCGGAGGATTTGGCGCAATTGATCCCCGGTATGGCGTCCTCACGCCAGGAGTGAAGGTTGCGCTAACCGTCCGGCCTCTGGCCGGTCCTGACGTAGGTCTGCAACTCGCTGACCGAGAGGCGTTCGATCCCCAGCTTATCGAGCGTCCTTCCGCGGCGCCAATAATCAGTGCCATCCACGATGCACGCCATACGGATGATGCTCTCAATCCCGCGCACGGAGACTCCATAGCGCCGCGCCAGCGAGGCGATGGGCACCAGGCTCATGGGTATGTCCTCGAAGATATAGCGGTGTTTGAGGGTGTTCGGAGCACGAATGCCGTAGTACCCGCTCTGATTCTGGATGGCCTCATAGAGATTCTCACCCTGCACGTTGTAGGCCTGGCGCAACCATTCCAGCGCCGTTCTGGCGCGAATGTTTATCGCCGCAGCAACCGTCACCCGCTCACGGTCGAGCACCTCCAAGATTCTGGCCGTGGAGGGCGTGACACCGTCGATATAGAATTGGAAGTCGCCCGCGGTCGACTCGATCCGCCCCATATTGAGGATCATCAGCGCAGGGTGGAAGATGGCTCCCATGTTGTTCAGGCCGGTGTGCAACACGTCGATGCCGTCGATGAACTCGAGGTAGGCCGGGTGCAGCATCTCCAGGGCTTCGGTCGTGTCGGTGGCCGGGAGAGCCGCCAGGGGAACGGCGTTCTTGATCCTGAAGATGCGCGCGTTCGCCGGACCCTCCGACCGGCTGGCGTAGATGAAGGTCTCTGCTTCGGCAACCTTGACCCGCGCCTCGCAGCGGACATCACGCAAGACTTTGCAAAACTCGATCGCGCCGCCCGTTCGACCGGGATGCAGGACGACCCACTGATCATCGACCAGGTGCGGGGCTAACGCCGTCGCAATATCCACATGAGCGCTGGATGGCACCACCACCATGATCATGGTGGCGCCTTTGATGGCCTCGCCGATATCGGGGGTCACCTTCTCGAGCTGGCAGAACCCATGCGGCCCGCCGTCGTAGCTTTCGAGCCGGATACCGCCCAGCTCCTCGATGGCCGCGATGCGGCTATGCGTCCGGTTGAAAAGCCGCACGCGGAACCCTTTCAGGGCCAGGTGCGCAGCCATTGCCTTGCCCCCATTGCCGGCTCCAATGACGGCGAAGATCGGGCGCTTAGCCATGGAACACTCCTCCTTCTATCGCTGCTCGAAGTGAACTTTCGTCGAATCCAAGGGATGCCAGCCGCTGTACTTCGCTCAGCGGCGTTCCCGTTTCGGGATCCACCGCCACGCACGCCCCACGTCCATCGACTGCCGTGGCAATCTTCCCTTGCGCATACCGGTTGGCAAGGAGCTGGGGCGCATCCAGGATGCCTCTGCGTACGGCTTCGGCCAGCGCGGCGGGGTCGAGCCAGGCGTCTTCGCCCTCCTTCGTCGGCAAAAGGCGGATGGCGGCCAGCGTCCATTCCGCCTCTTCGACCAGCTCCTCCGCCCGGGCTTGAACCAAAGGGTCCGCGGTCATATCCGGCGCACCGCGCAGCGCGTTCTCGATGGCTCGCATGGCGAGCTCGCAAGATTCAACCACCTCCTCGGCCGTGGCCGCGTGTTGCGCCTCGGTATAGCCCACCACGTGGACGATGTGCGGCTCGAGCGCCATCTGCAGGTACACGCTGGCTGCCAGGTGGGCGCGCGCCGCGCGGGTGTTCACTGGGTAGCTCAGGAGGCCCGTGCGCGTCTGGCGCCAGATGCAGAACTCGGGGCGCTCCAGCCGCTCGATCATCCTCAGGCAGGCCAGCATCTTGGCCAGGTCCATGGCATCCGAGAGGCCCGGGGGGCTGTTGAACATCATCTGGGCTACATAGTCGCGGACCCCGAAAGCCCGCGCGTTGTACGCAGAGATGAATGCGCTGGCTACGAAGACGACATCCGGGGCATCTCGCATCCCCCAGTGGTGGGGTTCGTTGAGCTCGACGGGGATGCCCCGTTCGCCATACCAGGCCATCAGCTTCTGGTGTTCGCGGATGGAGCCTTCCAGATCCCAAACACCCCGGCCATCCATCTGGTTGAACCAGAACAGAGGGATGGCGCACCAAGCATTGTGGATGGTCTCGACGTACAGCTCGGCAAGGCGGATGAAATCGTCGGTGCCTGAATAGGTCCTCATCAAGGGGTAATTGCCGCGGCGGCTGGCGGCGTAGAGCGCCCGGAAGTCCTCAGCGCTCCGCACCGGAACGCCCCCAGCGCCGCGGGTCCGCTTCGTCTGTCGCTCGGGATGGAAGAAATGAGCCTGGGCGTCTTGATCGGTGCCCAGCGAGATGACATCCAAGACACGCGCCTCGGCAATGTGCTGGATCCCATCTATGGTTTCCTCAACGCTGGGAAGGCCAAAGTGGTGCCGTATGACAGGGTAGGGCTTGCGCCAGGCGATCCGTTCGAGGAGCGTTTGAGGATAATCCGCCTCGGCACCCCCATCCGCAGGGACACCTTTGAGGTAGGCCAGGACTTCGGCCGGGCTTTCGCTACCATCGAAGACGCGCTCGAAGAAGCCCATGGCGCGGGCCCTTTCGGCCACCGGCGGCGTACCGCCGAAGGCAAACCGCACCCCGCGCGTCTTGAGCTCGTCGGCTTCCTCCGCGAACTCACCGAGCAACCGCTCGCCCGTTTCAGGCGTGAGACGATAGGAGACTCCCACCAGGTCAGCCTGCTCTCGCCGGGCGGCTGCGATGAACGCCTCCAATGGGACGGCCGGCCCAAGGAAGACCGTCCTCCAGCCGGCAGCCTCCGCCAGCCGCAGGAAGTGGACCACGCCCGCGACGTGAACACATTCCCCGAGTGCGCCGGCGACGACTGTCTTCTGCCCTGCCATGATTTCCCACCCGCTTTGTGTTCGACCGCCCCCGGCGTCGAGGTTTCGCGGATCTCCTCGGGCCGATTCCGAGCCGCGAGAGCCGGAGGACGTCGCTGGAGGCGTCTGCGCGCCTTGCACGCTGCTTGGAGCTACCGCCGAAGGGAGGAAGGCACGGAAAGAGCGAGACCTTCCTGAGCAGGCGAGCGCCTGCGGGGTCCATTATAGCCAATGTGGCGCCAGGGTGAAAGTGTCTATGCGCAAGAGGGCGTGAGATAGCTTTGATCCTTCTGGCTTGAAAAATCAAGAGTGCAATCAAGATCCTGGGGGTGCCAATAATGATCGAAGCCCTGGGTTATTCAGGGGTTCTCTTCTCTCTTGCCGATTCGACTGCATTCTTTGCTTGATTTGGACCCAAATGCGCTGCTATCGCCTCCGAACTGAACCCCCTATTCGACTTTTCACACGGTCTGGCGAGCTGTTGGGCGGCTAATATGAGCTAAGCCGAAGCCAAGAACAACACCTGGGATAAGCTATCCCCCCTCATCTTTAAGCGCCTTGCCAATCGCGGCAACGATTACCGGAAGATCCTATATGGTGGTCTTCCATACAACATCGCTGTTCACGCTAAAATTGTCGTGGATGAGCTTGTCCCTCATGCCCGCCATCTCGCGCCACGGGACTTCTGGATATCTAGCCCTCACATCGGCCGGGATCTTCTTCGCGGCCTCGCCAATGATTTCAAGCGCACGCACAACTGCAAATTGAGTCTTCTCATCCTCGCCAAATTGCCCCGCGGTCATGCCATGCACAAACTCCGCGGCTTTCATAGCGGCCGCTTCAATGTCCCAAAGGTAATCAACGTAGGCTCGTCCCAGATTCATACAGCGATCACTTGATGCATTATGCGGCGACCAATTTCTGGCTTGAGGGCGTCACGCATGACCAAATCAACTTTTACCCCTAATTCGTCGGAGAGAAAATTCTCCAATTCCACAAATCGAAGAAGACTCGGGGTTTCA
>CAZQDE010000091.1:0-8246 GCA_964591485.1 uncultured Anaerolineaceae bacterium | reverse complement strand
TGGCTGATGCGTGATTGGAGGAGGCGACGCCAACTGACGCAGGGGGAATACTTCATGCTCTTGGAGTAGGATCCTGGCCCATTTGGCCACGATGCCACCTTATATGAAATCCGCCCTGTCATCGGTGATCGTCTTTCTCTTTTCCTGAACTGCTGGATTAAGGTCGATGAGAGGCCGTAAAATGGGAAGGAAACGTGAACTCAGCCGGGCCGGGGGCAGACAAGCATGAGGGTTAATCCCGATGGAAAATGCTAAAGTGGATGTCACCTTGACTATCAACAACAAGCTCCGAACACTTTCGGTCGGGCTGGGTGAAAGTCTTTTGGCTGCGCTTCGTCGTGCCTCCTATTTCAGCGTTAAATATGGATGCGACGATGGGACCTGCGGGGTGTGCACTGTACTGTTGAATGGAAAACCCGTGCGCAGTTGCAAGGTAAAAGCTATAGATGTGGATGGCGCAGAGATCACGACTCTTGAAGGATTGGGGCGAAATGGCGAGTTGCACCCTCTCCAATCGGCCTTTATGGAGACGGGCGCCATTCAATGCGGCTATTGCACGCCCGCACAAATACTCTCGGCCAAAGCTCTGCTAGATCAGAATCCTGATCCAACGGAGGACGAGATTCGCAAGTCTTTGAATGGCGTGCTCTGTCGTTGCACGGGTTATGTCCGCGGCGTTGAGGCCGTAAAGCGCGCGGCTGCCATATTGCGCGGGGAGAAAGTCTCACCGTATACGCATGTTGAGCAAACATTGCCAGATGAGGTTGAGCAGATCGAACTTCCGGAAGCGTTTTACCGTCGTGATGGAGGTCGGAATCCTTTGCCGCCACTGGTTATTACCCCCAGGGCGATGCCCCCCACCCGGATTTTGGGAAAGCCAGAGGTCAAGATTGATGCCAGGAAATTGGCTCAGGGACGTCCCGTTTTCACAGACGATCTCCACCTTGATGGCATGCTTTACGGCGCGCTGCTTACCAGCCCTCACGCGCATGCTCGCATTCGGAACATTGATGCCAGCCGGGCGCGTGCTCTGCCGGGTGTCCACGCCGTGTTGACCTATAAGGACATTCCGCGTGTGAAATACGCCTCTGGCGGACAGAGTTACCCCCAACCGCTGCCATATGATCAAGTCAGCTTGGACGACAAAGTCCGTCATGTGGGCGACCGCGTGGCGATTGTTGCCGCTGAAACGCCCGAGATTGCGCAACGAGCCCTGGAGCTAATTGAGGTTGACTATGAGGTCTTGCCTGCGGTCGTCGATCCCGAACGTGCCATGCAGGATGGTGCACCAGTCATCCACGATGAGCCGGACACAGAAGGGATTTACGACGCTCAGCACAATGTCGTGCATCACATCGCTGCCGAGGTGGGAGATGTCGAACAGGCCTTTGCAGAGGCCGATCACCTCTTTGAGGGTGAATACCGGACCCCCAAGCAGCAGCAGGTCCACTTGGAACCTCATGTTTGCATCACCTATCTCGATGAGGATGACCGACTGGTCATCCGAACGAGTACACAGGTGCCATTCCATATTCGGCGCATGGTCGCCCCGCTGATCGGCCTGCCGGTTAGGAGGATCCGGGTCATCAAGCCGCGCATTGGTGGAGGGTTTGGCAACAAGCAAGAATTGATTTTGGAAGACCTGTGTGCACATCTCACGCTGGCAACAATGCGGCCGGTACGCATGGTGTATTCGCGCACCCAGGAATTTACTAGCTCGCGCAGCCGCCACGCGAATATTATTCGCTATAGGATCGGCGTGAAAGAAGGCAAAGTCACTGCAGCTAGCCTCTACCTGATTGGGGATACCGGTGCGTATGGCGCGCATGGGCTGACCGTCAATATGGTAGGTGGTTTTAAGGGGCTGACTCTCTACAATCCGCCCAATGCGCGCTTTATATGCGATGTGGTTTACACGAACACTCCCCCGGCGGGTGCGTTTCGTGGCTATGGGGCCATGCAATGCCAATATGGGATTGAAGTTTTGATGGAGGAGATTGCCGATAAGTTGGGCTTGGATGTTGTCGAGTTCAAGCGAAGCAATTGGCTCAAGATCGGCGAGCCGATGCATTTATCCAAGCAATTGGGCGAGGGCCGCGAAGGCGTGGAACAAGCTATTCAGAGCAGCGCCCTTGCGCAGTGCGTCGATGTTGGATTGCGTGCGACCGATTTCAAGAGCAAGCGTCGGCAGCATCGCAGCCAAAACGCGCGCTACCGGCATGGGATCGGCATGGCGGTTGTAATGCACGGCAGCGGTATTGCCAATCTGGATATGGCCGCGGCAACGCTGAAGATGAACGATGATGGCTCATTCAATTTGCTAATCGGCGCAACAGATCTGGGCACAGGGTCAGATACCATTTTGGCGCAGATGGCCGCGGAGGTATTGGGCATCCCGCTGGAGGACGTGATTGTCTACTCCTCAGATACCGATTTCACACCTTTTGATAAGGGCGCGTATGCCAGCAGCACCACCTACATCAGCGGTGGGGCAGTTCGCAAAGCGGCGCTCAGGATCAAAGATCAAATCTTGGAACATGCAAAGCTCATGCTGGATATCTCGGATCCATCGGATCTAGTGCTCGAAAACCGAAAGGTCATCGCCCCGGATGGTCGGTCCGTCACGTTGGCCGAGATTGCGCTCAGCAGCCTGCACCAGCAGAACCAGCACCAGATCATGGCTACGGCATCCCATATGAGCCCACTCAGCCCGCCACCGACGGCGGCCCAGTTCGCAGAAATTGTCGTGGACACCCAAACGGGCCGCATCAGCGTAGAGCGCTTATTGATGGTGGTGGATTGCGGCCGGGTGATTAACCCAATTACCGCTGCAGGTCAGGTGGAAGGCGGCATGGCCCAGGCGCTTGGCTTTACGCTGACAGAAGAAATGCTCTTTGATCAAGAAGGCCATCCACTCAACCCGAATTTGGCGAAATATCATATTCCCCGCGCCGCGGAGATGCCCGCCATGGATGTGATCTTTGTGCAAACCGACGAACCCAGCGGCCCCTTCGGTGCTAAATCTGTAGCGGAAATTTCCATCGACGGGGTCGCCCCTGCCATCGCCAGCGCAATCCATGATGCTACCGGAGTGTGGATGCGGGAGTTGCCATACACACCAGAGCGCGTCAAATCGGCGCTCCAACGAGCCAAGATGGCGTAAGTCTATGTACAACTTGCCAAGCTGACCAAGGGTGAGGAAATCGATTCGTAGGAGAATGGCGCGGATCATTTGTGTTGTCGACGACGCCGTAAAGCAGGATTCAGGCCTCTGGAGCAAACACGGCCTGGCTATCTGGATCGAAGTCGAGCAAGGCAGCGTACTCTTCGATACGGGGGAAACGGAGTCCGTCCTATCTCATAATCTAACTCTGCTAGGTCTAAACCCCAGGGATGTCAATGCGGTGGTATTAAGCCATGCCCACCATGACCATACAGGAGGGCTGGAAGCAGTCCTTTCAAAGAATAGGGGGGTGCCGATCTATGCCCACAGCGATATCTTCCGCCCGCGATATTCCTTTCGCCAAGGCGCATACCAATCCATTGCAATGACACTCAGCGCAAAAGACTTGGCCAGCCGTGCGGAGTTGAGGCTCAGTGATCTCCCTATGGAAATATTCCCCGGTCTCTGGACGACGGGGGAAATCCTTGAGCGGCCCGAGCCGGAAGGGCGGAGCGCCCACCATGCTATCCGCAGTGATGATCATTGGCGGCCCGACCCCTATCGAGACGATCTGGCGTTGGTGCTGGAAACGCAGGCAGGGCTGGCGGTGATTTGCGGCTGCTGCCACGCCGGGCTGTTGAACACACTGTTCCATGTGCAGCGTACATTCGAGCGACCCATCCTGGCTATCCTGGGTGGAATGCATCTCGTGACGGCCGATGATTTGTATTTGGATCATGTGGTCGCCGTGCTTAAAGCTCGATACAAGACACTTCGCTTCTATCTCAACCACTGTACGGGCGAGCGAGCTTACCAGAGGCTGGTGCGTGCCTTCGGCAACTGGGTAAGGCCCTTCCCTGCCGGGACAGTCGTCGGCTTGAACGGATGATTGCGGGAACTGATGTGCATTAGCGGGAAGGGCGGACAGGTATGCATGTTGCCGTCGGATTCATCGAGCAACCGCCGCAACTTAGTCGCCGGATATGGTACGGTGTGTCTTTGGCGCTTGGCGTCTCGCTGACTCAGCCGATGGCTGCCATAGCTGCATTTATGGCCGACCTGACTGGTCTATCGATCAGGATGGGAGGTACTTCCGCCATGCTGGCCATGACTGGTGCGCTGCCGCAGCCTTTTATCACTCGTTGGGTCGAACCCCGCTTGCTCAGGACGCCCATCTGCTGGCGGGAAATGCTGAGCGATGGAGAACCCTGGAGCAATCATGACAGATTCTATTGATATTTTTTCTGCCGCATCAATGTCTGTTGATGGCATTGTGCGAAGGAGGGGGATTGGGCTCATCGACGGCTCGATTTCTGGATACGCCTTGCTGCTTGGAGACGATGCCGCTCAAATATCGGAGATCGTCGCATCGCTGACAAGAAGGCAGATCGTCGTCTTTATCGTCGAAGATGCCATGCTGGAAGCGGCGCAGAATGGGGGTGTTCCGGTAGGGTGGGGCGCACTTGTCGTCCCGATGAGTATGACAAATGCTCTGGGCTTCATCACGCGTGTGGCTCAAGTCTTTGGCAATGTTGATGACCCCGATATTGTGCTGCGTTATGCCCGTGAACGATTACGAGGGTTCACACTGCTGCTGGGCGACCCTACCCCTGACAGGTTAAGGCAGGCACTCGCTGCCATCCCTTTAGGCTGTCCCTTGCTGAGCAGTGCCCAGTTGCCATCCTCCATAGAAGGCTGGGAGATTGCAGTTGAGTGTCCGGCCGCCATGGGTGGGGTTGATCCCTCTAACATCGTTCAGAGAGGCATCGAGGAGCGGGGCTTGCAGTTCCATGTTGCGCTGCCGGAACTGCCGGTAGGGTATCATTCCGACTTCTCTGGACAATTTGTGCGCGATGATGCTTGCGGCGCGTGTCTCGCTGGTGTTGAACTGACCACAACTGGAGAGGGCATTGTCGATGGGCAGATAGCAGTCATGGGCCCAGATCTGGATTCCGGTTTGCGCGCGAATTGCCCCTACGCGATGCTGATCGAAGTCAGCGGGAGGGAGATGCAACCGGACTTCGAGCCTGTAATGGAGCGTCAGATCGAGACAATATTCAACGAAATTGATGGGGTTGTCCATCGAGGGCAGCGGGCGATGGCCACCGTGCGCATCGCGCAGGAAGCGATCGATAAAGGGTTGCGCTTGCGACACCTAGGAGAGATTCTGCACGCCCGCTATCACAACGAATATGGAAAGATCCTCAGCCGAGTTCAGATCACCTTTCTTACAGAACCTACGAAAATACAGACCCTTAGGGATAGAGCACAGGCAATCTATGAACGGCGTGATAGGCGCCTAGACAGCCTGTCGGATGAAGACGTGGATACATTCTACACCTGCAATCTCTGTCAGACTATTGCAGCCGGGCATGTCTGCGTCATAAGCCCGGAGCATCCTGGCGTTTGCGGCGCGGTAGACTGGATGGATGCCCGAGCCGCGGTTGCCATCCGTCCCATTGGCCCGAATAAGCCAGTAAAAAAGGAAGGCCTTATCGATGCGCGCTTGGGCCAATGGGAGAGCGTCAACCAGATTGCCCGGCAGGAATCGGGCGGGGCAATGGAGGCTTACAGCCTATACAGCATGATGCAAGACCCTGGCTCTTCCTGCGGCGATTTCGAGTGCATCACGGCCATGCTGCCGCTAGTCAACGGCGTGATGATGATGGAGCATTCCTACGACGGCATGAGCCCTAGCGGCATGGACTGGGAAGCGATGTATGAGGTGGTCGGTGCGGGCATGCCCGTCCCGGGTTTTCTGGGCCACAGCAAACGGGTTTTGCACAGAAGCAAATTTATCTCCGCTGAGGGTGGGTGGCGGCGCATCGTATGGATGAATCACACGCTGAGGGAGGAACTGCGTCCCGTGCTGGATGTTCTCGCGGCCAAGGGGAGAGTGCCCGGATTTGTGGATATGATCGCCACCGAGGAAAGCGCGTGGACCGAAGAGGAAATCCTAGCCAATATGGAAGCCGTTGGGCATCCGGCGCTGGCAATGGAGCCAATGATCTAACTTTGGGAAATACCGGCGCTGCCTTTTATCGTTGACCCCGCTTCCCGCCGGATGCTATAATCTGCGCATGCTGCCGAGAGGATCTGCGATGGAAGTGCGCATGAATATCGCGGCCGAGGATGAGAATCCGCGCATCCATCGGGCGCGGAGGGCTTTCATATTGTGAATGCCGAATCGGCAGCACTTTCCGCCGCCCGAATTCATCAGGATCGGGCGGCGTATCATTTGTGAGAAGGGAGGCGCGATGCTTAGAAGCCATACTTGCGGCGAACTGCGCTCGAACCATGTGGGAGAAACCGTGATTCTGGCGGCCTGGGTCAATCGCCGGCGGGATCACGGTGGCGTCACCTTCCTGGATCTGCGCGACCGCTCGGGTATCGTGCAGGTCGTGGCCAATCCCGAAATATCGGCAGCCTCCCATCGCGCCGCAGAGGAGGTTCGGGCCGAGTGGGTGGTGCGCGTCGAGGGGATCGTCCGCCGACGGCCGGAGGGCATGGAAAATCCAGATCTGCCCACCGGCGAGATCGAGGTGGAAGTGCATGCGCTCGAAGTCCTGAACCCCGCCAAGACGCCGCCTTTCCCCATCAACGAGGAGACCGAAGTCGAAGAGATGGTGCGGTTGAAATACCGCTACCTTGACCTTCGCCGCGCCGGAATGCGCCGGGTGCTCGAGCTCCGCCATCGGGTGGTCAAATTCATCCGTGACTATCTGGATGCGCGCGGCTTCTGGGAAATCGAAACCCCGATTCTCTTCAAGACGACCCCCGAAGGGGCCCGGGATTACCTGGTGCCATCGCGTGTGCATCCGGGCGAGTTCTACGCGCTTCCGCAATCCCCCCAGCAGCTCAAGCAGTTGCTGATGGTGGCAGGCGTGGAGAAGTACTTCCAGATCGCCCGCTGCTTTCGAGATGAAGATCAGCGAGGCGATCGCCAGCCCGAGTTCACCCAATTGGATTTGGAGATGTCCTTCGTCGAGCGCGAGGATGTGCTTAGTCTGACCGAGGATCTCTTCACCTCGCTGGTGGAAGCGTTGCTTCCCGACAAGCGGCTGCTCCAAAAGCCTTGGCCGCGACTCACCTACCGCGAGGCCGTGGACCGCTTCGGCCGGGATGACCCGGATATCCGCTTTGGATTGGAGCTCGTGGATATCTCTGACCTGGCCGAATCCTGCGGCTTCAAGGTTTTCGAGCGAGCCATCGAGCGCGGCGGTACCGTGCGGGGCATCAACGCAAAGGGCTGTGGATCCTATAGCCGGCGCGAAATCGATGAGTTGACGGAATTCGTCCGGCCGTTCGGCGCGGGTGGACTGGCCTATCTGGCCGTGGATAGCGCTGGCGAGCACCGCTCCTCGTTTGCGAAGTTTCTCCCTCCGGAGCTGCTTCAGGCGCTTCTGGCGCGCATGGGAGCCGAACCCGGTGATCTATTGCTCTTTGTGGCCGACCAGGCGCCGGTCGTGTTTGAGTCGCTGGGGCGATTGCGCCTGCACCTGGGGGACCGGCTGGGCTTGAGAAACCCGGACGTGCTGGCGTTCGCCTGGGTGATCGACTTCCCATTTGTCACCTGGAATGAAGAAGAGGGGCGATGGGATCCCAGTCACCACCTTTTCACAGCACCGATGCCAGAGGATATCCCTCTGTTGGATGAGGATCCTGGGGCGGCGCGCGGCCAGCAATATGACATGGTTCTCAATGGTCTGGAGGTTGGCGGCGGCAGCATACGTATTCATGACCGGTCACTGCAGGAGAAGGTCTTCAAATTGATTGGGCTGGATCCGGCCGTGGCGCGTGAGCGGTTTGGACACATGCTCGAGGCCTTCGAATATGGGACGCCACCTCATGGCGGCATTGCGCCCGGCATCGACCGTCTGGTGCGCATCTTCGCCGGCAAGGATCACATCCGGGAGGTTATCGCCTTTCCGAAGAATCAGGCAGCCAGGGACGTAATGGCCGGGGCGCCTTCGCCAGCAGATGAGGATCAGTTGCGCGAACTGCATCTGCGGGTGGTGCCCCTGGAGGAGAAAAGCGGCTGACATTTACAGCCCCATGCAAACGTGGTATACATGGAATCGGC
>CAZQDE010000090.1:0-8309 GCA_964591485.1 uncultured Anaerolineaceae bacterium | reverse complement strand
AGGCGCTGGGCATCATGTGCCCGGAATGGTTTGTCAAATGTTGGGGCAGGTTTCAAACTCACCCTCGAATCACCCTCAAGACCTGATCTGCACCACTGCTCGCTCGCGTTGGGAATCCAAGAGGCGCCCGGAGGGGCGCCTCGAGGGGCACACCACGGGGACGGCGTAGCGGGCCCAGGAGCTGAACGATCCCGGGGCAGGATTGGGACCTGCCCCGGGGGATCGCCTACGACCGGAATACGCCCAACACGATGGCGGCGAGAGCCTGTGCCACCCGAAAGATCTCGTGGGAGACCGGGCGGCCTGCATCTGGCTTCTGCGCCCGCAGGAGTCGCTCCTGTTCGGCCTCCCGGAGCAAATCCTTGTAACGCTCGCGTCCTAGCTCTTGCAGGCTGTGATCGCTGGGGAATGGTAAGTTGCTCATCGCACCCTCCTCCTGTTGAAGTGCATGCTGGCTGGCTGGTGAGGTCTCTTATTCGATAGACCTTCAATCCTATGAACGACCGGTGCACCAGATTTCCATCATCGCCGCGACATCTCTTTCCTTTCGCCACCCCAGGCAGCAGAGAAGCGCCCGGAATGCAACCAGGCGCTCCTCGCGATGCTCCCCCTCGCGGCGGGCGTCTACGGGCCGATCGTCAGCTCTTCCATCTGCTCGAACTTCCAGACTGCCTTGAATTCCCCCAAGGCATCCCCATCGAAGGCCTCGCTCGGCGCCGCGGCGCGGCGCGGTGTGCTTGCCGAAGCAGCGATTGTGCGCACGCCGGTCTCGGCGTCCTCGGGAACGTAGGCCTTGGCCGGGCTGGCGCTGAGCAGGACGGAAAGCGTCATGAGCAGCCCGATCGCCCATCGCACGTACATCTTACGAGTAGACATGGCATCCTCCTTCTGGCTGGCTTCGTCTCCTGGCCCCTCCATAGTCCCGCCACCGGTGGCACCATGCTTAGGATGAAACAGGCTGGTTTTGCCTGTGGGCCAGCTTTCCAGTCACTGATATGAACGGGCCATGGAACAGTTTTCCCTCATGGCCACCATGGACGCCAAGAGCCCCTGCGCGCGCAGGGGCTCTGGTCGAGTGTGGCCAAACTAGAGGCAGCTGAGAGGTCTAGGGCGGCGGGAAAGTTGTTTTCATATCCGCCAGCACAGTCCCTTGGATCGCGCCCTGGGCCAACCGGTCGGCGGCCCATCCGCTCAGAAGGGGCGCGGCGAAAGAGCTGCCGACCCAGAAGCGGTATCCTGAATCGGAGGATAGCCCCAGGCTAACGAGGCCCAATTCACACCCCCCATCCGCCGGCTCGCACTGGCCGAAGATGGGCTCGCAGAAATCGCTCGGCTGGGTGTTCGGCCTGCGGCCGTCTGCGCCCGGCGCCCCGAGATCCCCCTGGTTGCCGTAGCAGGCCCTCTGACCTCGGATGTTCTCGGCCTCCACGCCAGCAACGAATGGGTAATCCGCAGGCAGGTTCGCGGGCTCGACGGTATTTACGCCCGAGTTGTTCCCTGCTGCAGCCACGACCACCGCGCCGCGAGCATAGGCGGCGGACATGGTCTGCTCCAGCGAAGCGATCTCCTGATTGAGCGCCTGGATGAAGGCTTCCCCGACGCCCTCATCGCGAAGCACCTGGAAGAAATCGGGCGGCGGCTGCGGAACTCCCAGGCTCAGGTTCAGGACTACCGTCTCCAGCGATCCGGCCGTATTAAGCATGTGTTGCATGAAAGCATGGACGGCGGTGGTGAGCGTGTAGAGGTCCCCGCATCCGAACTCGTTGAGCACCTGGATCAAATAGAGCTCGGGCTCGCCGGAAACCGCATGGGCCAAGCCGGCTACGAAGAGCCCGTGATCTCGCATGTCGCCTGGCTCGATGGGGCCCATGCCTTCCAGATCAACGGTTCGGGGAACCTGCCCCACGAATGTCGGCGCATGGAAGACCCGAAGCGTGAAGTCTAGGCCGGCCCCTTCGATCTTCCATTGGTCACCGTCGACGATGACCGGCGAGCTGGCAACATCTGTCGGCCAGGCGAGGCTCCAGGTCCCCGGGGTCGGCGCTGCCAGCAGATCGCCGGCGGCGATCGGTCTTTGGCCCTCCGGCGGGAAGGGCGAGGTGTCGAAGACCGCGATGTGCGCCCCGGCTTCTTCACTCGCCGCTGGCGCCACCGCCATCACCTCGAAGGCCCATTGATCCCAGAAGATTGAACCTTCGGCGAGCCCCGTCCCCGCTGCCGCTCCCGTCACCGGCGATCCGCCGATGATGAAAGGAGAGCCCCCGATGATGAAAGGCGACCCGCCGATGATAAAGGGTGATCCGCCGATAATGAAAGGATCGCCACAAGGGCTAATGGGAATTGTGCTCACGTGATAGTTTAGATCCGCGAAGACTGCATCCGGATCCTCCCCCTCATTCAACGCATTCACCACTTCCACCGTCTCGGAGACAGAGGCATTCCCGGCATCGATCTCATACAGCCGCAAAGCCAGAGATTCTGCCTCCACAAGGGGGCTGAGCCGCTTGCCGATGCGAACCGATTCGAAGGGCAGCTCTTCTGCACCAGGGCTTGCGGGCTCATAGCCGTCGAGGTAGCTGAGATCGAAATCGGCGATCTTCTTGAGCCTGGCCTCGACCGCAGAGGACTCGCCCAGGCGCCCCTCGATCGCATCTGCATTGCCGATCAAAATAACCTGCCCGGGCACAAAGTAGGGCTGCGAGTCGACAGCCTTCGCGAGCTCCGTGATGGGTTCTTCCGACTCGATGATGGGCGTCGCCGCTGGGATCTCGGTGGGTTGCGCCCCTCCACAAGCACCGAGAATGAAGGCGCTGATCACGAGCAAGGCCAGTGAGGCGCTTGCCGGACGCCGGGCTCTCTTTCGTCGTCTCATCGTCTCCTCCAAGCTGATGCGAGTCCGTGCGGGTGGCTGGACTCCTGTCCCGCGCTGCGTTTCGGACGAGGGTCACCGCAGCTATTCAACCCTTGCGGATCCCATGACTTGCCGTGGGTATCCTTTCCCGGCGCCTCTGCATGGGATGCCATACGAGCGGCGGCAACCGCGCCGGGGCATTTGCCTAGATCTCTCGGATCGCCTCCAACGGTTCGACGGAAAGCGTCGCCAATCGGCGGCCTGGATCCCCCACAAGGATGAAGGGTGCCCAATAGTAGGGGTGGGCGTAGGCCTCTGGCAACCCGTTCGGGTTGCTGGAAAGCAAGTGGATGTGCGCGAGTTGTGACACTCGGGCTGCTTCGGCCTTCCCATGGCCCGAGCGGAGGGCGCGGTAGAAGTTCTCCATCCATGCCGCCGTCGAACGATCTTCCACGGTCCACAGGCTCATCAAGAGCGAGGAGGCGCCGGCCGATAGAAATGCCCGGGTGAGGCCCAGCAGCTCGTCACCGCCGCCGATCACATGGCGTCCCGTCTGGCAGGCGCTGAGTGTGACCAGAGTGGCCTGCATCTTCATCTCGAAAATGTCGAGCGTCGTCAGCCATCCATCCGCCAGTGCCAACCCAGAGAAGAGGGGGTTATCGGAGCGAAAGTGCCCATGGGCCGCGAGATGCAGGAATTCGGCGCGCTCCGCGGCCTCCAGCCACCGACCCTTGGTCGCCCGGGCCTCCACATAGGCTTCCCCACCCAACAGATGCGCAATCCGGCGCGCCTCCTCGACAGCAAAAGGCAGATGCCCATCCGCCGAGCAGCCAAAGGCGGTAGCGCCCTTTCCGGAGGGCCGCGCTTCCACACAATACTTGAGGAGGCTTGCGCTCGGCAGGTAGCTGATCTGATGACGGACAATGGCGTACGAATCCCCATCATAGAGGGCATGGAAGGGCACGTAATGAAGCAGGCCGTGCGGAACGATAATGAGACTTTCAAAGGGGGCGACCGCCTCGCCGATGGGACCCATCAATTGTCGGTGAAGCCTATGCAGGATCGCCTGCGCATTGGCGGTTAGATAGGGAATATGCTCCGCCGACGATCTGGGGACGGCGTCGGTGTTCAGGTGCAGAAGCGCAAGGTCATCGCGTATCCGCCGTGCATCGGCATCCAGGGATTGCGCTCGGACTTCATTCTCCGTGATCAGGAATACGACCAGGGAATCGCCAATGAGGAAATACTCCAACAGCATCGTCTCAGGCGGAATGTACTGCCGGACGGGTTCGGTGTGAATTCTCCATAAGGATGCCTCGCGCCCGTAGTCTGCATTGCGGACCAGCAACCGATGCCAGAGCTCCGTAATGGTCTCCTCGAGCGAGAGGATCTCCCGCTGTAAGGCCTTAGAGCGGCCTTTGCCTTCGGGCCCCAGGCTCTCCCTGGCTTGCTCGTCCGCCTCCCAGCGGCGATAGAGGCGGTCTCTTTCCGCTCGCAGCATGTTCAGCTGCTCCACCAGGGGGCGGTCCTCTTCGGCCTTGGCGCGGACGCCCAGGTCGAGGCGGTATGTCAGCAAGTCAAGCAAGGCTCGCGACTTAGCCCTCTCCGCATACTGGAGTGCAGCTTCCGGGTCCCCGGCACTCAACGAGAGCCGGACGGCGTCCTGGTAAATCACCGATTTATCCTCAATGAAACCCGCCTTGTATTCCGACATGAGCTGACCCGAGATCTGCTCGAGGTGTTGGATCGCCTGCTCCAAATGCTCGGCCGCCGCCTGCACATCTCCCCGTCGCTCTTCCAGCCGGCTGAAAAGATGGCGCCATTGATACGCCAAGGAAGGCATCGCGAGCCCGGCCTCAACTTCTCGGGCATCCTTAAGCTGTTCCTCTGCTAGGGCTTCTTCTCCCAGAGCGAGAGCCGCTCTGGCAGCAATCAGCTTCGATTGAACTTGCTCAGGCTTGAGCCCTAAGCTTCTAAACATATCCGCACACGCCAGAGCTAGGGCTACGCCCTTTTCGGGGTGGCCCATCTGCATTTCGGTCGCGGCGATCTCCAGGTCAACGATGGCCGTTTCTGTGGGATTCTTATCCTGCTCGAAGATTTCGCGAGCTTCCATCAAGGAGCGCAGGGCTTCGGGATGGCGCCCCAAGCGGCTATATGCAACGGCCTCGTTTAGGATGGCTTGTCCCACAAATCGCATCGATCCGAGGGCCGCAAATTGCTCACGCACACGCCGGCATTTGGCCAGGACCTCCGGAAAGCGGCGCAATTGCAGAAGGCAATCACTAATGAAGAGTTCGACGAGGAGGGCATCTCGCGGCCGCTCACCTTCGGTGAAGGCGACGCCCACCTCATCCAATAGCCTCAGCGCGTGATTGAATTGACCCAATGCGAAGAAGGTCATGGCGAGGTTCTGCTTGGCCTTGGCAGCTGCGATGGTTTGACCCATCTCCATCAGTCGCTCATAGGCTCGGGTGCTGGATTGGATGGAGGCTTCGAATTCTCCCAAGTTGCGGAGGATTACGGCCCGATTGTGCTCCACCCACATACGTCCTTGACGGCCTTCGGGCCCAAGCCGCTCAAAGATCACCGCCGCCTCGTCGAAGGCTTCCAGCGCCTTGGAATCCATCCCTCGGTACGAGTACATGCTGGCGAGGTTCATCAACAGCGTGCCCAGCGGTTGAAGCTGCCTGTGCCTTGTGAGCACTTCCTTGGCCCAACCCCCAACTGCCTCAGCTTCGTCATAGCGGTCTAGAAACGTCAGCGCTGCCACCTTGCCGATTTGGGCACGGGCCTGTTCGACGACGAGGTCCTCGGCCTCGTAGATCTTGGCAGCCTCATCGTATAGGTCGATGGCGTCCAGATACTTGCCCTCGGCTATCGAATAGGCATTGGCTCGTGCCAGGAGCCCCAAGGCTCGTTGGGCCGGCTCTTTTGTGAGCTCGGCCTGCCAAAGCAGGCAATCGATTGCCGTCCGTGACAGCTGAAGGTCCGATCGCAGAAATGCATCCGCTCGATCCTTGAAGGCTTGGGCGGTCTTATTTGTCAGATCGGCGCGGTGAGCCAACAGAAAGCGACGGCGTTCCTCGTCTCCAGGCAGATTCATCACTCGATCGACAAATTCAGTCGCGCCCATAGGCTGAGGGAACCACATCGTTCGGTCGAGACCTACCATTCCATCTTCAGTTCTGGAATGTGGATCTCGCGCTCTGAATCCCCCATGATTAGACTGTATTCTCCAGAGATCAGGTCCTGGATCGTGAAGTTTCCTGCATCATCGATCGGGGTTTCCGCAACCCTCTCATCCAGCCTCCACAACTGCACCGTCCAACCCTTCGTCTCGACCCCGGTGACCAACCCGAGCAATTGTCCCCGTCCAGGCTGCTCCGCATCCTCTACTACCTCCATGGCTATTTGCACACCCTCGGCCATATAGATTAGAGGTCCGGCGGCCGCCCCGCGCACTCCTGCCAATGCAGGCGCAAACTGTGGGCCGGGGCCTTTCGCAGCCTGGGAACCGCTCATGAGGCGCGCGATCCAAACTCTCACCCTCTCTCCGGCACGGATCTCCAGATCAGGCCGCAGGGCTTCGAGATATGATTCAAGCACCGCCAGCTCCTGTGCGCAGTGGGGGCAAAGCTGGATATGTGCGCGGATCGCCTTCGATTCGGCAGAAGGCAGCATGCCCAGGTGGTACTCACCCAGGTCGCTGGAGGAGGGGCAGTCGAATCGATACAGGCTCGCCCTCAATCTTCCCTGAAGGCGGGCAAGCGAGCGGGCACGCTCAAGGCAGTGTTCGCATGTCCGCATGTGCTGCTCAACTCGCTCATCGGCCTCTCCATCGAGAAATCTCAATAGAGCCCCTTCAGGCAACTCAGGCGGTGAAATGCACGGCATGATGGTATGCGCCTCCCACTCTCATTAACGTATCCCCGAGATCTTTTTCAATCATCACCAAGCATCCTCTCCGCAATATCCGGATCCCTTCGCAGCCGGGCAATGACGTTCTGCTTCACTCCGTAGACCTCATCCACGCTGGCGAAGACGCCATCGAAATGCTCAAGAACCTGCCGGGGTTTCAGACCCAGCGCGAAGGAGGCGTAGATACAGACCCTCTCCTTCTCGTCCCTCATTTTCGACTCCAGCAATACCCAAAGCTCATCGCGCGTAACGCGCCGTATGGCCTGGCGCTCGATGCTGGCGGATTGCGAAGCCAACGAAGCATCATGTTCCTCAAGCGGAACATGGTCATGCTCTATGCGGCGGAGGTGATCCATGATGGCACTATGAACGCACATTTGAAGATAACGCAGGATCGAAGACAGATTCGAGAAGCGTTCGAACTTCGCTGATTCCAGGGCAGACCAGAGCCTCTCAAAGGCCCGGTTGAGGAAGTAATCCATCTCCTCGCCAGTCCCAGAGAAGCCTGAATGGCGCCGGATCCAGCCTCGCACAAGAGGTCGATATTGCCGGTAGAGGAAACTCCAGGCGCGCTGATCCCCCTCCAGGGCGGCGCGCCGAAAGAGCTCATAGCAGTAGCTGGGATCGTTCGCCTCGCGCTGGAAGAAACGCTCAGTCTCCTCCGCGCAGCGGTGAATCAGACCCCCCAAGCCTAGCTGGCTTGGAGACGCAGGACCGGCGATGATTGTCCTCGACTCTCCATGAAAAGCCCGTTCCCGGCACTTTGAAGGTGAGGGGGTTCTGTGCGGTGAGCGGCTCCCCACGATGCGTTCTATCGGCCGATCTGCAGGCGCCAGACATCCTGCGAGACGCCTTAAGGGACGCATTCCTTTGGCGATGGAAGGGGTGCGAACCTTCGAAGCAATCGGTGACCTACCTTATCACACAGGCGAGCAGCGAGTCAAACGAAGGCGCGCCCTGCGGATGGATGATGGCTACCTCCCACTCCTTGTGTCGCCCCACCACCCACTTTAGGCGATACACGCCTAGCGCGGTTGGTTCGGATGCGCTTTAGGATGGGCTCTATCTTGACAGCCCGGCTCCCACGCTCGGCCGAAGCCCGAGGAGGCAGGGGCGCACGGTCGTGCGCCCCCTGCTACGCGCGATAGGCTGGCCATCATGGGTGGCCCAACCGGATCCGCGTACCCGATGTCGGCCGATCGACACCCAACTCCGGCTTCGATAGGCCTGATGGCTTCCCGCTCGTTTCCCTCCGAAGTCCCTCTCCCGGTACAATGTCCATCATCCAACCAACGCCGATAAGGGGGGGCCTTGCCCGAAACCCACCTGCTCTCCAAGACCTCTTTCCTGCGCGGCGTGCGCTGCAAAAAATCTCTCTACCTGGACCACTTCCGCGCCGACCTGCGCGATCCTCTCGACCCGGCCATCCAACACCGGCTCGCCGAGGGCCAGCAGGTGAATGAGCTCGCCCGGGGCCTCTTTCCCGGGGGCGTCCTGGCCCGCGAAGCGCCCTTCGACTTCGCCGGCGCGCTGCGCC
>CAZQDE010000089.1:0-8476 GCA_964591485.1 uncultured Anaerolineaceae bacterium | reverse complement strand
CAAGCCGCGCGCATAGCCTTTCAAGAAACCTCCACGGAAGGCATCACCGATCCCGGTCGGATCCACGAGATGTTCGGGCGGGATGGCGGGCACCGCCTGCCTGCCCTCGCGCGTGTTTACTTCGGCGCCATCTTCGCCGCGGGTGATGACGACGAATTCGGTCGTCTCCAGGATCGCGGCCAGATTGAGACCGGTCTTGGTCTCGATCAACCCAAATTCATAATCATTGCAGAAGAGCGCCCGCGCGTGGGCGATCCCCTCTTGGAGTTCTTCCGCCGAGAGCCGGACGATCTGCTGGCTGGGATCATAGAAATAGGGAATGCCTAACTCGGAGCATTCGCGGCAGTAGGCCACCATGGCGGCTGGGTCGTTTGGGGAAACCACCGCCAGGTCGGGCCGATCTTCGAGTTGGCGGAAGGATAGCTGTCTGGCCTGCGCCATGGCGCCCGGAAAGAAACTGGCGATCTGGGCGTTGGCGCGGTCGGTCGAGACGAAGAAAGAAGCCGTGAGCAAATCCGGGACGATCTTGATCGCCGAGGTGTCCACGCCCTGATCCTCCAGCCAGCGCCGATGTTCCTCGAAATCCGGGCCGACAGTGGCCATGACCTTGGGGCGTTCGCCGAGTAGCGCCAGGGTATAGGCGATGTTGGCGGCGATCCCCCCTGGCCGGCGTACCAGGCTCTCGACCAGGAAGGAAAGGCTCAGCCGGTCGAGACGGTCGGGCAGAATATGGTCCCGGAACTGACCAGGGAAGGACATCAGATAATCAAAGGCGATGGAGCCGGTGATGACGATGTTCATGTTGGCTGGGCCTCGCTCTTGGCGATCTGCCGGATGGTCTGGTCAAAGGGCGGTTTCAGGACCCCTTGCTCGGTTATGAATGCGGAGATGAGGTGATGGGGTGTGATGTCAAAGGCTGGGTTCCGTGCCTGACTTCCCGGAGGTGATACAGACTCGTTCCCGATCTGGAGGCTGAGCACCTCGCCCGGATCGCGCTCCTCGATAGGAATATGCCCACCGTCTGGCGTCGCCAGATCGATGGTTGAGGTTGGCACGGCGCAATATACCGGAACCTGGTTGGCATGGGCTGCCAGGGCGAGCATATAGGTGCCGATCTTGTTGGCTACATCCCCGTTGGCGGCCACCCGGTCTGCGCCCACCAGGACCGCATCGACCTCGCCCCGCTGCAGGAAGAACCCCGCGGCATTATCGCTGATGATCTCGAAAGGGATGCCATATTGCTGCAGTTCCCAGGCCGTAAGGCGGGCACCTTGCAGGCGAGGTCGGGTCTCGTCCACCAGGACGTGCACGCGCTTGCCGGATTCGTGCGCGGCGCGGATCACGCCCAGCGCGGTGCCATAGTCGACCGTCGCCAGAGCGCCTGTATTGCAGTGGTGGATGACCACCGCCGGATCGGGGAGCAGTGCCGCGCCGAACTGACCAATGCGGCGGTTCACCTCCACATCCTCGTCGGCGATGCGCTGGGCCTCCCCCAGTGCCCGCTGGCGCATGGCGTCGGGCTCCTGGTCGCGAACGCCGCTAACCGCCCGAAGAACGCGGTCGAGAGCCCAGGCGAGGTTGACGGCGGTGGGGCGGGAGCGGCGTAGCCGCTCGGCCGCCGCCTGCAGCTCGCTCCACAGGTCTTCAGCGTCTTGTTGAGGGCTGCGGATGGCGGTGAGTGCCAGGCCGAAGGCGGCGGCGGCGCCGATAGCCGGCGCTCCCCGCACCGACATATTGCGGATGGCCTCAGCCACTTGTTCAGCGGAGGTGAGAGTGAGGATTCGCAGCTCGCCGGGCAACCTGCGCTGGTCGATCATCCGCAGGCTGCGTTCTTTGGCGTCCCAAGCAACAGTTCTCATGCCAAGCTCACATAAAAAGGCGCCCTCATTAATAAGGAGAGCGCGAACCGGAGCGCGTGAAAGTGTAGCATGAGGGGCAAGAGGCCGCAAGATTGACCGCAACTTGCATGTCGCTTATGATGGCCGCCATGAGCCCCCTACGAGGCCGCCTCGCCTTAGCGTTCCTCAGCATGGCATTGGCCATACTGGCTTGCAGCCTGCCGGGGCGGAGCGCGCCCGCCCCCTCGGCCACGCCCCAACCCACGGCCACAGACACTGCCACGCCCGCGCCTACGGCCACGCCCACGCCAACGCCAACGCCGGAACCACGGCGATTGCTCGAGCGGGCCGAGCGGGCTTTCCTGCTCGGCGATTGGGAGCAGGCTTTAGGCAGCTTTGAGGCCGCGCGGGAGCAAGCCACGGAGGCGGAGGAACGGCGGGCTGCGGCCCTGGGGCAGGCGAGAACCCTGCTGGAAGCTGGGCAGCCCGAGGCCGCTCTCACTATTCTGAACTCCATGGAGGACAGCCTCGCAGAGTCCCCCGAGGCCTCGCTCGTGCGCGGGCTTGCCCTTGGCGCGCTCGAGCGCTGGCGGGAGGCGGCCGAGGCCTACCAGGACTACCTGGAGCGGGGGGGAAGTGCCCTGCGCGGCTATGCCCTGGAGTGGCAGGGCGACGCCTGGGCATATGCGGGAGAGCCTGCAAAGGGGCGTGAGGCGTATCAGCTTGCGCTACAGTACGATCCGCAGCGTGGGGATGTGGGCGTTGAGATCAAACTGGCAAACTCACAACGGGCCAGCGGCGATCTCTTAGGGGCCATCGAGCGCTTCCAAGCCATCTATGATTCAACCTCCGATGGCTTCCTCAAGGCCCAGATGAACCTGCTCCTTGGCCGGGCCTTACTGGCGCTGGGAGATGCCGAGAGCGCCTACGGCCGCTACCTGGATGCCGTCATGAACTACCCGAGCTCCTTCGATTCCTACACCGCGCTGGTGACGCTGGTAGAAGCCGGCATCCCCGTGGATGAGCTTCAGCGGGGGATCGTGGACTACTATGCCGGCCAATATGGTGTGGCGCTGGCAGCCTTCAACCGCTACCTGATCTCGCCCCCGGAGGATCATGACGGACGGATCCATTACTTCCGGGGGCTGACGTTGAGGGCGCTGGGTGAGCATGATGCCGCTCTCGAGGAATTCCGCACACTGATCGATACCCATCCGGAGGATCCCCTGGTCGCGGATGCGTGGGAGGAAGCGGTCGATACGCTCTGGGCCTATCTGGACGACCCGCTTGCGGCGATCTCCCTGGCGCTGGAGTTTGCCAGCCGGTACCCCGCCCATGCGCGTGCTCCGGAGTTTCTCTTCCTGGCCGCCCGCATCGCCGAGAGAGAGGGCGACCTGGCCAGGGCCGCGGATCTATGGCGGCGGACTGCCAGCGAGTATCCCCAGGCAGCAAACGCCTTCCGGGCGCAGTTCCTCTCGGGCATCGCAGGGTTCAGGCTCGGGGAGTATGCAGGCGCGGAAACAGCCTTCCTGGCCGCGCTGGACCTTGCCCGCGAATCCGAAGATGATGCCGCCGCCCAGCTTTGGATTGGGAAGTCGCGCCAGGCGCAGGGCCAACACGAAGCCGCGCAGCAGGCTTTCAAAGCGGCCGAACTTGCGGACCCGTCTGGCTACTATGGCCTGCGCGCAAGGGATTTGAGCCTGGGAAGGCAGCCGTTCGAGAGCCTCGCGGCCTACACGTTACCCGACGAGGCGGCCCTCCAGCAAGCCCGGGCGGAATTGCAGGCCTGGCTGCGCACACGCTTCGGCTTGCCCGCCGGCCTCTCGCTCGACGGCTTGGATGGGGTGCTGCTCGGGGATTCGCGCTTCCAGCGCGGGGAGGCGCTCTGGCGCCTGGGGCTCTATGAGCAGGCCAAGCAGGAATTCGATCGCCTCCGCAGCGAGTTCTGGGATGATGCCGAGCATACCTACCGGCTGATGGAATACTTCATCAATATCGGCCACTACCGCTCGGCCATCTACGGGGCCGTGCGCTTGCTCCAATTGGCAGGCCTGGATCAGGCACCCGCCGAGGATCAACCTCTCTACTTGAGGTACGTCCGTTTTGGCCCTTATTTCGGTGATGTGATCCTGCCGCAGGCGCTGGACAAGGGGCTTGATGGGCTGTTTGTGCTCTCGGTCGTGCGGCAAGAGAGCCTCTTCGAGGGCTTCGCGACTTCCTATGCTGCGGCTCGCGGGCTGATGCAAATCATTCCCAGCACAGGTGAGCATCTGGCCGCAGCAGAGGGATGGCCCCCAGAATACGACGTCACCGACCTTCACAGGCCAATCGTGAGCGTGCGGCTGGGCGTGCGCTATCTGGCAGAGCAGCGCGACCTCTTCGATGGCGACCTCTGCGCCGCGCTGGCGGCATATAACGCTGGCCCCGGGAACGCGCTGGCCTGGAAGGCGCTCGCGGGAGATGATCCGGACCTATTCGTCGAGGTTGTGCGCTTCCAGCAGACAAGGGATTACATCCGCAGCATCTCCTGGGCCTTCGCCCATTATCGAGCGCTCTACGGAGGCGGCTAGCCGGTTTTGCATCCTTGTGGCGCTCGAGGCGGGGAGGAAAGTCTGCCGTGTGGGAAATGCGTGTGGGCGTGCGCCCGATCTGCGCTCCCCCGAAAAGGAAAAAAATCCCCGAAGTTGCATGGACAGGCCGGGGTTCTTCTGGTAGTATAAGGGGTTGCAGTTAGAGGTGATTGGCGAATCTTGAAGGGCGTCCTTCCGCGGTGAGGGCATAACGAAACGGCGGGAAAGAGGAGTGGCCGGGCCGCACACCACCCTTCCCGCTTATTCCTATTTCTCCAGAGGTCGCCAACAGATCAAGGCGAAACGCATTTAGGAGAGCTTGCATGGCGTCCATCCGAGGTCAAAAGTGGTACTCGCGCATCCCGGAAGTCTTCGATCTGCCCAATCTGATCGAAGTCCAATTGCAGTCTTTCCGGTGGCTTCAAGAGGAGGGGCTCAAGGAGCTCTTTGACGAGATCTCTCCCATTGTCTCCTACAACGGAGGCATGAAGCTCTTTTTCCCGGGCTCTACGCCTGAGGCTCAGGAGTTCGAACTCAGGTATTGGTTCGAAGAGCCCAAGCACGATATGGATGAATGTGTGGAGCGCGACCTGACTTACGCCGCGCCGCTCTATGTCTCAGTGCTCTTGGCCGGCTCGGAAGTGCCCGAACCCATCAAGCAGGACCTCTTCCTGGGCGACTTCCCGATCATGACCGACAAGGGCACCTTCATTATTAATGGCACCGAGCGCGTGGTCGTGTCGCAGCTCATCCGCTCGCCCGGCGTGTACTTCGAGGCCCCCGAGGACCGGTCGACCGGCCGGCGGCTTGCGGCCGCCAAACTGATCCCTGATCGCGGCGCGTGGATGGAGTTCGAAACCCGCAAGAGCGATTACCTCACGCTCAAGTTCAATCGCAAACGGACCGTTCCGGTCACCATCCTGCTGCGCGCCTTGGCGGCCGTGGATGACGGGCTCGGTTCTTCACCCATCAAGGAAGGCTCGGACGAGGAACTGGTGGCCTTGTTCGCAGAAGCCGACACCAACCCCGATCATCCCTATATCGAGACAACGATCCATCAAGAGCCAACCTGGGAAATTAAGGAAGGACGCACGCTGGCGGAAGAGGCTCTCATCGAGTTCTACCGCCGCATGCGCCCCGGCGATCCCGCCACCCTCGACAACGCCCGGGAGTATCTCCGGGACCAGCTCTTTGACCAGCGGCGCTATGACCTCGAGCGAGTGGGCCGCTACAAGCTGAACCAGAAGCTCGATTTGCACGATAGGGTCCCGCTCGAGCACCGGCGCGTCACGACCTGGGACATCGTGCGGCTGGTCGAGCGCCTGATCCTCATCAATAACGGCGTCGTGGAGCCCGATGATATCGACCACCTCGGCAACCGCCGTGTGAAGACGGTCGGCGAGCTGATCCAGGGCAAGCTGCGGGTCGGCCTGCGGCGTATGGAGCGTGTGATCCTCGAACGCATGTCCATCCGCGATCAGGATCAGATCTCGCCCATATCCCTCGTGAACATCCGCCCGGTGGTCGCCTCACTGCGAGAGTTCTTTGGTTCCAGCCAGCTTTCGCAATTCATGGACCAGACTAACCCCTTGGCAGAGCTGCGCCATAAGCGGACCCTCTCGGCGTTGGGCCCGGGCGGCCTGCGCCGGGAGCGCGCCGGTTTCGATGTCCGGGACGTGCACAATTCGCACTATGGGCGCATTTGCCCGATCGAGACCCCTGAGGGCCCGAACATCGGCCTGATTGGGCGTCTGGCCTCCTATGCCCGCGTCAACAGCTTCGGTTTCATCGAGACACCTTACCGCCGGGTTCTCCGCGAGCTCCCGCCCAAAGATAAGCGCCTGATCGGTCGCAAGGCACGAGGCGACATTCTCACTCCAGACGGCAAGGTGCTCGTCAAGGATGGGGAGGAGATCACCGAAGCCATCGCCAAGAAGCTGAAGAATCTCAAAGGGCCGGTGCCGATCGTGCCCTTCGTCTCGGATGAGATCGTCTATCTCACGGCCGATGACGAGGACCGCTACGTTATCGCCCAGGCCAACGCCCCCTTGAATGAGCGGTCGGAGTTTGTCCGTCGGCGGGCCTCTTGCCGCTATCATGGTGATTTTCAATTCGCGCGCCCCGAGCGGATCGATTTCATGGATGTGGCCCCTCGGCAGATCGTGGGTGTCAGCGCGGCGCTGATCCCCTTCCTAGAGCATGACGACGCCAACCGGGCGCTCATGGGCTCCAACATGCAGACGCAGGCGGTCCCGCTGATCCAGCCCGAGGTGCCGCTGGTATCCACCGGCATGGAGCGCCATGCGGCGCTCGATTCGGGTCAGGTGATCCTGAGTGACGTCGATGGCGAGGTCGAATCGGTGACGGGCAGCCAGGTCGTCGTCCGGTCGGGGAACTCCCGAAAGGTCTACCGTCTGCGCAAGTACAACCGCTCGAACCAGAGCACCTGCATCGACCAGCGTCCGGCGGTCATCAAGGGGCAACGTATTAAGGTGGGGGACGTGATCGCCGACTCCTCGTCCACCGCCAATGGGGAACTCGCGCTAGGCCAGAATGTGCTTTGTGCTTTCCTCTCATGGGAGGGCGGAGACTTCGAGGACGCGATCCTCATCTCCGAGCGTCTGGTGCAGGAAGACGTCTACACCTCGGTTCACATCGAGAAGCACGAGGTGGAGGCGCGTGACACCAAGCTGGGGCCGGAGGAGATCACCTACGACATCCCCAATGTGGGCGATGACGCCCTGCGTGATTTGAACGAGGATGGGATTGTGCGAGTGGGCGCCGAAGTGGGCCCCAACGACATCTTGGTCGGCAAGATCACGCCCAAAGGTGAAAAGGAGCTCACGCCGGAGGAGAAACTGCTGCGGGCGATCTTCGGCGAGAAGGCCCGTGAGGTGAAGGACACTTCCCTGCGCATGCCGCATGGCGAGCGCGGCAAGGTCGTCGATGTGAAGGTCTTCACCCGCGAGGAGCATCGCGACCTGCCCGCCGGTGTGGAGAAGATGGTGCGCGTGTCGGTGGCGCAGAAGCGCAAGGCCACCGAGGGCGACAAGATGGCCGGCCGCCACGGCAACAAGGGCGTCATCTCCAAGGTTGTTCCGGCGGCGGACATGCCCTATCTCGAGGACGGAACCCCGGTGGATCTGATCATGAACCCGCTGGGCGTGCCGGGCCGCATGAACATCGGCCAGGTACTCGAAGCCCACCTGGGTTGGGCCGCGGATCTACTCGGTTTTCGGGCGGTTACGCCCGCGTTCGATGGCGCCAAGGAAGAGGAGATCGAAGCCGAACTCGCCCGGGCCTGGATGATCCAGCAGGCCTGGAAGGAGATCGGAGAGCGCGCCTGGGAGTGGGTGAAAGAACAAGGCTATTACGAAGAGGAAGCCTTCGAGGATGATGACGAAGTCCGTCTGCTTTATCTGGAGCAGTGGCTGCAGGGCAAGGGCTACGATCTGGATTTGATTGCCACGGACGAGATGTATGCCCACCGCTCGGCGCTGCGTGAGTGGCTGCGAGAGAAAGGCTACGACCCGGATGAACTGCTGGTCTTCGAGGATACTGAGATGCGCAGCGTGGACCGCAGCGCGCATGACTCGGCAGCGATCGAAGCCTGCCTGCGCCTGTGGGCGGAAACCCATGACCGCAAATCGGGGCATATCTCCAGCCTCGACACCTTGAGGACCTTCGCCGAGGAGATCATGAAGGAAACGGGAGATCCCCTGCCCATCATCGGCAAACAGATGCTTTACGATGGCAAGACCGGCCTGCCTTATGACCAACCGGTGACGGTGGGCAAGGTGCTGATGATGAAGCTGCATCACCTGGTGGAAGACAAGGTGCACGCGCGTTCGACTGGCCCGTACTCGCTGGTAACTCAGCAGCCGCTGGGCGGCAAGGCCCAGTTCGGCGGCCAGCGCTTCGGCGAGATGGAGGTCTGGGCGCTGGAGGCCTACGGCGCGGCCCACACTCTCCAGGAGATGCTTACGGTCAAATCGGATGATGTCCAGGGGCGTGTGAAGACCTACGAAGCCATCGTGAAGGGTGAGCCGGTCGAAGAGCCGGGCATCC
>CAZQDE010000088.1:0-8640 GCA_964591485.1 uncultured Anaerolineaceae bacterium | reverse complement strand
ACTTCGTCCCAGTCACCAGCCCCACCTTAGGCGGCTCCCTCCTTGCGGTTGGGTCGCCGACTTCAGGTGTTGCCAGCTCCCATGACGTGACGGGCGGTGTGTACAAGGCCCGGGAACGTATTCACCGCAGTATGGCTGTCCTGCGGTTACTAGCAACTCCGACTTCATGCAGGCGGGTTGCAGCCTGCAATCCGAACTGAGACCGGCTTTGGAGGATTGGCTCCGCCTCACGGCTTCGCGACCCATTGTACCGGCCATTGTAGCGTGTGTGTAGCCCTGGACATAAAGGCCATGCTGACTTGACGTCATCCCCACCTTCCTCCGGCTTTATACCGGCAGTCCCGCATGACACGTATAACATGCGGCAAGGGTTGCGCTCGTTACCGGACTTAACCGGACACCTCACGGCACGAGCTGACGACAGCCATGCAGCACCTGTGCACGCTCCCCGAAGGGTCGGTCACCTTTCGGATCCCTACCACGTGCATGTCAAGCCCAGGTAAGGTTCTTCGTGTAGCATCGAATTAAACCACACGCTCCGCTGCTTGTGCGGGCCCCCGTCAATTCCTTTGAGTTTTAGCCTTGCGGCCGTAGTCCCCAGGCGGCAGACTTATCGCGTTAGCTTCGGCACTGATCGTTTTTAAACGACCAACACCAAGTCTGCATCGTTTACGGCTAGGACTACCGGGGTGTCTAATCCCGTTTGCTCCCCTAGCTTTCGCGTCTGAGCGTCAGGAGCAGTCCAGGAGGCCGCCTTCGCCACTGGTGTTCCTCCGGATATCTACGCATTTCACCGCTACACCCGGAATTCCACCTCCCTCTACTGTCCTCTAGCCTGGTAGTTTCGAACGGCCTCTCCCAGTTGAGCCGGGAGCTTTCACGTCCGACTTACCAAGCCGCCTGCACGCGCTTTACGCCCAGTAAATCCGGATAACGCTCGCCTCCTACGTTTTACCGCGGCTGCTGGCACGTAGTTAGCCGAGACTTATTCCTGGGGTACCGTCCTTCCTCTTCCCCCAGAAAAGCGCTTTACAACCCGAAGGCCTTCATCGCGCACGCGGCGTTGCTGCCTCAGACTTTCGTCCATTGGGCAATATTCCCTACTGCTGCCACCCGTAGGTGTCTGGCCCGTGTTTCAGTGCCAGTGTGGGGGACCACCCTCTCAGGCCCCCTACCCGTCGTAGCCTTGGTAGGCCATTACCCTACCAACTAGCTGATGGGCCGCAGGCCCCTCCCAAAGCGGATTGCTCCTTTCCTCCGTGGTCCTCTAACACCATGGAGCGTATGGGGTATTAGCCTCCGTTTCCAGAGGTTATCCCCCGCTTCGGGGCAGGTCGCCTACGTGTTACTCACCCGTTCGCCACTAGGACACCTCCGTACAAGTACAGAGGGCCTCGTTCGACTTGCATGTATTAGGCACGCCGCCAGCGTTCATCCTGAGCCAGGATCAAACTCTCCGTAAGGTCTTCCCTACGTCCGAAGACGTAGATCAGATCTCAGGGACCGGACTCAAAGGCTTGGGACACTTCCTATCACTCTTCAGTTGTTAAGGTGCCACTCCCAGAGCGGGCGGAATGCTACCACCCGGCCATGGGGCTGTCAAGGGTTGGCAGGTGCAAAACGCCGATGTCAGACATTGCCAACATCGGCGAGGCCGGCCGACCATCCAGCCTGCTTTCGGTCGTGATGCCCTTGACTATGCTGTTGTCCAGGTCTTCCGCGCCTTCCGGCGGGCGAGACCGCAGCGATGATCTGCTTATATTATACGGCCTGCTGGAGGGGTGTCAAGGTTTGGGGAGAATCTACGGCATCCTCGCGCCCTCTAGATTTCCGATCGTCCCGCCAGGGCTTGGGTCAGGGTGCTGCTGTCCGCATACTCCAAGTCCCCACCCGAAGGCAGGCCGCGTGCCAGGCGCGTGATGCGCAGCGGGGCATCTTGCAATTGCTGTTTGATGTACATCGCCGTGGCCTCGCCCTCCAAGGTGGGGTTGGTGGCGATGATGAGTTCTTGCACTTCTCCGCTCGCCGCCCGCTCTAAAAGATCCGCCAGCCGAAGCTCGTCCGGGCCGATGCCCTCCACCGGAGAGAGCGCCCCATGCAGTACATGGTAGCGTCCATGAAAGGCACCGGTCCGCTCGATGGCAAGCACATCCAGGGGATCCTCGACGACGCAGATCACACCCCCCTCGCGCGTGGGGTCGACGCATATCGCGCAGGGGTCCTGCTCAAGGTTGGTGATGTTGTGGCAACGCGAGCAAAAGCGCGTGGTCGCCCGCAGGTCGCGCAGCGCCCCCGCAAGCTCCTCGCTCTCCTGCGGCGCGGCCCGCAGCAGGTAGTACGTCAGCCTGGAGGCGGTCTTGGGTCCGATGCCCGGAAGGCGCGCAAAAGCTTCGATCAGGCGCTCAACCGGCCGGGGGACACGCGCGCTCATCCTGCCCCTCCCAACCCGGCCAGGCCCCCACCCAGAGGGCCCAACTTGCGCGCCGCCAGAGCCTGCGAGTCATGGATGGCCTGGTTGACGGCCAGCAGCACCAGGTCCTGAAGCATCCCTACATCACCTTCCTTTAACAGATCCTCCTCGATATGCACGGCCCTACATTCTTGCGTTCCGCTCATCACCACCCGCACGGCGCCGCCCCCGGCGCTGGCTTCGATGGTCTCCTCCGCCAGCTCCTGATGGGCCTGCTCCAATTGCGTCTGCAGGGCCTTAACCTGCGCCAGTAGGTCTCTCTTCTTCATCATCAACCTCTTGTCCCGCCCTCAGAAGCCCCTGCCCTCCTCGGGCAAACCGCCGCGTGCGCGGCGGCCCTCCTCCAGCATTCCTCTGGTTCTTGCGCGCCAGGCGCGCCGGCAACTACCCATCTTTGGGAAGTTGCTCGACGTCCACCACCTGGGCCCCCAATTCCCGGATCGCGGTGGCAACCATCCCTCCTTCTTCGATGGGGGGGACGGTCTCCGAGCCCGGCCCGGCCTTCTTCCACTTGCTGGTGATCACGCATCGCAGTCGCAGGGGTGCGCCCAGCGCTTCCTGCAGCGCAGACATCGCCGTCGAGAGGTTGCGCTCCTTCTCCATCTTCTCTCGCAACAGATCACTGCTGAAGCCGATCACCAGCGCGCCCGCCTCCAGGCCCAGCGGTCGGCATGAGTTCAGCAACGCCTGGACCCGAGGGTTGCGCCGGCGAGCCGCCTGCAGAACCTGGTTCCAGCGGCCTACGATGGCTTGAAAAGTCAAATCCCCTTGCGGGTCGGGCGCGGGCTGATGGGGATCATCCGGTGCGGCGGCGGCGCTCTTCCTGGAAGGGGGCTCTGTTTGCCTTGGCTCTGGTTCCGCCTCCCCTTGCTCGGGCGGCGCGGAATTGCCCGGGGCCGCAGGTTCACCCTCCCCGACGGTCTCCACGAAGGCCAGCTCTAGCGGCAGGCTGGTCTGCCAGGTGGGCCTCTTTTCGCTCGCGGCCCGGCTGAAGGAATGGATACCCCGCAGGATCAACGCCAACGCGGGCCGCCCTGCCTGAGCCTCCATCCAGTGCAAAGTCTCCTGCGTGGCTTCCGCCAGGTCGGCATTGCCCATGCGCACCAACAACAAGTCGCGCAGGCAATCCACCACCTGCCGTCCGAATTGGCGCGGATCGCTCCCCTTATCCAGCGCGGCATGGATCAGGCTCAGTCCCTTCCCGACGTCGCGATCGATCAGCGCCTCCACCACACCCCGCACCACCTCGTCGGTTGCCGTCCCAAGAACCTCCTCGGCGAATGCCAGCGTGACTTCCTCGCCCGTGGAGGCGAGTTGATCGAGCAAGGAGATCGCATCCCGCAAGCTTCCGGTGGCCTGTCTGGCGATGAGTTCCAGGGCCTGTTTCTCTACTTGCAATCCTTCCTCTTGAACCTTGCTCTGCAGGTATGTCAGGATGGTGGCGACGGGGATGCGCCGAAATTCGTGCCGCTGGCAACGCGAGAGCACAGTGGCCGGGATCTTGTGAACCTCGGTGGTTGCCAGAATGAAGATGGCATGCTTAGGGGGCTCTTCCAGGGTCTTCAAAAGGGCGTTGAAAGCTGCGGTGGAGAGCATGTGGACTTCGTCCACGATGTAGACCTTGTAGCGGCCCTTATTGGGTGCGAAGTTGATGCGCTCGCGCAGATCGCGCACGTCCTCGACGCTGGTGTTAGAAGCGGCGTCGATCTCGATCAAATCCAGGAAGCTGCCCTCGGCAATGGCGCGGCAATGTTCACATTCACCGCAGGGCCGCTGGCCCAAATCCTCCGCCAGGCAATTGACCGCCTTTGCCAGCAGGCGCGCCGTGGTGGTCTTGCCGGTGCCGCGCGGTCCCGCAAAGAGATAGGCGTGCGCCACGCGCCCGCCTCGCACCGCATTCCGTAAGGTCCGCACGACATGATCCTGCCCGACGACTTCCCCCCAATCCTGGGGTCGCCACCTGCGGTAGAGCGCCTGGGCCATGCTCCGGTATACCTCCATGTTCTCAATCAATGGGACAAACAGCCGATTGTGATCGCTGCGGGGCGAGTTTATCAGACCGCCGATGTGGACGCAAGAAAGCGAGCCTGATGCCACCGCCCTCGTCCCCCGGATGCTATAATGGGTTCCAATCAAACGATGACACCCGGGAGGGGAACGACCATGAACCTAGGCTCAACCGAGCTGATTATCATTCTCGTGATTGTTGTGCTGCTCTTCGGTGTGGGACGGCTGAGCCGCATCGGTGGAGAACTCGGACGCGGCATACGCGAATTTCGCTCTGGTTTGAAGGGTGACGAAGAGCAAGATGCCAGCGCAGCCGAGGAGGAAAAGCCACAAGAGGGCTCGTAGTCCCGAATTTCTTTGTCGGAGGGCTCAAGGCCGCGGAGCCGTCGCCGCCTCCTTCAGGCGGCTCTCCCCAAACACGGCATTCTCCACGCTAGTGATTTCTCGTTCGATCGATAGCCTCGGGCGCCGGAAGTGGTCGCGCGGCGCCAGGAGATTAAGCTCATCGATCAGCGCGTTGACTTTCACCAGGCCTTCTGTGAACCGCCGTCTTGCCATCTCTTGCGCACCCTCCCGGCTTAGATCGGCTTCAAGCCTCGCACGCGCCTGACGCAGCCGCCCCCTTACCTCGATCGTCAGCTCCACCCAGCGCGGCCGGAACCCGGCGCTGTCCAAGATATGAAAGGCCAGCCGCCAGGCGGAGTCTGCATGCGGGTACGCCTCCAGCCGCAAGGGCTTGCCCTCTCCCGGCAGGTCTTCGAAGGCGCCTGCCGCCATGGCCTCTTCGATCCGACGCTCGGCCAGTATCCGCCACCCGGACATCAGCGCATCACCTGGCGCAGGAAATCCAGCGTAACCCGTTTGGCATCGAAAGGGATCCGCCCGGAGAGGCCCCGGATCGAGATCATCCGGACCGCGTAGCCGCGCCCCTCCGCCTCCTCCACAAACGCCTGTCCCTCCGCACGGGCGCCCTCATCGTGCGAATCAACCAGGATGATCAGCGGCACCTGACCCTCCCCGGCAGGGAGTGCAGGGTAGGCATCCGGGGACACCGCTACTGCTCCCGCCACAGCGTGGGGGTATCGGAGCGCATATGCCAGCCCGAAGCGGGCTCCGGCCCCTGATCCCGCCAGGAAGAAGCGCTCCCGAAGTTGATAGCGACCATAGACCAAGCTCAAGATCTCGGCCAGGCGCGCCTCGCCCCCAACATAGTCGATCCCCTGCTCATCGCTGGGCAGTGTCGGGCAAAGAAGATACAACGGTTCGTCGCCGGCCAATTCCGACCAGTCTGCCATACATTGGGCGCCATCCTGGCCGGCATCATGCAGGCCAAGAAGTAGCGGCAGCCTTGCGCCCTGCTCTTTTGCATCGGGCTCGAGCCAGTAATACTCCGAAGGCTCTTCATGGCGATAGTCTGCGAATCGCCCCGCGGGCGAGCAACCCAGACTCATCGCCAGGCTCGCCGCGACCGCCGATAAGAGCGTCACTCGAGGGAGCCGCATGCTAGCTGCCTGGGACCTGGAAGCGTGACACGAGTGTGCCTTGGGCATCCCGGAGGTAGATCACTTTACCCGGGGTCCAGACGGCTTTTTCGAGACCCCAATAGAGATCAATAGTGGTGTTCGTGCCAGTTCGAGTGTGTATCTCGACCGCGCCTGTCCCGTAGAAGGTAAAGGCAGGGAATGTAAAGGTATGGCCCTGCCCATCCTCAAGCTGCCAACCTTCCATCGAGACTTCGCCCCCCTGGTTGAGCAGGCGCACGGACTCCTTCTCCAGATCACCGGCGCCTTCCAGCCCGCTGATCACGATCTGGGCCTGAGCAGTGGTCGTCTCTGTGGGCTCGGGAGTTGCCCGGATGGTCCCGCCCTCCCCTACTTCCACTTCTGGGATCTTGAGAACTTGCCCGGCCGAGAGCGAGTCGGGGTCCGTCAGGCGGTTGGCCGCCATCAACTCTTCGACCGTGATGCCGAACAGTTCGGCGATATCCGAGAGCGTGTCTCCCACGCGCACCGTATAGGTATTCGGTGTGGGTGAGGGCGCCTTTGTGGGCGTGATGGTTGGTACGGCGCTGGCCACGCTCGCCACGACATCCGCCGTGGGCGTGGCCGTCGGCTCGACCCGCCGCGCTCTCCCCTCCCAGAGGCTTAGGACGATGAGCACCGTGGCCGCAGAAACGACGACATTCAATCCTAGGTAGAGCAGGTAGGGGCGCCAATTAGGCTTTCGAACGCTTCCCATAGCCGCGCATCATAGCACAGGATGTGTCGCTTGGGAATTGACATCCATGTCCGCCCAGCGCGACAATCCACACTCCCAAGGATAGGTTCTCACCACGAATGGATACGGTCCCATGCCTTACCTGATCGATGGCCATAACCTCATCGGAGCACACCCCGCCATCTCCCTCGATGACCCTGAGGATGAGTTGCGATTGGTTCAAGCGCTGCAAGCCTTTGCAGGACGCGAAGGCCGCAGCATCTGGGTGTACTTTGATGCTGCTGGCCCGGCATCCCCGAAGTCCTTTCGGGCCGGCCGCGTGCAGGCTCGCTTCGTCACACCTCCACGGACAGCCGATGATGCCATCTGCGAGCATCTACGCCGGTTAGGGCGCGAAGCCTCCAATTGGACGGTGGTCAGCTCAGATCAGCAGGTGAGCCAGACTGCCCGGCAGGCGGGCGCGCGCGCCCTGAGCAGCCAGGAATTCATCCGGCGGCTGGCGGAGGCCGACGATGAGCAACCCGAGGAGAAGCCCGCAGCAAACCTCACTGCCGAGGAACTCGAAACGTGGCAGCGGCTATTCCGCGCCCGCGATAGGGATGAAGGCGCTTAGGGAATTCTAGCGCGGACCCTATTTGGGGTGTTATAAACGCCAGATGGTCCCAATTTCGCGCTTGGGTTGGTTTCCGGGCCAGTCTGAGGGGAGCCACCCTATCCTCTGCGTCTTCTCCCTGCGCAGAAGGCAGGACCCCGAATCATTTAGGATCCGCCGGATGGTCCCCCTACGCCCGGCGATCCGTCTTTTCTGGGATCGTTGCGGGAGCAGAGAAGCTACACCAGGCTCTCGGCCGGAGGGGGGAAACCCACCGCCACTGCGCTGGCATTATCCGGCCCAGAGGCCTCCCGAACCTTATTGATCAGGGCTTCGCAGAAGGTCTGCGGCGAGGGGTTCGCCTGGAAGGCAGCCAGAATCTCTTGTTCCGGGACCACCCCCCAGAGGCCATCCGAGCACAGCAGCAAGACAGAATCGGGGGGCGCCGTCAGCGTCGCCACATCCACCTTCACATCGATGGCTTTGCCGATCGTATTCCAAAGCACGCTCCGCTGAGGATGCTTGAGCGCCTCCTCTTCGGTGATGGTGCCGGTATCGACCAGCTCCTTCACCAGGGAGTGATCGCGCGTGAGTTGCGTGATCTCGCCCTCGGCTATCAGGTATGCCCGCGAATCGCCAACGTGCCCGAGCACTACCTGATCCCCGGCCACCAGGGCGACCGTCAGCGTTGCGGCGCCGTTCTCCACCCGTGCACGCACATCCCGATTGGCTTGCTGCACGGCCAGGCGGACGAGCTCCTCCAGCGAAGTCGGCGCGCTGGAGCTTTCCATACTGAGAATATCCAGGATCGCCCCCTGGGTGAGGCTGCGCGCCAGGCTCTTCAGGCAGATGCCGCTCGCCCGCGCGCCGCCCTCGGTGCCTCCCACGCCATCCGAGAGGCCAAACAAGCCAAAATCAGGGAGGCCGTCGTTGCCATCCGCCCGGCCCGAGAGGATCAAATAGGCGTCGTCGTTCTTCTCACGTTCGGTGCCTCTAATCCAGTCAGCCCCGAACTGCAGGTGCCCGCGCGGGCTCTCTGGCAGGGCCTCCGGAATGCGATGTGGGTCAAGTGGTGCCGTTGAGGCCTGATCGGGCGGTGGCCCCGACTCATCCGTGAGCCAGCGGCGGAGAAAATCCATACGGATAGCCCTCGCATCAAGGCACCCATTCTACATGGTGCCAACGCCAACGACAAGCACCCTCTACGAAGCCGCTCACAATTGCCGGGGCGATGATAACCACCGCTGGGATGGGGACGAAAAAGCAACCGGGTGCCCGGAGCTGCAGGCACCCTTGTTGGCAATCATTCACCCCAAAGTGGGCCCGGCAGGATTTGAACCTGCGACCAACCGGT
>CAZQDE010000087.1:0-8656 GCA_964591485.1 uncultured Anaerolineaceae bacterium | reverse complement strand
CATGATAGGACATCACGTGAGGGAGGTACCGGCCTTCTCATTCCAATCTCGCTGAGGCGGAGGGGGCCATTGGGGCGTTTGCATGAGCTTGCAGCTTCCCTGGGTTCTGCCATAATCATCGTGCGTCCGCGCCGCAGCATGGATCGCAGCCATTTGGCAGGCCTGGCTGGTCACCTTGGATGAGATGCAACATGATGCTGGAATTGCATGTTCGCGAAGCCACCAAGGCAGATTATGGGGCTCTTTGCGAACTGTTCGATGAAGTGGATGCCTTGCATCGTGACCATCTTCCGGACATCTTTCAAGAGCCGGATGGCCCGGTTCGGCCGCGTGACTACTTTCGGGGGTTGATCCGCGATGATGGCGTGGGCCTATTTGTTGCAGAAGTAGGTGGGAGAATCGTGGGCTTTGTTCACGCAGTAATCCGCGATGAGCCCGCCTTGCCGATTTTCTTCCCCCAGCGTCATGCCGTGGTTGAGGGCATTGCCGTAAAGTCAGAGTTCCGGAATCGCGGAATAGGGCGGAGATTGATGGGTGCGGTGCAGGATTGGGCGATCTCAAACGCTGCGACTTCCATCGAGCTGAACGTGTATGAGTTCAACAAGGCTGCCATGGCCTTCTACCAGAAGCTTGGCTATGGGACCCTAAGTCGTAAGATGCGGAAGAGATTAGGCTCATGAGCAATTGGCCGCAAAGCTGTTTTCATTGGGAAATTGGCAGAATCGCAGGGCTGCAGCTGTGCAACGGCTCGTGAGGATGGATGCGTTTTGGAGCACACTTCGCGCGGCATGTCCCACGGCTGACCTGGATGGGGATAGGAGTTCTGGTGAGGAGCGGCGCAAGCGGCCCTTGGGGCCGTATGGCGGCATCCCCGCAGGTCCTGATGCCTAGGGCGCCACGTTTGCTTGTAAGGAGGTGAGAAGCTTGAGCCGATTGGATTCATATTGGGGAGCCTACTGAGTATCGAGAAGAGATCGATCCAACGCCTTGAAGGAGGGAGGCATATCATGGCCAGGGTAGCACGGGAGATGGTGGAGAAAGCCGGGGTAGACATCGACCATCTGGTAGAGCTGCTGGTTAAGAACGCCGCGGCGGAGCTCACCACCTATTACTATTACACGATCCTGCGGGTGAACTTGATCGGGATGGATGGCGAGGGCATCAAAGAGATCGCGGAGGTGGCGCGTGTGGAAGACCGCAATCACTTCGAAGCGCTGGTCCCGCGCATCTACGAATTGGGCGGCAAGTTGCCGGATGACATGAAGACCTTCCATGACGCCTCGGCCTGCCCGCCCGCCAGCCTGCCTGCGGATCCGACGAATGTCACCTCCATGTTGAACGTCTTGGTCGAGGCCGAGCGCTGTGCTGTGCGGGGCTACACCTATATCTGCAATATGACCGCCGGAAAGGATCACCGGACCTATGATCTCGCGTTGGCGATCCTCAACGAAGAGATCGAGCACGAGTCGTGGTTCTCCGAATTCCTGGGCGAGGGACCTTCGGGTCACTTCATGCGGCGTGGTGAGACCTCGCCCTTCGTATCCAAGTTCCTGAGGTAAGACGTAAGCGGGGGAGGGAGGTCCGTAACTATGCGGACCTCCCTCGTGACAGGCTCAAATTGATGGCCAGTACCGATGGGCAAACGCTGCTTCACGGAAGAGGAACTTCGCGGCTATAACGGTGAGAACGGAGCACCGGCCTACATCGCCTTCGAGGGGAGGGTGTATGACGTCACACGAAGCTTCTTGTGGCAGCATGGCAGGCATCAGGCGCTCCACACCGCAGGCGCCGACCTGACCGCCGCGCTGTCCGAAGCTCCTCACGGAGCGGACCTGCTCGAGGACTTCCCTGTCATTGGATTACTAATAGAGACCGGTTAACGGGAGAATGGAACTCAAGAAGATCGGCTGCGCGTAGCATCCTGTCTTCTCAGGCAAGGTGAGGTGGTGAGGTCGCTTGCATGCGTCACAACGGGCGCTTTGTCAGTCTTCTCCTTAAAGCGGCAGCGGTGCTTGTGGTTATCGCCGCGATCTATTCAACGCTTTGCCTGGCGCGGGAGCTGGCTGCGACGTAGGGGGATAGCGGGCTGGGTCTGGACCTGTCTCTAGTTGGGGCAGCCCTGGTACTCGTGATCACTACTATAGAGGGTCGAGAACTCGGCTCGGCGCGGTTAAGGCCATCATCGGCCAGGGAAGTGCGGCAACCTATCTGCTCGTGTTTACCCGGATGGCCATCCCGGCGGAACATCCTCACCTGGTGGAGTATGGGGTCGTAGCCATCATCGTGAAAGAAGCCCTTGTTGATCGAGCGAAGCAGTGGTGCCGCGTGCCTACGTCTGCGGAAGGAGGTCTCTTCCCATGAGCTGACCGTGGGAGGGGACGGGGAGGCAATCTGGATGCGACAACCTTCGGGCTTTGTGCCCATTCGATTCCGGCTCGCCGGGCGGATACTGACCGGCCTCGGGGTGGCCGGGCTGCTCATCATCTCCATCGTGGCGCTCGCATGTGGTCGCTCGGTTGCGTGGCCCTTGTCGGCCGCGAGCGCAATTGCAGTCCTTGTGGGGCTCTACCTGCTCTTCGTTGTGCCTAAGGAGGGGGAATAGCGCCTTAGCCGCGTTCCTACAGAATCCTCTGGCACGGCCAGGTTTGGCAGGGGCCAATCGGGTTGCGGTGCTTGTGGGTATACTCATCTTCATGGCGGGCGCGCTTGTCAACCGGGTGTGTCTCTGGACGCACTGAGATCTCAGCAGGAAGAGGCCCGCCCAGCAACCCTGCGCGGGCTGTTGCTCCCAATGGATAGCTGGCCCCAGGAGTGTGGGCCTTTTCCGTTTGCCACCTTCGCAGTACCATGAGCAAAGTCACATTTCCATTGTTGTACGGAGTCGATCGAAGGAGGATGCTGCCGTGAAACGGACTGCCTTCGTTCTCACCTTGCTGCTGGTCGCTTCGCTTGCATGCAATCTAGGATCTGCAATGCGGCAAGCCAGCCAGAGTCCTGAGTCCGGCGCCAGCGGCCCAGGGATCGGCACGCCCTGCGTGGGCGCAGGCTGTGGCGATGACCAGGTTGCCCAAGGCATAGGCGAGGAGCTTGAGGAAACGGAGGGAGGAACTGGGCCAATCTCCTCCGCCGACGGAGGATCGGCGGTGCTCTATAACCTGGCGGAGAATGCCGTGCTGGCGATGGAGATCCCCGGCCTAGAGTGCTCAACGATGGGCTTCTTGCGCTTCGAGGGTGCCGGGGTGGTCTGGCCGGAAAGCGGACAGGAACGGGCGCTACCGGTGCGGGACTATATGGTGAGCCCCGTGACGGCCGCAACGTTGGACCGCTATTTCTATATTAGTGCGCCTGAGCAACCGGTCAAAGATTACATGGGGATGCCGGTGCCGGATTGGGATGTGCCCGGACAGACTCTCTGGGGCGCGGCGTTCGCGGGCGGGGATGCAGAAGTCGTCGCCGCTCCTTCCGAAGCAGGTTTTCCAGGTGATGTTGCGGTTTCGCCAGATGGGCGTTTCCTGCTCTATCCGCTCACGGATTTGAGCCGGAGCGGTGGGCCGGATCCGACGGGTGGCCTGTTGGAGGGGAAGTTCAACACCTTCCTGAGCGACTCGAGCCTCGTGGTTCTGGACCTTTCAAACGGGGAGAAGAGGACTCTGTTAGAGGGCCGCTATAACCGGCAGCTCTTCCGCAGCTTGGGCGACTTCTCCGCGGCCGGGGATGTCTTCTTTACACTAGCACGGGAACCCCAGGGCTTCCGATTGCTGGAGATCGATTTGAATTCAGGGGCGGTCGTCGATTTCGAGGAGCGGCATCCAGAATTCCCATGGGACTCGCTCGATTGGGATTCATTCTTCCCCACCGGCATGGACACGAATTATGCCCAATTCTCGATATCCCCGGAAGAGGCCCGCATTGTGGCTGTCAAGGATGTGCTGGTCGCCGACATGTCGAATCCATGCTCGCCGGCAGGGTCGTATCGATTGTGGATCTTCGACTTCGAAAGCAATCTGCTTCAGACCTATGAAGACCTGCCCGGATCGGTGACGGATCTGGCCTGGCGGCCAGATGGCTCAGCCTTCGCGCTAGCGGTGCAAGACCGCGGCGGGTGTTATCCGGAGTATCTGGACGCGCAAATCGATCTTCGCGACCGGGATGTTTCCCGGCTGGAGACGATGGTATCCGAACCCCAAAGCAAGATTGTAGGGATTGCATGGTCGTCGGATGGGTCTCGGCTGGCCTATGATGTCTATGGCACGGACCTGATTGGGCGCCTGAAAATCGTTGATAGCGCCACGGGGGAAGTGCAGGAGTTGATCGACACGGCTCAACTCGGGATCCCGGTGGACCGGGACCGACCGGTCACACTCTTGCTGAGTGGCTGGGTGAAGCCAGCCGATTAGCTGGTCCGGGTTGAGGGCCGGCTGGTGAGGTTCAAGGGCTCATGATCGATGGGATCCAGCTCGTGACGGTCAAGGCGTGATGGCGAAGCCAGTTTTAACTTGCCCATGCGCAGGGAGGCGCGCCTCAAGGCCTCCTGCACCACGCTGAGGGCTTTCATGGCCTGATTCTCCTGCGTGATCGCCGGGAATGGCGCAGATATCTCATCATCGAGACGTGGGATTCGGCGGCTGCGCGAGAAGTGTGGCAATTGGCTGGGAAGGTTAAGCTCGCTGCGCTGGAAGAGGAGATGCGGACGTGGATAGAATCCAGGGCCGATCTGGGCGCATTTGAAAGCTTGGCTCATGCCGGAATCCGTCCACGCTCTCGGCGGTCCGGAAGGAGAGGTGGATCCGGCTAACCCAAACCTTGTGGCAGACCGGGTTCGCTAGCCCGAGCGACCACTCCGCCCATGCAATCTGCGCCCTGCGGGATGCAACTTGCCCTGACATTCACGGCTGCCCGTAAGATGGACCCTGGGCAGGGTCCGGACGCTCGTCATGCTGCCATATCTGCTGGCAGGCCATCACACCTCAGCTGGATCCCAAGCCTGCGTGAGGGAGATCGCCGCGGTCGAACCAGAGGCCCTCGTGGTTCAGCAAGTGTCGATGGCCGGAGAGAATTGGAAGAACCGTCGGGGGTGGGGCGATGGGTCGTGCGGAGGCTTCATGAGTTCGGGCATGCAAAGGCCCGATTGGAGGGGCATGGTCATGGAGAGGAATCCTTTGGGCTTGCGCGTATTGTGGCCGCTCTTGGTTGCGAATGGTATTCTCTGGCTGGGATTCTCCTTGGTTGTCCTATCGGGCAGGCATCGCGCCTTACCCGCCGATCTTCGGGTGCAGGCGGCTATGGCAGCCCTGGCCGCTCTGGCAGGCATGGCGCTTCTTGGCTTGAGCTGGATGTTGCGGCGCAGGAGGCGGGTGGCATACTACGGCGCTCTGGCGCTCTTGCTGTTGATCGCAGTCCTGACGGTCACGGACGACTTTGGCCTGATCGACCTGCTCGTCTTGGCTCTCACGCTGGCGCCCGTCGCTCTGATCATCAAGAATCGGAGCTGGTTCCTGGGAGCCGATCGGTAATGCCTTAGCCGGGGAAATCCTGGGTGCCGATGATGGGATCGGCAGGTCTGGAGCCTGTTCATCCCAACAGAATGGGTGCGATCTTGCCGGAGGCCGTTCGCATGGGATACCTAATTCGTGGGCTGCTTGTCGGCTTTGCCATTGCGGTACCCGTTGGACCGATTGGGGTGCTGTGTATCCGTCGCACGTTGGCAAGGGGCCGGCTTGCGGGGTTGGCGACGGGCCTCGGGGCGGCCTCGGCAGATGCGGTCTACGGCGTCATCGCCGCCTATGGATTAACACTTCTGACGGATTGGCTCGTCCACCAGCAGACGTGGCTGCAACTCGTGGGTGGCATCTTCCTCTGCTATCTGGGGTTGCGGACGCTCAGTCGTTTGCCAACGGCTGTTCCTGTCGGGGTGGATAGATCCAGGGCCATGTCGGATTTCGCTTCGACCTTCATTCTTACACTTAGCAACCCGCTGACCATCTTCTCGTTTCTGGCCGTCTTCGCCGGGTTGGGCCTATCTGCCAAGAGTGGCGGTTATGGCAGCGCATTCTCATTGGTCTTGGGTGTCTTTCTGGGCTCTTCAGCCTGGTGGCTGTTTCTGAGCAGCGCGGTGGCGCTGCTGCGCGATCGGCTAGGGGATGCCCCTCTGCGATGGGCACAACGAGTCGCGGGGGTGATGCTCTTGGGTTTTGGCCTTGCAGCACTGGTGGGATGGGCTTTGGCCTGGCGCTGAGCACGGCTCAGGCCCAGCGCGCACACATGGCCCGGTAAGCAGCCACTGCATTCGGCCTGTCCCGACGGTAGCGGACCCTCCTTGGTTCTCCCTCACCGCCTTGATGGGAAATGGGATGTCGTAAATCGTGGGCAAAATACCTGCAACCGACGACAGCCCTGGCATGGGGCCGCTGTCTGATCGGCGGCCGGCCACCGTTTCTCAGTTGAAGTGCAGCTTTGGTCGCATGGGGCTTAGAGCGCCGTGCCAGCGGCCCCCTTCACCAGACTTCGTCAAACAGAGAGGCAAGCTGCGCTTTGAAGCATGAATCCAAGCATGGATGCATAATCCCTGTGGAAGGCATTTGGCGGATTGAGCGCGGCTCGAGCTGCGCCTGAATGTGTCGCACGCGGGAGGTGCTATGGGACAAGGATTGCTCGGGACGCGCGCATCAAGGGCCATCCGCTGGATCGCGCGGGGATGGAGCCTGCTGGTGGCAGGCTTCGTGGTTTTCATGATCCTCTCGCCGGATCCCTATGCAACCGAACCCGTCCCAGCGGAGGATTGGCTCTTGATTGGTTTTTGGGGCGTAGCCGTGCTGGGATTGCTTATCGCCTGGCGGTGGGAGCTTCAGGGGGCCGTGATAACGCTGGCCTCGATATTCCTGAGGGAGCTGGCCTGGGTCCTGATCAAGGGGGGCTGGATGGTCGAGTTCCTCATCGCCTGGCTATTCCTCGCCCCGCCCGCAGTGCTTTATCTCCTGGCAGGGAGCAAGGCAAAGCCAGCCAAGGGTCTTCCAGGGAAGGCCAGCGAATAAGACCTGATCCTCACACCCACGCTGCAATGGCTTCATATTGCCTCCAGACATTCTGCCTGGGGGAAACCAAAGGACCGCTGAAACTGTATCGCGGGTACTGGCGGCCCATGATTCGCGTTGCGAAGCCAGGTGCATGGATGTTTGGGTTGATGTTCTTGTTCGTTCGGAACAGATTCTGCGGATCATATTTGGCCGTCAGCGCGGCCAGACGAGAGAATTTCTCCTCGCCATACGCGGCACGCAAGCGGCTTTCGCCGTCATCCTCGCTGAGGAAATCTACGCCTGAAGACTATGGCCGGATCGCTTCCCCTGTCGGGGTCATATAGCCAACAGCTGGCATATTGGCTGGTTCCTTTGATTGAGTTCAACCCGGTGGGCCCGATATTGGCTAGTGAGCCGGGCCTTTGAATCGATGGAATGGAGGGTCAGTGTCTAAACCTATTCCTGGATTATCTGTGCTTTGCCCAGGCTCCAACGGATATTGCTTGCATCCAAGCGAATGGCCCTCGATAATAGGGCGATCTCACTTGGCCTGCATTGCGATCTTATATCGCGAGCTGGGGCGCACTGGCAGCGGATCGACGAGATAGGCCCGGCTGTGGCAGTGGGAAGGCCCTGGACCAAGAAAGGATCTGTGATGCAAGATCTGATACCTTTCATAGCGAACGGGCTTGCGATCGCAGGGGCCATCTTGCTTGCCGTCGCCATGGTGCCCACCGGGAGGCTGTTTCAGAGAATATCCGCTGGCTCCCTGCGTTCGCAATGGGGATTCTTGGCATTACTGATCCTTTCCTTTCTCTCCGGGTACATAGCCTACGTGGCCCTTAACTGGAATGCCCAGACAAGCCTTAGCGATCTTGTTACTCCGGCGGTGTTCTTCTTCGGAGCGCTGTTCGTGCTTATGGTTTGCTCGCTGGCATTGAATACGGCTGATCAGATCATGCAAGTCCGTACGCTTCAAGAGGAGACAATAACTGATCCCCTGATGGGTATATACAACCGCCGATACCTGGAGCGGCGGCTAAGGGAGGAAGTGTCGAGGTGCAAGAGATATGGCTTGCCGCTCTCTATGCTGTTGCTCGATATCGACCATTTCAAGCGAGTTAACGACACTCATGGACATCTTGTTGGAGATCTCGTTCTTCAGGAACTTGGTAAGCTCGTCGTCAGTTCGCTGAGGGAATCGGATATTGTCGCAAGGTATGGTGGGGAAGAGATCCTGGTTCTCTTGCCCAATACCAAGATTCATGCGGCTGCAGTTGTGGCAGAGCGCCTGCGCCGGATCGTGGAGCAATTTGAAATCCCAATCAATTCGGCTGAGGGTAGAGATCAGGGCACGGTCCGTGTCACTGTGAGCATTGGAGTGGCCGGATTCAACCAGGAACCCTTGGATCCCCAAGACCTCATCGAGAAAGTCGACAGGTCTCTCTACCAAGCAAAAGAATCGGGGCGGAACAGGGTTGGCGTCAGCGAGGAGATCGCCGATCAGGCGCACCCAGATGGCGAGTTCGATGGCAAATAGGCACTTAGCGACCAAGGCAAGAAGCCCGCAGGAGTGCCTGATACCTTCCGTGGGAGCTGGTGGCCGGATGTGCGCATGGTTTTCGGATCTCGGGGCTCATCTT
>CAZQDE010000086.1:0-8718 GCA_964591485.1 uncultured Anaerolineaceae bacterium | reverse complement strand
TACAAGCCCGGCCGCTTCTCCTTCAACGTTCGCGGCGGGCGCTGCGAAGCCTGCCAGGGACAGGGTCAGCTGCGGATCGAAATGCAATTCCTCCCAGATATCTACGTCCCCTGCGAGGTCTGCCATGGGGCCCGCTTCAACCGTGAGACGCTCCAGGTACGCTTCAAGGGCAAGACCATTGCGGATGTGCTCGACACCACCATCGATGAAGCGGCCGAATTCTTCGGCGCTTTCCCTGCCATGCTACGGCGGCTAAAGACCCTCCAGGATGTGGGCCTGGGCTACCTCAAGATCGGGCAGCCGGCCCCCACACTTTCAGGCGGAGAGGCGCAGCGCGTGAAGCTCTCACGCGAGCTTTCCCGCCGCGGCAACGGCCACACCCTCTACGTCCTCGACGAGCCTTCCGTCGGACTGCACGCCGCCGATGTCCACAAGCTCATCAACGTCCTGCAGCAGCTTGTAGAACAGGATAATACGGTGCTCATCATCGAGCACCACCCGGACATCATCAAGGTTGCCGATTGGATTATCGATCTGGGGCCGGAGGGCGGCGATCTCGGCGGGGAGGTCATCGCCGAAGGCACGCCTGAAGATATCTGCCAGAACCCTCGATCCTACACGGGACAATTTCTCCAGACGCACCTGGCGCGCGAGCGTGAATCGACCACAGCCTGAAGCCGCCGCCCTGGCGCAGCTTTTCTCCCTGCACCGCTCGGGATATCATGGCAACCTGTCGCGGCAGGCGAGAACACTATGGCAGAGACCTTCGATGCCATCATCATCGGAGCAGGGATCACGGGTGCCAGCACGGCCTATCAGCTGGCTCAACGGGGTTTGCGCATAGCTCTGCTCGAGAAAGGCTCGATTGGCGCAGGCTCAACCGGAAAATCCTCCGCCATCATCCGCCAGCACTACTCGAATGAAGTCACCGCCTGCATGGCCCATCACAGCCTGGGCGTGTTTCGCGAGTTCAAGGAGCGCGTGGGCGGGGAGAGCGGCTTCGTCCAGACCGGCTTCTTGGTGCTCACCCGCGGGGAGGATCTCGAGGGACTAAAGGCCAACGTGGCAATGCAGCGGCGGGTGGGCATCGAAACCGAGCTGCTCAGCGTCGAGGAGGTTCGCGAGCGCTGGCCCTTCCTTGAGACACAGGATCTGGTGGCGGCAGCCTACGAGCCGCTCTCTGGTCACGCAGATCCCAATCTGACCTTGAACAGCTATGTGCAGGCTGCCCGCCGCCTGGGCGTCCACCTTTTCCAGAACAACCCGGCGACGGCCATTCGCCTCGATTCCAGCAAGGTGGTCGGCGTCGATACGCCCCGGGGGGGGCCTTCGCTGCTCCGCTCGTTCTCAATAGCGCCGGACCGTGGGGTGCGCGTGTCGCCGCCCTGGCCGGCGTGGAGGTGCCTATCGACCCCTGTCGGGTTCAAGTGACACTCTTCCGCCGCCCTCTGCCCGGCCTAGAGCACCCCGTGGTGGCCGACTTCGTCAACGCCGTCTACTGGCGCGCCGAGACGGGCGAGCAGACGCTCGTGGGCCTGATCGATCCTGAGGAGGCCCATGCCATCGTGGACCCCGATGCCTACAACGAGCGGGTGGATGTGGACTTTGCGGCTGACACAGGCGAAAGGCCTGTGCGGCGCTTTCCTGCGATGTCCGAGGCCGATTTCACCGGCGGATTCGCGGGCCTCTACGCCATCACTCCGGACTGGCATCCAATCATGGATGAACTCGTCCCCGGAAGCGGCCTCTTCATTTGCGCGGGATTCAGCGGCCACGGATTCAAACTTGGGCCTGCTGTCGGCCGGATGGCGGCGGCAATGATGCTTGGCGAGGAGGATCCGGAGTTCGACCGGCGCCTCTTCCGGCTGAGTCGCTACGCGGAAGACAAGCCTGTGAGAGGCCAGTACGAATACAGCATTGTAGGCTGAGCACGGGCAGCCTTCGCACGCCAAGCAGCTGCAGCCGGCGCTCTCTCACTCGTAGCGCAGAGCCTCCACTGGCTCCAGATCGGCGGCGCGCTTGGCCGGATAGAGACCAAAGAAGAGACCCACCGCCGCGGAGAAGAGTGTGGCCAGGAGCACGGAGTCCAGCCCCACGCGCGGGACCAGGTCTGCATCTGAAGCGGCCGCGATCACCCGCACCAGCTCCGACAACCCCCACCCCAGGGCTATGCCGATCAGCCCCCCCATCAGACTGAGCAAAGCCGACTCGGTCAGGAACTGGAGCAGGATATCGCTCTTCCGGGCGCCAACCGCCTTCCGCAGGCCGATCTCGCGGGTGCGTTCGGTCACGGAGACCAGCATGATGTTCATGATCCCGATGCCGCCCACGAGCAAGGAGATGGCCGCAATTCCGCCCAAGAAGATTGTCAGCACATTGGTGATTGTTCTGGCCGTATCGAGGAAATCCTGCTGAGTGAAGATGGTGAAGTCGTCCTCGCCGATCGGCGTACGGTGACGGGTGCGAAGAATGCCGGCGATCTCCTCGCTCGCCGCGGGCACCGCCTCGGCGCTGATGGCCTGAACGATGATCATATCCACGGAGTCCCGCGAACGACGGAACAGTCGCGCTTGGGCCGTGGTCATCGGTACGTAGATTTGCTCATCGGGATTGCTGAACCCTGAGCCACCCACCGGGGCGGTCACGCCCAGGACCCGAAAGGGTTGGCCCTCAATGCGGATGGTCTCCCCCACCACGCCCTGCGATCGTCCGAAGAGGCTCTCGGCCGCATCCGGGCCCAATACCACCACTGCGGAGCGCCCCAGCATGTGCACCTCACCGATAAACTCCCCCTCCATTATCTCAACGTTGCGCACCGATTCGTAGTCCGGGGTCACTCCCATCCCCTGCGTTATCAGGCTCTCGCCGGAATAGGATAGCTCCACATTTCCCGACAGGATTGGGGCCACGCCGATAACGGAGGGTGCGGCGAAGGGATCACGCATGGCCTCGGCGTCCCTCAAAGTCAGGGGCTCAGGATTGCGCACCTCCTCGTTTCCGCCTCGGATGATGAACAGCAGATTCGTGCCGATGCCGCTGATCGAACCGGTGATTGTGTCCTGCGCGCCGCGCCCGATAGAGAGCATGGCGATCACCGCTCCCACGCCAATCACAATGCCCAGCACGGTCAGCGCAGAGCGAACTTTGTTGCTTGAGAGGCTATCAAGCGCCTCGATGAAGTTTTGCCAGAGTTGCATGTTGCTTGTTCTTAGCCTCCAGTGTACCCACAGTCCTCCGACGGGCTCACAGCCGCATTATCGTCGTGCCTACCCATCCTCAGCCACGACCAGCCCGTCCCGCAAGCGCACAACCCGTTGCGTCATGGCGGCGATTTCCGGGTCATGGGTGACGAAGATCAGTGTCGTGCCGAATTCCTCGTTTAGATTCAGCAAGATTCGCATCACTTCTTCGCCCGACTTGGAATCCAGGTTGCCGGTGGGCTCATCCGCCAGAATGATCGCAGGGTTATTGACCAGCGCCCTGGCAATGGCGACTCTCTGCTGCTGACCGCCGGAGAGTTCATTCGGCCGGTGATAGAGCCGGTCTCCCAAACCCACGGCTTCCAGCGCCTCGATGGCGCGCTTGCGCCGCCCATTGGCGATCCCGGCATAGCGCATGGGCAGTTCCACGTTGCTCAACGCCGTTTGGCGTCCGAGGAGGTTGAAACTTTGAAAGACGAACCCCACCTTGCGGTTCCGGATTTCCGCAAGCTGGTCATCCTTAAGATCGGCCACTTGCTCGCCGTCCAAACAGTAGCTGCCGGAGGTGGGCCGGTCCAAGCAGCCCAAGATGTTCATCAGGGTGGACTTGCCCGAGCCAGAAGGCCCCATGATGGAGATCACCTCCCCCCGGGCGATGTTCAGACTCACGCCCCGGAGAGCATGCACCTCCACCTCCCCCATCTTGTAGACCTTTGTCAGGCCGCGGGCCTCGATGACCCAGTCGGTCATTGTCCGCCCCCGAAGAATGGTGGGCCACCGCCCTGCTCGAACTCCATCGGCGGATTCAGGACCACCAGATCGCCTACTTCGAGATCCCCTTCAAGCACCTGGCTATAGGTCTCAGAGGAGACCCCCAACACGACGTTCACTGGCTTGAGTTCTCCCTGGCGCAACACGTAGACTACCCGTTGCCCATCGCGCAATCTCACCGCGCGGTTGGGGACTTGCAGCGCCTCCTTAACCTCCTCAGCGACGATATTCACCGCCGCCGTCATACCAGGTCGCACAAGCTCATCTGCATCCAGGATCTGCACCGTCACAGGGAAGTTCACCACGCCCTGCGCTGCCATCCCGACCAGGCCGATTTCGGCCACTTCCCCCTGATAGACTTTGTTCGGCACGGCGTCAAAGGTAAGCTCGACGGGCTGCCCTATGCGCACACGGTTCACGTCGACTTCGGACAGTTCCACATCCACCAGCAACCGCGATAGGTCGGCCAACCCAAAGGCTGCAGAACCAGCCGAGACGCGGTCACCGGGCATCACATGCACAGCGGTGATTGCTCCACTGAAGGGCGCGCGGACATGGGCCATCTCCAGCGTGGCGCGGGCGGCATCCACGCGCGCCTGTGCAGCGGCGATCTCATCCGCGTCTGGGCCGTCCTTCATGCGCTCCCACTCTCTCTTGGCATCTTCGAGCCGGGCCTCTGCCAGCGCCACCTCAGCGTCCAGGAGCGCTTGCTCCGTCTCCGAGGGGTACCCCAGATACCAATTCAAATTCCGTAACGCAGAATCGCGCTCCTTGCGTGCATTGGCCAGAGCGAGCAAGGCTGCGGCTCGTTGCGGATCGTCCTCGGGCCTCCCCTTCACACGTCGGAAGGCCGCATCGGCATCCTCGACTTTCTTCTCCGCCAGCACCAGGTTGGCACGGGCGGCATTGATCGTATCCTCGCTGGCCCGCCGGCCTTGCTGGCGGACGTTACGCTTGTAGATGGCGTCCTCCAGCGCATCCTGGGCCTGCGCCAGTTCCAGTTGCGCGGCGGCCTTCTCCTTCTCATAATCCTGCAGATCCTCCAGCGCCTTCTCGGCCGTCACCAGATCGGCCTGGGCCAGGAGCACCTGGGAGGGCAGCGAGGTCGATTCAAGTGTCGCCAGAATGGCATCCCTAGCCACAGAGTCGCCGAGAGCCACAAAGACATCTTCGACGATGCCTGTGGTTTGGAAGACCAATTGCGCCGATTGGTTGGCTCGGACAGTGCCGGTGGCGCCCACAGTGGCTGACAACGCACCTCGCGTCACGGGCACTGTTTGCAGATCCTCGAGGGCCCTCTCTGCGCTCACGGTACTCCGAAAGCGCAGGCCGAAAAACGCTGCCGCAAGGATGGCCGCGGCCACTCCGATCCAAATCCAACGCCTCATATTCCGTCATCCTCCAATTAGGTAAGAGTTAACCACAATCCGAAGCGTGTTGTTCTTACAGCCGGCATACATTGTAACCGATGCGCCGGATTCACCATGGGGTTTGTGACAACTATCACGCCCTGGTGTGACTTTCGAGACTAATATCTGACCACTTTGGTCTGTATCATCAAGGCGCCTCAGCCGACCGGATGGGATTCTTGGAGCTATTCAATGACCGCCGACACCGAGATTCAAATCGACCGCAAGGCCCGCATGAAGATACCTTACGAGCCCCAGCGGGCAAGGCCGCCCGAGGAGCGCGTGAAGGACTTCGAGCCCACCTTCATCCCACTCACACCCGAGGAGGCCATGCGGGCAGCCGAGCGCTGCATCCACTGCCCGGATCCTTCGGCCTGTGTGGAGGCCTGCGAGGCCCACAACCACATCCCCGAGGCCCTCTGGCTCATCGAACAAGGGGATTTCATCGGTGCCGCTGAGATCTACCGCCAGACCAGCACCATGCCGGAGATTTGCGGGCGAGTTTGCCCTCATGAGAAGCTGTGCCAGGGCGCATGCGTGCGCAACAAGCGCGGCGAGCCCGTGACCACCGGCGCGCTGGAGGCTTTTGTTGCCGATTATCAGCGAGCACACGGCGAAGTGCGCATCCCCGTCGGTCCGGCCACCGGCAAGCGCGTGGCCATCGTCGGCTCGGGCCCCTCTGGCCTGGCATGCGCCGAGCAGCTCGTGCGCCAGGGGCATGACGTAACAATCTTCGAGGCCATGCCCGCGCCAGGTGGGCTTCTGGTGTACGGCATTCCCAACTTCAAGCTGCCCAAAGACGTCGTACGGGCCGTGATCGGCGACCTGGAGCAAGGCGGCGTGCAATTCGTGCTCAACACCCGCATCGGCAAGGACAAGACCATCGACGATCTTTTCGGTGAGGGCTTCCATGCCGTTTTTGTAGGTGTGGGCACCGGCGTGGATGCCAAGATGGATGTCCCCGGTGTCGACCTGCCCGGCGTCTACCAGGCGACCGAATTCCTGGTGCGCGCCAACGTCGATCCTGCTCTGCTGCCCCCTGATCTCCAAGGCAAGCCTGAAATCGGGGAGCGCGTCGCCGTCGTCGGGGGCGGGGATACGGCCTCCGATTGCCTGCGCAGTGCCTTGCGGCTGGGTGCGAAAGATGTCGTGTGCCTCTATCGCCGGACCGAGGCCGAGATGCCGGGAGGCGAAAAGGACCGCGAGTTGGCCCGCGAGGAGGGCGCCCAGTTCCGTTTCCTCACACAGCCCGTGCGCTTCATCGCCGGCCCAGATGGGCGCGTGAACGCGGTGGAATGCCTGCAATGTGAACTGGGGGAGCCAGATGAGAGCGGCCGGCGGCGGCCGGTCCCGATCGAAGGCTCGAATTTTACGGTCGAGGCTGACACCGTCATCCTGGCCCTGGGCTATTGGCCTGACCCCACCATCGGGGAGACGACCCCCGGCCTCAAGACCCACAAGTGGGGCTTGATCGAAGTCGATCCCGAAACCGGAACTACCTCCCGCGAGGGCGTCTTCGCCGGCGGAGATGCTGTCACGGGCCCTAACCTTGTTGTCAGCGCCATGGCCGCCGGAAGGCGCGCCGCCCGCTCCATCGGGGAATATCTCAACGGCAAGTAGATAGCCCGATTACGCTCCCAATCCGAAGCGCCCCACCTGCCCTGCGGGGCGCTTCGTTGCACCTTGCCTGCGGCGGCTATAATCCCTGCATGTCCAACCGATCGAATGACCCCCCCGAATCTCAGGATTCCCGCGACCTGGGCGCACGCATCAAGCAGGAGGCCCGGCGGCTGGGATTCGACCTGGTGGGGATCACCAGCCCCGAGCCGCCGGGCCACCTCGATGTCTACCAGCGTTGGCTCGCCGCCGGCTATCACGCCGGGATGAGCTATCTCGCAACTGCGCGAGCGCGCTCACGCCGCGCCGACCCGCGCCAAATCCTCCCTGAGTGCCGCTCAATCCTCGTCGCCGCCGTCAACTACGGACCCGGCGTGGTTGCCGGCGACGCCCGGGTGGCTGCCTATGCGCTAGGCGATGACTACCATCACATCCTCCCGGCCCGCTTGCAGCGCCTGGTCACATGGATCGAGCAGACCGTCGGGCACCCAGTGCCGCATAAGATCTACACCGATACAGGTGCGCTCCTGGAGCGCGAATTGGCACAACGCGCCGGGCTCGGGTGGATAGGAAAGAATACCTGCCTGATCCATCCGCAGGGCGGATCCTATTACCTTTTGGCCGAGGTCTTGCTCGGCCTGGAGCTTCCCCCTGATCAGCCTTTCGAAGCTGACCGCTGCGGATCCTGCACCCGCTGCATCGAGGCCTGCCCCACTGCCTGCATTTTGCCCAACCGGACGCTCGATGCCAGGCGCTGCCTCTCGTATCTTACGATCGAGGAGAAGGGAGCTATTCCCATTGAGCTGAGGGCCAAAGTGAGCCAATGGGTCTTCGGCTGCGACATCTGTCAGCAGGTTTGCCCCTGGAACCAGCGGTTCTCCAGGCCATCCGCCGATCCTGCCTGGCAGCCGCGCCCCTTCCTGGACCCTCCCGCCCTGGCGGGTTTTCTTGCGCTGCGAGCAGGCTCCTGGAGAGCTCCGCTCCGCAACAGCCCTTTGGAGCGTCCCCGCAGGCGAGGCCTGGTCCGCAATGCCGCCATCGCCGCGGGCAATCTGCGCGATCCCAAGCATTTGCCACAACTGATCCATTTACTCACAGCCGACCCGGAGCCGCTCGTTCGGGCTCACGCCGCCTGGGCACTGGGGGAGATGAGCCAAGCGCGGCAGGAACTCCGGCAGGCCCTGGAAGACGAGCCCGACGATCGAGTCCAGGAGGAGATACGGCTGGCACTGGCGAAGAAAACGTAGCTTTCCTGGAGGAGACTGGATTGGAGGGAAAGATGAACTGCGCCCCGGCCGGGGCCGGGGCGCTGGATTTTCGTGCGGCGGTGTCTACGGCGTGGGCGTCGCCGTGGCTTCCCCGCCCGCTCGCGGCGTGAAGGTCGGCGTGGGTGTGGCAATGTTCACGGGCACGATCAGGATCTGGCCCACGCCAATCGCATTCGGGTCATCGATCTCGTTTCGTTCAGCGATCGCTTCGGCCGTACTATTGAACTGGGCCGCGATGGTTTCGAGCGTGTCGCCAGGCTCCACGACGTATTCGATTTCCTGACCCGGCAGAAGATTCTCGGGTAGGGGCGTCTTCGTGGGCGGCGTGAAGTCAGGTTGCGGAATGATCAGCTCCACGTTCACAAAGAGCTGATCGGGGTCAGTGATATCGTTGGCCGCCATGAGCAGCACAACATCCACATCAAACTTCTCCGCAATCGAGAAGAGCGTATC
>CAZQDE010000085.1:0-8720 GCA_964591485.1 uncultured Anaerolineaceae bacterium | reverse complement strand
AGAGGGCAAGGCTGGCCTCCAATGTGGGTAGAAGTCACGCCACTCAGACAGGTGGCCGGTGGTATCTTATGTGAGCAGCGAGGGACCTTCCTGGATGTCAGCAACACGTGAAGAACCCATCGAAATACCCACAAGTTGGCACGCTCTCGAAGCCCGGCCCCTCCCGGGCTTGGTGATGGTGCTCGGAGCGACCGATGTGGGGAAGTCGACGCTCGTCAGCCATCTGGCAAAACGATGGGCTGAAGCCGGCCATGCCTTGGCTCGATTGGATGGTGACCCCGGGCAGGCTCGGCTTGGCCCTCCGACAACGATGACGCTTGAAATGCGGATCTCAGGGAAGGCACTTTGTCGGCGCGTTTTCGTGGGTGATGTGACGCCGGCTGGTCATATGCTGCCCTTGCTGGTGGGTGCGGCGAAGCTTGTCCAGGCGGCACGGGAAGCAGGCGCAGAGACGATCCTTTACGATACGACCGGCTTGATCGATCCCCGTCAGGGGGGCGCGCATCTCAAGTGGTCCAAGATTGATCTGCTGCGCCCATCGGCCCTCATCACTCTAGAGAAAGCTCGAGAACTGGAGTTCATCCTCACCCCATTGCGCCAGCGAGGCTGGCCTGAGATCATCCCCCTGAAAGCCGCCATGGCGGCCCGCCGGCGATCCATCGAGGAGCGGCGCCGCGGCCGGGAAGCGGCCTTCCGGTGCACCTTCGAGGGGGCCACCAGGCTTGTCCTGGATCTGAGATCCGTGGCGGTCTTCCCCGCGGCGAACCTGGACCCTAACAGGCTGGTCGCGCTAGAGGACGACCGTGGATGGCTGGTCGGGCTAGGCAGGGTCGAGGTTTGGGATGAGCCCCTAAGGCGGCTGAGCCTCTGGACACCAGTACCCTCCTTGGAGGGGGTCCGGACTTTGCGGGTGGGTGATCTTCTCTTCGAAGGTCGGAGCTTCCGGCACCGGCGGGCGGCCGCGAGAATTGCTTGATCCCGCCGGGAGCAAGAAGGCGGTCCGTTGCGGACCACCTCTCGGGCTTGCTAACGAGGCTCCTCGGGCAGGACTCGAACCTGCAACCTAGCGGTTAACAGCCGCCCGCTCTGCCGATTGAGCTACCGAGGATAGCGCCGGGATTATAACCGGCGGCGTGCGGGAGCGTCAAGAAACTGGGCAAGGGCGTGGCTTCCACTGGGCTATAATGTGCCCCTCATGACCGACATCCCTGAAGCCCAAAACCGGGCGCGTTCCGCAGGCAGGGGTTGGCAGATTGGCATCGGCGTAGTCGCGCTGGCCCTCACCGGCTTATGGCTGGCTCTGACGCCCGGCGGGCTACTGGGCAAGGCGGACGCGATAGGCTATGCGGTCTGCCATCGCATCGACCTGCGCTCATTCCATCTTGGAGAGCGAGCATTGCCGCTCTGCGCCCGCTGCACCGGCATGTACCTGGGTGCACTGGTGTCCGGTTTCTATTACCAGCTGCGCAGACCCCGCGCCGCTGGCCACCCCCCGCGAGCCATCCTCATGGCGTTAGGACTCTGCGCGGCCGTTTGGGCGCTGGATGGGTTGAATTCCTTCGCCACCGCTGTCCCCGGCCTACCATCGCTATATCAGCCCCTGAACCCCCTGCGATTGCTAACTGGAAGCCTGATCGGCGTGGGACTGATGACGCTCATCATGCCGGCATTCAATCAGCTCGCCTGGCATGAACCCCACTCGGAGCCGATCCTGGGCACGTGGGGCGAATTGGGCGGGCTGCTCGCCCTTGTGGCTGGCATCGATCTGCTGATCTTGACTGAGAATCCGCTGTTGCTCTACCCTCTTGCGCTGCTGAGCAGCCTGGGCGTGCTGGTCCTGCTTACGCTGGCCTATAGCCCTATCAGCCTTCAGGTGCTGCGCAAGGTGGGACAAGCGAGGCGCTGGGTGGACCTGTGGCCGGCGCTGCTGATGAGCGCCAGCCTAGCTTTGCTGCAAATCGGTGTGTTGGACCTCTTGCGGTTTATCCTGACCGGCACCTGGAGCGGTTTCCAGCTCTAGTAAGGAGTCCCTCAATGGATCCACTCATGGGCGTGTTCGCGGCCTTTGGACTCTCGGCCAGCGCGGGCCTGAACGCCTTCATCCCGCTGCTCGTCCTGGCTATCATCGGGCGCTTCACGGATTGGATTCAGCTTAGCGCGCGCTGGGAGGCGCTCACCTCCGGCTGGGTTATCGGCGTCCTCGCGATCCTTGTGCTGATCGAGTTCTTCACCGACAAGATCCCGGCTGTTAATCACATCAACGATGTCGTGCAGACCTTCATCCGGCCGACCGCCGGTGCCATTGCCTTTGCGGCCACTGTGGGCGTGATCACGGATATCCATCCGGTGCTCGCCATCCTGGCAGGCTTATTCGTCGCTGGCTCGGTGCATGCAGCCAAATCGGTGGTTGTGCGTCCGGCCGTGACCGCCACAACCGCGGGTGCCGGAAACGTGCCCGTCAGCATCGCCGAGGACCTGATCGCCGCGGCGCTCTCGGTGTTGGCGGTGGTCATCCCGGTTCTGGTGGTATCCATCCTGGTTGTCGTGACGGCCTACATCGTGTGGCGCCTTTGGGGCCGGCGCGGGGCCCCAAGCTAGGAGGACGGTCTCAGGGGCTGGAGGGGCGGATTTCCCCGCAGTCCGAATCGCCCGACCCGGATGCGAAGGGCCCGCGGCGTGCCCTGATCATCCCCAGCAGATCGTCCAGCGCCCGGAGTGCCCGCTGCCTGTCATCGGGTGGAAGCGGCAACGCCTCGAATTCTTCCCGGTCCAGGATCTGCACCTCGCCGGTGGGAAGGACGATGATATCGAGCGCCAGATCCTCGGCGTAGAGATCCATGCCCGTGAGCCGCGCTGGCCTGGCGATGTTGCAATACCACCCCTTAAGATGATTCCCCGTGGGCTCGTAGATGGCGAAGATGTTGTACCAGCGGTCGAAATAGTAGGTCTCTACGAAGCGATCCCCGCGCTCCATCGTCAGCCCACCCATGCTCACGCGATCCAGATCGAAGCGCGCCATCAAGCAGGCACGATCCGGGTTTCGCGCCAGCAGGTGGCCTGGATACTGCCAGACCTCCTCCCCCCATGCATTCAGTTTGTGGACGGTCACTTCAGCGGTCAAGGCAACACCTGCAACGCCTGCCCCGGGTCGAAGCTGAACTGCAGTTCTTCCCCCTGCTGGGGTATGGCGGCGGAGGGCGGCAGGTCGAGGGTCAATTCCTGTCCCTGGACGCGCACCACCAGGCGCGAGAGACTGCCGCGAAAGGAGCGGCTGACGACCTGGCCTTCGAGCCGCACCGGTCCGCTGCCATCGAGGCGGACCTTTTCGGGCCGTAGAAGCAGATGGACTTTGCCTTCAAGGTGGGCTGGCCAGGGGATCTCGCCGAAGGGTGTGTCGATCACACTCCCATCTTCCCCGGGCATGGCCTCGGCGGTCAGGATGTTGGTGAGGCCCAGGAATCGGGCCACGAATAGATTAGCCGGCTGGCCGTAGATCTCCTCCGGTCGCCCCACCTGGATCACTTGGCCCTGGTTCATGATGGCCACCTTGCTGGCGATGGCGAAGGCCTCCTCCTGGTCGTGAGTCACATAGATCGCGGTCTGGCCGATCTCATTTAGGATGCGCGGCAGGTCGAGCATCAGGCGCTCGCGTAGCGTGCGGTCCAGCGCGCCCAGGGGCTCATCGAGCATAAGGAGATGCGGTTCGGGCGCCAGCGCCCGGGCCAGAGCTACGCGCTGGCGTTCCCCCCCGGAGAGGGTATCCACGTCGCGGCGGCCGAAGCCCTCCAGATCCACCAGGGCGAGCATCTGGCCCACGCGGTGGGCGATGGCTTCCGGATCGAGTTGCCGCATCCGCAGGCCGAAGGCGACGTTCGAGGCCACATCCATATGCGGAAAGAGCGCTAGTTCCTGGAACATGAGCCCGAACCGCCGCGCATGCGGCGGAACGCCTGCCAATTCCTGCCCATCCCATGTGATCACCCCCGAATCGGGATCTTCCAGGCCGGCGATGATGTGCAGCAGGGTCGATTTTCCGCAGCCGCTGGGGCCCAGGATGGCCAGAATCTCACCGCGCGCCACCGTCAGCGAGACGCCGCGCAGCGCCTCCGTCTTCCCAAAAGATTTGCGGATGCCGTCGACCTTCAAGCCTTCCAAGAGCACCTCGATCTTTCGCCTCCTGCGGGGGGAGGCTTGAGGGGGATTAAAACTCCCCCACCTCCGCGATCCGGAAGCGTTCGATTCCCAGCATGCCTGCTCCGGTGATGACCATCAGAATTGTACTCAAGGCCATGGCCTGCCCGAAGTTAATGGCGCCGGGCCTCGAGAGGTAGCGGTAGATGGCTAGCGGGACGGTGGGGAACTCGGGCCGAGCGATGAGAGCCGTGGCGCCGAATTCGCCCATGGAGATGGTGAACGCGAAGACTGCGGCGACCAGCAGGGCGCGGCCGACCAAGGGCAGGTCGATGAACAGGAGCGCTTGCCGCGGGTTGGCGCCCAACGTGGCCGCCGCCTGCCGGAGCCGGGGATGGATGCTCCGTAACGCGGGGGTCAGGCTGCGCACGACGAATGGGAAGGCCACCAGCGTGTGTGCAATCGGCACCAGGATCGGCGAGGCCCGTAGATCGAGCGGGGGTTGATCGAGGGCCACGATGAATCCCAGTCCGAGGGTCACGGCAGAGGTGCCAAGGGGCAGCATGAGCAGCGGATCGAGCAGACGGTTGAGCCGCGAGCCGGAATCGCGTGCCAGGGCATAGGCTGCTGGCAAGCCGACGCCCAGCGCAAGCAGAACGGTGAGCGAGGCGTAGGCCAAAGAGTTGCGGATGGCCGCCGTCGGAGGCACGTAGAAGAGCGAGCCTTGTGGGTCCTCCGAAAGCTGGCTGTAATTCTCCAAGGTAAACCCCTGGCGGACTTCCTGTCCGCGTGGCGCCGGGCCAAAACGGGTGAAGGACCGCGCCGCCAGGGCCAGCAAAGGCGTGAGCAGGAACACGACCAGGAGCAAGATCAGCAGCGAGGCGGTGAATCGGCGTCTCCAAGGAACAAGCGGCCGCTCGGTGAAGGACGCCGCCCGTAATCGCATCGGCCGTGAGATTCGGAGCGTGAGGCGGGTGTAGAGTGCGGTGAGCAAAAAGGTGAATAGCAGTTGAATCAGCGCCAGCGTTGCGGCCACCGGCAGGTTGAAGAGGCTCACCGTCTGGTAGTAGATCTCGACCTCGAGCGTGGCGAATTTCGGTCCGCCCAGGATAAGGATCACGCCGAAGGAGGTGAAATCAAACAGGAAAACGAGCAGCGATGCGGCGGCGATGGCCGGGGAAAGCAGAGGCAGGGTGACTTCCCGCAAAGCGCGCCAGGGACCGGCGCCGAGGGTGCGTGCCGCGCCCGTCAGGTGGGGATCAAGATGGGCCCAGAAATCGCCCACAAGGCGCAACACGATGGTCGTGTTGTAGAAGACATGGGCGACGAGGATAGCGCCCAGCGTGTTGGTGAATTGGATGGGCGGGGCGCTGAGGCCGAGAAGCTCCATCAACGCAAGGTTGACCCAACCACGTGGGCCCAGAAGGGCGTTGAAGGCTGCCGCTACGACCAACGTGGGCATCACGAAAGGCACGCCAGTGAGTGCCCGCAGCAAGGATTTGCCGCGGAAGCGATAGCGCGCCAAGAGGTAGGCCCCAGGAAGCCCCACCAAGAGAGTCAGCAATGTGGAGAGCGTCGCCTGGTAGAAGGTGAAACCCACCACTTTCGCCGCCAGGGGGCTTGTGATGGTCTCCAGGAGCGGCGCCAGGGCGCCGGCCTCTGCGCGCGCAAAACTTAGCCGGAGGATGCTCGCCAGGGGGTAGAGATAGAAGACGGCAAGAAAGGTGAGCGGGAGGATCCACAGCCACGCCAGGCTGATCAGGCCGCTCCGGCGAGCGGCATCGCCCGCCGAAGCGGGTGCAGGGGAGGCGCTGGCTAGCGCAGAACGGTCTCGGTCCACGCTTCGATCCAGGCTTCGCGGTTGGCCTCGATCGCCTGGGGGTCAACCTGCGCCGTGCTTTCGGGGATGACCATGTGCTCGGCGAACACCTCTGGCAGCTTGGCCTGCGGATTGACCGGGAAGACGAACATGTTCAGGGGCATGTCTTCCTGGAAGGTCGGCGAGAGCATGAAGTCGATCCACGCCTCCGCCAGGTCGCGGTTTGGGGTGCCTTTCAGGATGCCCACGAACTCGATCTGACGGAAGCAGCTGCCGTCTTCGGATATGACCCCGGTTGGGGGCTCTTCAAGCGGCTCTTCGGCGAAGTAGACCTCCGCGGGTGGGCTGGAGCCATAGGAGACGACGATGGGCCGCGTGCCCCCGTGCGCGTTGAACTCGGAGTAGTAGGCCGTCTCCCAATCGTTGACCACCAGGACATCATTGTCGACCATCCCCTTCCAGAAGTCCAGGTAACCATCCTCGCCAAAGTAGCCGATGGTGGCCAGAAGGAATGCTAGTCCCGGTGAGGAGGTGGCCGGGTTCTCTACGACGACCATGCCTTCGTACTCAGGCTTCAGAAGATCCGCAAGGTTGTGGGGCGGGTTCAGCCCCTGTACTTCGAAGTAAGCCCGGTCGTAGTTCAGGCAGACGTCGCCGTAGTCCACGGGCAGGGTCCGACGCTGCGGATCGAGCTCGAATGTGTCGGGGATGACCTCAAGCAGTGGGGAGGCATAGGGTTCGAAGATGCCTTCGTTGAGTGCCCGGCTGAGGAAGGTGTTGTCGACGCCATAGAAGACGTCCGCCAGCGGGTTGTCCTTGGCCAGGATGGCCTTGTTGAGGGCGGTCCCAGTATCCCCAGCTTTAAGAATGCTGACTTCTGCGTTGTGCTCGGCCTCGAAGGCGTCGATGACCTCCTCGGATACTTCTATGGAGTCGTGCCCCATGATGGTGAGCCTGCGCGTCTCCGTGGGCTGTTCCGCCGCTGGGGACTGGCATGCGGCGAGCAGAAGGGCCGCAGCGGCGAGAAGTACGAGCATGCGACGGATCATTGATCGGTCCCTCCTTTCTCGGTGGTGGGATTGGGCCCATGCGTTTGATGGATGATGGCGCAGAGAAGCCGACCGGCTTGCAGCCGGATCTGCGCCTGCTCTTCGAGCAAGACGTTGCTCACGCCTCGCGTGGTCGCAAATTCGAGCGCTTCGCCTGCCAGGCGGTATTCCAGCCCTTGGGTGTGGATGCCGGAGGCGTTGCCGGCAAGGGGGATCAGGGAGAGGGTATCGCCGGGGCTTCCTTCGATGTGGGCGGTTTGCCCGGCATGGATGCAGATGATTTCCTGCGGGCCGTCCACCAAGCGCAGGGCTAGGTCTCGGAAGTCCGGGTTGGCCAGCAGCAGGCTGTTTGCCAGACTCTGGTCCCAGCGTCCGCCCAAGCCGCCCAGGATAATGACCTCGCGCGCTCCGCGGCGCTGGACTTCGCACAGGGCCAGTTCCAGGTCGGTCTCGTCCTTGCGGGCCGGGTGGCGCTGGATTTCGATCCCCTGGCTCTGCAGGCCCGATAGGTCTTCGTCGGCCACCGAATCGAGATCGCCGATGAGTAGGTCGGGCCTCAATCCCCATGCCAGGCAGTGCTGGAGGCCCCCATCTGCGGCCACGAGCAGGTCACGGGGCTGCAGCCAGGTGAGGTCTTGCTCGGGGTGGCGTATCATGCCGTTGCTGATGATGATGGCGCGCAATGGAAAATCCCTCCTCGTAAGCGTGCCGGGAGGGATTCGCGTTCAGGTGGGATCGCCATCCCTCCGCCGGCATTACCCGGATCAGGTTCTGCGGGTCGAGGGCAGATCGGCCCTCCTCTCAGCCCGGCGCTTCCGAGCTCCCCGTGGTCTTCTTGTCTCAGCGATATAGAGTATATCTTCGCATCCGAGGCAGGTCAAGGAGAGTGTGCGGGGGGCCTAAGGCCCAGCGATGGAGAGGTGCCACAGATCGAGGAGATGAGAATGCGTTCAGGCAGGCTTCATCCTAATGCCCCAAGATCTCCGCCACCTTATCGAGCAATTGCTGCATCGAGAAGGGCTTGAGGATGTAGGCATCGGCGCCGGCTTCCATCCCGGCGCGCACCTCCGCTTTCTGCCCCTTGGCGGACATGAAGGCGACCGGGATATGGCGCAAGGATGCCTCGCCCTTGATGCGCCGGCAGACCTCGTAGCCGTCCAAGCGAGGCATGCGTACATCCAGCAGGACCAGATCGGGCTGGTCGCGGGTGATGGTCTCCAAGGCGCTCGCCCCATCGGCGACGGCGGTCACGCGATAGCCCTGGTTTTCGAGGGCGATGGTGACCAATGCGCGGATATCGGGTTCGTCTTCGGCGATGAGAATGGTGGGCATCAAGACTCCTCGCCAAGCGGTCCACTGCCATCCGGGCGTGCGGCTGGCAGGGCGAGGGTGAAGGTCGAGCCCTTGCCAGGGATACCCTCACTGGTGACCCAGAGCCGACCGCCGTGCATCTCCACCATGTGCAAAGCGATCGAGAGGCCGAGCCCGGCCCCAGAAACGCCCATGATCAGCGCCTGCTCGCCTCGGTAGAAGCGCTCGAAGATGCGGGCCTGCTCCTCGAGCGAAATCCCGATGCCGGTGTCGGTGACCTCGATCTCGATCATGGCGCCCGCGGCCCGGGCGCGCAGCCATACCTCGCCCCCGGTGGGGGTGTAGCTGTAGGCGTTGTCCACCAGGTTCGCCAGGATCTGGCGCACACGCTCAGGGTCGCCCCAGAGCCG
>CAZQDE010000084.1:0-8831 GCA_964591485.1 uncultured Anaerolineaceae bacterium | reverse complement strand
TGGAGCGCGGTGACGGAGCTGCCCGCATCGGTTGTGCGGGCGAGCGGACGAACGCGATACCATCTGTCTGAGGCTGTCTGCATCAGGGGACGCTGGACAACGAGGATGGAAGGAGATTAGGAGAATGCAAGTCAAATTGCTTTATGGAAGGAACGGCAAACAGGTGAATCTCCCTGACGATCGAACGGAGGTCATCCTGCCAAAGGAAATTGCGGCCATCGAGGACGAGGCCGCGGCCTTAAGGCAGGCCTTGCGCAATCCGATCGGAAGCCCGGCTCTTCGTGATCTGGTGGGACCCTCCGACCAGGTTGCGATTGTTTTCAGCGACATCACCCGACCGATGCCCTACGAGAGGATCCTGCCAGTATTGCTCGAGGAATTGAGCCAGGTCCCGGATGATCGCATTGTCTTCGTCAACGCCACGGGGACGCATCGCCCGAACACGCCGGAAGAACTGGTCGAAATCCTGGGCGAGGAGGTTGTGCGCCGGTTTCGCATTGTACAGCACGACTGCCGGGATCAGGATCGCCTGGTGCGCGTCGGGAGGACCTCGCGCGGCAACGAGTTGTGGGTCAATCGCACCTACATGGAAAGTTCGGTCCGCATCCTTACGGGCTTCATCGAGCCGCATCTCTTCGCGGGTTTCAGTGGGGGTCCCAAGGCGGTTCTCCCTGGCATCGCCGCAGCGACCACCATCTACTCCAACCACGGCGTGGATATGATCGGGCACGCAGGCTCCGGCTTCGCAAGGACACATGGGAACCCGATTTGGGAAGAGATGATGGAGGCGGCGTTGCTGACGGAGCCCACCTTCATCCTCAATATTACGCAAACTCCGGCGCGGCGCATCACCAGCGTGTTTGCGGGCGATTTGGAACGCGCGCATGCTGCGGGCGTGGAGTTCGTCAAAGAGTACTCGTTGGCCCAGGTCGATGAGCCATTCGAGATCGTGCTCACCACGGCCGGCGGATATCCCCTGGATATCAACATGTATCAATCGGTAAAAGGCATTGCGGTGACGGAGAATATCATCAAGCCCGGAGGCTCGATCATTCTGGCCAGCGCGTGCCAGGAGGGCCTGCCCGCCTATGGAGAATACGGGGACATCGTGAAGATGGCGGACTCACCCGATGAGCTGCTGGAGATATTGCATCGCCCTGGATTTCATATGCAAGATCAGTGGGACGTGCAGATCCAGGCGCAATTGTGCAAGGCCGCCCATCTCTACATCTATTCCGAGGGGCTGACGGACGCGGAGATCCGGCAGGCGATGGGGTCTCCATGCCGTGATATTGAATCGAAGATTGACGAGTTGCTAGAAACCTATGGCCCGGATGCCCGTATCGCGGTCCTGCCGGCCGGACCTCTCTGTGTCCCCTCGGTAGCCTGAGCGGCGTCCGACCGTCATCCCAGACCTTGACATCCTGGTGGCACGCGCGCAGCGGGCCCTTCCAATCGGAGGGCCCGCTGCGCCATGTGGGTCACGCCGACCAGGCTGTCCGCTTCGATCCTCCGGGCTTCTGCCTGGTCTAGCTCAGTCGCTGCTCAGGAAGGAGCTTGCTGACCGGACTGCCTGTCCCGCATCCGAATCGCATTCGTGGGGCAGACGCAGGCGCACAGGCCACATCCGTCGCATTTTGACGCGTCGATAAACGCCAAGCCCTCGCTCATCGTGATCGCCTGGAAGCCACCATCCCCGCAGGCGCGCACGCATACCTCGCACCCGTTGCAGAGCTCCTTATCAACCACAGCGATGAGTTTGTGATCAAGATCCAGTTCATCGAACCCCACGATCCTCGGTAGCGCCCTGCCTCGGATCTCTGATGGCGATCTGTAGCCATGCTCTCTGAGATAGCCCAAGAGCCCCGTCTCAAGGTCATCGATCAGGCCAATCCCATTCCATGCCGCGCCGCTTCCGACAGAGACAGCCGATGCCCCGACCGCGAAGAACTCGACGGCGTCCTCCCACCCCACAATCCCTCCGGAGCCGATGAGCGGAACAGGAAGCGCTTTCGCGATCGCTGCCGTCCACCGGAGAGCAACCGGTTTCAGGCCGGGTCCGCGATAGCGGCCGAGAAGGCGGCTCCTATCGAAGGTGGGCGAAGGCGCGAGTTCGTCCGGATCAATCCCTCCAGCGGCGAGAAGGCTGCCGGTGGCAATGAAGGCCTCCGCTCCCGCGTCCATGGCGGATTTGGCAATCGGCAGGATGTCGGTTACGTTCGGGGAGAGTCTCACGACGATGGGCAAGGCGGTCGCCTCTCGGACCCAGGCCACGACTTGGGCGAGCGCGTCGGGATCCTGGCCCAGGTCGCCACCCACGCCCTCTCTGCTCAGTGGATTCGGCAAACAGGCGTTGATTTCAAAGCCGCATGCGCCCGCTGAACCGAGACGTTCCGCCAGCATCTGCCAACTTTCCGCTTTGCCATCGCCGAAGATGCTGGCGAGAAGGAGCCGGGTCGGGAAGGCGGCACGGATCTTGGGGATCCCTGCTAGCCACTCATCCAGCGGATGATCGCTCACGGGTTCAGCGCCTACGACTCCCCATTTGGTGCGCCCTGAGCGGATCACTTGCTCATGCAAGCCCTGGACTGGGGGCGTGGAAGAACAAATGGTGTTCAATACAACGCCTCCCCAACCCACTTGCAGGGCTTCCATGGCGGCTTCCCAGCTCGCCGTGCATGGGCCCGCGCTGAGGAAGAAGGGGTTGGGAAGATCGAGATGCATGAAACGCGTATCCAGGTTGGTCATGGTTCGCTCCCGCGAGAAGGGACCTGTTCAGCAGGATCCGCCTCTTCAAAATCGGTGGTGATTGCCCGGCATGCTAACCAGGCGGCTCGGCCACAGGTCGGCCGACCAGCTGGTCGACCGATGGGATGCCTTGCCTCTCAAGGTAGCGCTCAAGGCCTTCCGTGAGACGCTGGATGATGTGAAAGCCTTCCCACATCACGGCCGTACACAACTGTAGGGCCGATGCGCCTACGGCCAGGTATTCGACTGCATCCTGCCATCTGGCGATACCGCCGCAACCGAAGATGGGTGCGGAGGTGACCTGGGCAATGTCGGCCACGCAGCGCAGCGCCACGGGCTTCAGACCTGGGCCGCCATAGCCCCCGATGATCCCGATGCCATCGACCGAGGGAAGGGGCGAGAAGGTCTCGATGTCAATGCCGCCGATTCCCGAGAGACTGTTGGTTGCGCAGAAGGCGTCGGCGCCGGCCTCGATGGAGGCCTTCACAAGGGGGGTGATATCTGTGACGTTAGGCGTCAGTTTCACAATGACAGGCAGCTCGGTCGCCTCCCGGACCCAGCGAACAGCCATGGAAAGCGTATGCGGGTCTTGCCCCAATTTGCTGCCTCGTTCTTCGCGAGCGGCAAAGTTCGGGCAGCTCGTGTTCATCTCGAAGGCATTCACGCCGTGAGGCTCGAGACGCCGCACAACTTCCTGCCAGCTTTCGGGGTTGTCCTCTCCCATGATGCTGGCGATGATCGGCCGTTCCGGGAAGCTATCCCGGATTCTGTCGATCTCATCGCACCATTGGCCAACAGTCATGTCGCTTATGAGTTCGATGTCCAGGAAGCCCCATTTGATCTTGCCGGCCTTCATGGCATGCACCCGTGGGCTTGGAGGCAGCGTGGGCCGGAGGCCGATGGTCTTGGTCACCGCGCCGCCCCACCCGGCTTTGAAGGCCTCCAGGATCAGGTTGCCCTTGGCGGTGGGAGGGCCAGAGGCCAGGATGAATGGATTCGGAAAGTGCATTCCCGCCACGGTAGCCGCGATGCGCGTCATGCTCTCCTCCCAGGTGATGGAGCCTCGCCTCCAGTGGTCGCGGAGGATCTGGCCTGTTGCTCTTGGAAATTCTTCGTTACGACATCGGAGGCTTCTTGCAGATGATGCAGGATCTTTTCGGCCGCCTTGTCCTCATCGCCATTCTTCAGGGCCGACAACATCTGCTGATGATCAGAAATGCCTTCCGCCAGGTCGCCATAGAGCTCGGTTTGCACGGCGAGGAATCTCCGGATGCGAGTCGTGAGGCCTTCGAGCACTTCCCGGAGCAAGTGGTGATCCGCTATCTCCCAAATCTTCCGGTGGAATTGGAAATCAAGTTCTTGGACTCCGGAGCTATCCCCTTGCTTGGCGGCCTCAAACATTGAGGCCAGGATGCGCTCCAATTCCTGAAGATCCTCGGCGGTTGCGTTCCCTGCGGCCATCCGGATGGCTCTCTCCTCCAGGAAGCCGCGGAGCGAGTAGACCTCGCGAATGTCGCGCTCGCCCACTTCGGCCACGAAGCTCCCCCGGCCGGGATAGCTTTCCAGGAGACCTTCCGTCTCCAGGATGCGGAAGGCTTCGCGAACCGGGCCGCGGCTGACGCCCAATTGCTGAGCGATTTCGGCTTCGATGAGCCGCGTGCCCGGGCGAAGCTCACCCTTTACGATGGATCTTCGCAGTAGGCTGGAGATGTCGGCGGCCAGATTGCTCCGCTCCAGCATGCCGAAGGTATTCGCCTTCCTGGTGTTCATCGTCCAGCTCCCTGCCTAGATACGGCTGCCGGATGGAGGGGCGACATGCGATCTCTGGTCTGGGTCTCCCCGGCACGGTGTGCCCCGCGAACGCTCGGACAAGCCGCGCCCCCCTCGATACTACATCAATTTGACCCGCCATGTCAACAGTAGGATTGTTGACAATTTCAGGGCCTCTGTGATATGATGCTGCCGACGAGAGCCGCGCTGCCTAACTCGCCGCTGCTGCCGAGCCGGACTCGTGGCCGATCTGGCCCGTTTTCGGCCAGAGCGTTGCATCGGCGCCCAGCGAAGCGGAAATGGCCGGCAATCGCCATATAAGACCATCCCATATCTTGCGAGGGCCATTCCATGATACCCAAGATCACTCAAATCAAAGCACGCGAGATTATCGACTGCCGGGGCTTTCCGACCGTGGAAGTGGATGTGTGGGTCGAAGGCGAACTCGCGGGTCGCGCCGATGTCCCAGCCGGACGCTCCACCGGGAAGCGGGAGGCGGTGGAGTTGAGGGACGGCGGCAAGCGGTGGGGCGGTCAGGGCACCCTCAAGGCGGTCGAGAATGTTAACCGGGTCATTGCACCCGCCTTGATCGGGCACGACCCTCGTGACCAGCGTGCCATCGATGATTTGCTGAGAGAGCTGGACGGGACCCCGAACAAGTCGCGATTGGGCGCCAATGCCATCGCGGGTGTCTCCCTGGCGGTTGCCAAGGCGGCTGCGAAGGTGAGCAATCTCCCGCTCTATAAGTATCTGAATGCCAATGCACATGTCATCCCCGTGCCGCTCGTCAACCTGATCAACGGCGGCAAGTTGACCTCCAATGACCTTGAGATCCAGGAGTTCATCGTCATGCCCGTTGGCGCAGCCGACCTGCGCGAAGGGCTGCAGATTTGCTACGAGATCAATCTGATCTTGCACGACCTCATTGTGGACAAGTATGGCAAGATCGCCGTCAATGTGGGCGATGAGGGCGGCTTCGCGCCTCCCATGACGGGCATCCGCGAGCCCATGGAGACGCTTGCCAAGGCGGTGAAGGCCTCCGGCTATGAGGACAAGATTGTCTACGGTATGGATGCGGCCGCCAGTCATTGGTATGACTGGGATAAGGGCGTCTACCGCATGGAGGGCGAGGAGATGACGCGCGACGACGTCATCGATATGTATGTCCAGCTCTGCCATGATTACCCCTTCGGATCGATCGAGGATCCACTCATGGAGGACGATTTCGAAGGCCACGCCATCCTCACTCAGAAGCTGGATGGGGTGCAGATCGTAGGCGATGACCTCTTCACCACCAACGTCGAATACATCCGGCGTGGCATTCAAGCTGGCGCCGCCAATGCCCTGCTCTGGAAGTTCAACCAGGTGGGCACACTGACGGAGGCCTTCGATGCCGCTGAGCTGGCATACCGCTCGGGCTATGGCGTCCAGGTTTCGGAGCGATCCGGCGAGACCGAGGACACTTCCATCGCCGATCTGGTCGTCGCGCTCAACGCGGGCCAGATTAAGACCGGCACGACCCGCAGCGAGCGGACCGCGAAATACAACCAGCTCCTGAGAATCGCCGAAGAGCTGGGACCGCAGGCCCGCTACGCCGGACGCGATTTCCGCCGCCCGGTCTGAGGCCATGACCATGGACATCGCCGTGCAGCAATATATTCGAAACCGGGAACGATTGAGCGGGCATGGCAACGCCTCGCTGCGGGAGGCGGCGATCGACATCCTCGATCATGCCCTTTGGGAGGCCGATCCGTACCACGCCGTGAAGGCCCTCATGCGGTTGGAGGGTGATAAGCTCACCATCGGAGACCGGGAATGGGATCTGAGTGCCTTCGAGCGCATCTTCGTGCTGGGTGCCGGCAAGGCATCCCGGCGGATCGGCGAGGCGCTGGAAGAAATCCTGGGCGACCGCATCGACGGCGGGGTCTTTGTACTCAAGCATGGCGATCGAGCGGAATACCGCCATGCGCGGGTGATTTACGCCTCGCATCCGGTGCCCGACGAGAACAGCTTCCAGGGCGCCCGGCTTCTCATGTCGCTCGCCTCGCAGACCACAGAGCGGGATCTCGTTCTGGCCGCGATCACGGGGGGCAGCTCGGCGCTGCTGGCGCTGCCAGTTGAGGGTGTCTCCTTTCGGGATATCCAGGAGGTCAACCGTCTCCTCCTGCTCAGCGGTGCGAATATCTTCCAGATCAATGCCGTCCGCAAGCATCTATCCCGCATCAAAGGTGGCTGGCTGGCCAAAGCCATTCTCCCGGCCACGCTGATCAACCTGACGGTCTCGGATGTGGTCGGCGATGCGCTGGACTACATCACCGGGCCGACGGTTCCCGATACTTCGACCTTTGAGGACGCTCGCGCGGTCCTCGATGAGTATGAGCTCTGGGACGCTTTCCCGCCAGCGGCGAGCAGCTATCTCCGCGCAGGTGGCGAGGCCCAGGAGACGCCCAAGCACTTCAAGGGGCTGCCACTCTACTCCTATGTGGTCGTGCCGGGCGACGCCGCGTGTCAGGGTGCGGCCCGGCGAGCGGAGGCACTGGGTTTCAGCCCCTTCATTCTCACCACGATGCTTGGAGGAGAGGCCCGGGATACAGGGCTATTCTTTGGCGCGATCGGAAAGGAACTGGCGCAATTCGGCCGGCCGTTCAAGCCTCCCTGTGCGCTGATTGTCGGGGGCGAGAACGTGGTGACGATTCGATCGGACAACCGGGGTGACGGCGGTCCAAACCAGGAATTTGCGCTCGCCGGCGCGCTGGAGATCGAATCGATCGAGAAGCTCGCCATCGCCGCCGTGGATACCGATGGCATCGACGGCGCATCGGAGGCGGCCGGAGCGCTTGTCGATGGGGCCTCCTGCGCCGCGGCGAGAGCGCTGGGGATGGATCCGAGGGCGGCGCTGCGCAGCCATGATGTCCATCCTCTGCTGGACCGATTGGGCGATACGGTTGTCACCGGACCCACCGGGACGAATGTCAATGATTTGAAGCTTCTCCTAGTTTCATGAACACAGGCACTGCCGCTCGATTTCGTGGGCGAGTCGCCGGAACCTCTACAATCAAATTAAGGAGGCCTAGGATGGCTGAGGAATCGCAAAAGACGATCGTGAACTCGTGGAATGAATGGGATCCGTTGAAGCACGTGATCGTGGGCCGCGCGGATGGGACCATGGTGCAGGCGCCGGAAATCGCAGTCCGGCGGTCCTGGCCCGAGCATGGATATCCCCTGGGGAAATATGGCCCCTATCCGAAGGAGATGGAGGAAAAGGCCAACGAGCAGTTGGACAACTTCGCCAAGATCCTGGAAAGTCGCGGCATTCGTGTAGATCGGCCGACTCCGCTGGATTTCAGTCAGCCGGTGCAAACGCCGGACTGGAAGCAGGGGTCGATGTTCGGCTGCATGCCGCCGCGGGACCTGCTGCTGACGGTGGGGAATGAGATACTGGAAGCCACGATGTCCTATCGTAGTCGCTGGTTTGAGTATCTGTGCTACCGGCCGCTGCTGGAGAAGTATTTCAAGGAAGATCCGAATTTCCGCCACGAGGCGGCTCCCAAGCCTCGTCTCACGGAGGACTCCTACAAGAAGGATTTTTGGGATGAATGGGACAGCCTGACCTTGGAGCAGAAGTATGAGCGGGCGGAGCGGGCGGATTGGATTCTCAGCGAGAAGGAGCCGCTCTTTGATGCTGCGGATGTGGTGCGGTGCGGCAAGGATTTGTTCGTGCAGAAATCCATGGTGACAAATGAGGCCGGTATCTCCTGGCTTCGGCGCCACTTTCCCAACCACCGCATCCACAAGGTGTGGTATCGTGAGCTGACCCCTTGGCACATGGATTCGACCCTGATCCCGCTTCGGCCGGGGCTGGTGCTGTTCAACCCGGTGCGCACTCCTCTGGAACCCAGACAGCGAGAACTCTTCGAGAAGAACGATTGGGAGATCCTCGAGGCCCCCAAGTCGGTGCTGAAAGAGAAGCGCCCCATGACCTTCTGCAGCATCTGGCTGAATATGAACATCCTCGTCTTGGATCCAAAGACCGTCTGCGTGGAGGCCAGCGAGACACCCATGATAGAGCTGCTGGACAAGCACGGTTTCGAAGTCATCCCTGTGCCTTTCTATGAGGTCTCGCCCTTCGGCGGCGGGCTGCATTGCGCCACTGCGGATGTGTACCGTGAAGGAACGCTGGAGGATTACTTCCCCAAGCAGATTCCTGGTTTCTAGGCAGCGCCGAGACCGGCAGGCCGGGAAGGATTCTCACAATTACTGAGGAAGTGGGAGGACAAGATGACGAAGAGGAATGTGATCATATTGGGAGCTGC
>CAZQDE010000083.1:0-8852 GCA_964591485.1 uncultured Anaerolineaceae bacterium | reverse complement strand
GGCCGGCGAGACGACGCATAACAATTGATTCACTTTCTCCCCCTCCGCCACGGTGCCGCAAGCCCGATGCTATCAGGATTAATTTCCGTTTCTTGCCGTTCGCGCTTGTTCGCGAGGATCATTTTCGTGTATAATGTAGAACAAGCGTTCTTGTGCGGCGACGGGGAGTGCGGAGAATCGACTAGAGCTCAGCATACACCCTCCCCGCCCGTGGCGCAACAAGGGGGCGATCATGCCTAATCAGCCTAAGCCTCTCATGCTCCAAACCCAGGAGGCCCTGCGGCGCCTCCACTATTCGATACGCACCGAAAAATCCTACCTGCGCTGGATCAAACGCTTCATCCTCTTCCACAACAAACGCCACCCCCTCGCCATGGGCCAGCACGAGATCGAAGCCTTCCTCACCTACCTCGCCGTCGATTGCAACGTCGCCGCCGCCACCCAGAATCAAGCCCTCGCCGCTATCCTCTTCCTCTACCGCGTCGTGCTCGAACAAGAGCTCGATTTCCCCATCCACGCCGCCCGCGCCAAACGCCCTAAACGCCTCCCCACCGTGCTAACCCAATCCGAAGTCCGCTCGCTGCTTGCCTGCCTTGAGGGCACCCACCAGCTCATGGCCCGCTTGCTATACGGCAGCGGGCTGCGCTCACTCGAATGCCTGCGGTTGCGAGTGAAGGACCTCGACTTCACTCAACACGCCCTCATCGTGCGCGACGGCAAGGGCGCCAAGGACCGCATCACCGTGCTGCCTGACTCCCTCCTCCAGCCGCTCCAAACCCACTTGCACCGCATAAAGCGCCTGCACGAGCGCGACCTCGCCCGTGGTCTCGGCGCCGTCCACTTGCCGACCGCCCTCGAGCGCAAATACCCCCTCGCCGCCCGCGAATGGGCCTGGCAATGGGTTTTCCCCTCCCCCAAGCTGTCGGTCGATCCCCGCTCGGGCGTCACGCGGCGGCACCACCGCAGCCCCTCCAGCCTTCAAAAAGCCGTCCGCCACGCCGCCGCCTTGGCCGGCATCCCCAAGCACGTCACCTGCCACACTCTGCGCCACTCCTTCGCCACCCACCTGCTCGCCGCCGGCTACGATATCCGCACCGTCCAGGACCTGCTCGGCCATAAAGACGTCAAGACCACTATGATCTACACCCATATCCTCAAGCGCGGTGGCCGCGGAGTCCGCAGCCCGCTCGATTTCCCGCTCTCCGATAAGACCCCCAGCAACCCTTCATCTGGGCCGCCCGCGAACTGACCGCTTCACCCATCTCAACGCAAAAGGCCGGCCCCTAATGGGCCGGCCTGAGATCTTTCTCTCGGATGACCGTTTTTCGCGGGCTTTGCCTACTTCCCCAAAGCCGCGTGCGCCGCAGCCAAGCGCGCCACCGGCACGCGGAAGGGCGAACAGCTCACATAGTTCAGCCCATACTTGTGACACAGCTTGATCGAGGCCGGATCCCCTCCGTGCTCGCCGCAGATGCCCACCTCGAGATCCGGCCGGGTCATGCGGCCCTCACTCGTGCCCATCTCCATCAACCGACCCACGCCGTCAGCGTCGATGCTCTGGAAGGGGTTCACCGGCAGGATCCCCTGCTCTACGTACTCGAGTAGGAAATTGCGCTCGGCGTCGTCACGGCTGAAGCCGAAGGTCATCTGCGTCAGGTCGTTCGTCCCGTAGGAGAAGAACTCCGCAACAGAGGCGATCTCCTTCGCCGTGAGCGCCGCCCGCGGGATCTCGATCATCGTGCCGAATTTGTACTCGAACTCGACGCCCTTCTCGGCCATCACTTCCCGGCCGATCTCCTCCAGCCGCGGCTGGATGCGCTTGAGCTCGTTGATATGACCGGTGAGCGGGATCATCACTTCCGGCTTGGGCTCCTTGCCCGCCAGCTTGACATTCGCCGCCGCCTCGAAGATCGCCCGCACCTGCATCTCGACGATCTCGGGCATGATGATGCTCAGACGCACGCCCCGCAGGCCCATCATTGGGTTCGCCTCATGCAGGGCCCGCACCTTGCGCAGGAGCTTTTCCTTCTCCTCCAGGCCCTGGGTCTCGCCCTTAGCCCGCATCGTCGCCACCTCTTCGATCAACTCCTCCAGGCTCGGCAGGAACTCGTGCAGCGGCGGGTCGATCAGCCGCACGATCACCGGCAGGCCGGTCATCGCCTCAAAGAGACCCTCGAAGTCGCTGCGCTGGAAGGGCAGCAGCTCATCGAGCGCCTTCTTGCGCTCCTCACTGCTCTCCGCCAGGATCATGCGCTGCACAATCGGCAGGCGCTCCTGCTCGAAGAACATGTGCTCCGTGCGGCAAAGGCCGATGCCCCGCGCGCCGTACTCGCGCGCCCTCCGGGCATCCGCCGGGTAGTCGGCGTTTGCCCAGACCTGAAGGCCGCGAGTCGGGAAACCCTCCGGCCCCTTGCGCACACCCTCACGGGCGCTGATTTCATCCGCCCAGGTGAGCAGCTTCAGGAGTTCGACCTGCTCCTCGAAGGACGGCATCGAGGTCGGAAGTTGGCCCAAGAAGACCTCGCCCGTGGTGCCATCGACCGACACCCACTCGCCTTCCTCCACCGTCATGCCATTTGCGGACATGCGGCGGTTCTCCAGGTCGAGCTTCACCGCCGAGGCGCCCACGATGCAGGGAATGCCGAACTGGCGCGCCACCACCGCGGCGTGGCTGGTCGCGCCGCCCTCGCTGGTCAGGATGCCCTTTGCGGCCAACATGCCGTGCACATCGTCCGGCTTGGTGAAGGGCCGCACCATGATCACGTCCTGACCCTCCTCCTTCGCCATGCGCTCGGCGGTGTCGGCGTCGAAGTAGACTCTGCCCACCGCCGCGCCAGGGGAGGCGTTCACACCCGTGGCGAAGAGCCGCCCACTCTCACGCGCCTCCGCCTGCGCCTTAAGATCGAATTGCGGGTGCAGCAGGGCGTTCACATCATCCGGCGAGACCCGGCCCACGGCCTCTTCCTTTGTGATCAGCCCCTCGTCGGCTAAATCCACAGCGATCTTCACCGCCGCTTTCGCCGTCCGCTTGCCATCGCGAGTCTGCAACATCCACAACTTGCCGCGCTCGATCGTGAACTCGACATCCTGCATTTCTTTGTAATGCGCTTCAAGCTTGTTGCAGATGTTCACGAAGTCCTCATAGGCTTCGGGCAACTCCTCTTCCAGCATGGCGATCGGCTTGGTGTTGCGGATGCCGGCCACCACGTCCTCGCCCTGGGCGTTCAGCAGGTAATCCCCGAAGAGCACCTTCTCGCCCGTGGCGGGGTCGCGCGTGAATGCCACCCCCGTGCCCGAATCCTCGCCCATGTTGCCGAAAACCATCGTGACCACGTTGACAGCGGTTCCCAGGTCATGGCTGATGCCGGCCGCGTTGCGGTAGTCGACCGCCCGCTTGCCGAACCAGGATTTGAAGACCGCCTCGGTGGCCAGACGGAGTTGATCATACGGGTCCTGAGGAAAATCAAAGCCCTTATGCTCTTTGATAGCCTGCTTGAAGGTCTCGGTAAGCGCCTTCCAGTCCTCGGCCGTGAGCTCGGTGTCCAGCTTGCAGCCCTTCCTTACCTTGTGGGCCTCGAGCGGCTCCTCGAAGGCCTCGTCCGGAATGCCCAGAACCACGGAGCCAAACATCTGCACCAGACGGCGGTAGGCGTCATAAACGAAGCGGGGATCACCGGTGAGCTCGATCATGCCCCCGGCAGTTTCATCGTTCAACCCGATATTCAGGACGGTGTCCATCATGCCCGGCATCGAGAACTTGGCGCCTGAGCGGCAGGAGACAAGCAGGGGATTCTTGGGATCCCCGAAGACCTTCCCGGTCTTCTTCTCCACCGCCTTCATGGCCTCCAGCACCTGCTCCCACATCCCCTCCGGGAACTTCTCTCCCGCTTTGAGATAGGCATTGCAGGCTTCGGTTGTGATGGTGAAACCCGGGGGGACGGGCACGCTGATGCGCGTCATCTCCGCCAGGTTAGCGCCCTTCCCGCCCAGTAGGGCGCGCACGCCTTCCCAGGAGCCAGCCTTCTTCTCGGCCTGATCGACTTCATCGAAGAGATAGACCCATTTCTCTGCCATGTTTCCTTCCCTCGTAGATGGGTTCAAGTCGCTGACATGACCACGCCGCGCCCGCGACGCTCGCGGCCACGGCGCTTACAGGGCTTTATGATAACGTATTTCGCCGAGGTTGGGGAGAGATAACCGGGGGCCGGCCCCGAAACGCTAAACGGCCTCCTTGGGGATGCCCACAAGAAGCTCGCCCCCCTCCACCCGCACGGGGTAGGCGGGTATGTCCACCACCGCCGGCAATGTGAGCGCCTTTCCAGTGCGCAGGTCGAAGCGGGCGCCATGACGCGGGCACTCCACCTCGTGATCCAACACTTCCCCCTCGCCCAACGGCCCGTCATCATGCGAGCAGAGATCGGCGATGGCGAAGTATTCACCCGCGAGGTTGAAGACCACGATGGCCTTGCCGTCGATCTCGAGGAAGAGCCGCTCCCCACTGGGAACTTCATCCGCCGAGGCCACGGCAATGAATTCGACTTCATTCTCAGGATAGGCGACGTAGTTGTACATGACCCGCCCCATGAAAATCCGCCGGACGGTGCCGGCGGTTCTGGATTCTCTCCACTCGATGCCTCAGGAAGTCAGTTCCTCCTCCAGCGACTCGAGTCCATAGACCCCGGCTTTGAGCACCTTCAAGGAAAGCAAGGCGCACTTCAGACGCACCGGCCCGAGCTCGATGCCAAGCATTTCTATGATGTCTTCTTTGGATAGAGAGCGGATCTCCTCCAGGCTCTTGCCCATAATCGATTCGGTGAGCAGGTCGGCGCTCGCGATCGAGATCGCGCAACCCTTGCCCGAGAAAGCCGCCTCCGTAACGATCCCCTTTTCGTCCACACGCAGGTCGATGCGGATTTCATCGCCGCACAGCGGGTTGTCGTCCTGATAGGAATAGTCGTGGGGATCGAGCGTCCCTTGCATGCGCGGGTTCTTGTAGCGGTCTATGATCAATTCACGATAGAAGTCATCCATGGGGCTCAGCTTTCTTGAATTGCGGCTATGCGCAGGGGCGCTAGGCCTGGAAGATTTCCTTCACCCGGTAGAGCGCCTCAATCAGCCGGTCAACCTCATCGAAGGTGTTGTAGATGTAGTAGGACGCTCGCGTCGTGGCCGGAATGCCGAAGCGCAGATGCACAGGCATGGCACAATGATGCCCGGCGCGCACCGCAATGCCGGCGTCATCCAGGATGTGAGCCACATCATGCGGGTGCAAACCCTCCATGGTGAAGGAGGTGACGGCGCCTTTCTGATCCGCGCCTGGGCCGTAGACGCGAACCCCGGGCACCTCTTCCAGGCGCTCGAGCGCGTAGGCGGTAAGCGCCTGTTCGTAGGCATGCACTGCCTCCATCCCAATGCCCTCCAGGTAATCGATGGCGGCTCCGAAGCCGATCCCCTCCGCGATGGGGGGTGTGCCGGCCTCGAATTTCCAGGGCAAGTCGTTCACCGTGAAGCCGCCCAGCTCCACACGCTTGATCATATCGCCCCCGCCCAGGAAGGGCGGCATCTCCCGCAACAGCTCCTCCCGCCCATAGAGCGCGCCGATGCCCGTCGGGCCAAGCATCTTATGGGCCGAGAAGGCCAGGAAATCGACCCCCAACGCCTGCACATCCACCGGGATATGAGGGACGGATTGGGCCCCATCAACGAGCACCACCGCCCCGGCCTGCTTCGCCCGCGTCGCCATCTCCGCGATAGGATTGATCGTGCCCAGCATATTAGACATCTGCGTCAGCCCCACCAGCTTTGGCTCTTGGCCCAATAGGCGCTCAAAGGCCTCCATATCCAGGAGACCCTCTTCGGTCACGGGGACGAAGTCCAGCTCGATCCCCATTTCCGCCGCCAGCATCTGCCAGGGCACGATGTTCGAGTGGTGCTCCATTTCAGTCAGCAGCACCCGGTCGCCCTCCTTCAGATTGGCTCTCCCCCAGGTCCGGGCCAATAAGTTCAGCGCCTCGGTGGTGTTGCGAGTGAAGATGACCTCCCGCCAGGAGCCAGCGCCGACGAAGCGCGCAATCTTGCGCCGCGCCGATTCATATCTTTCTGTCGCCTCTTCGGCCAGGCGGTGGATGCCGCGGTGGATGTTGGCATTCTCATGCCGGTAGTATTGATCCATGGCCTCGATGACCGGCAGCGGCTTCTGAGAGGTGGCGGCGTTATCGAGGTAGACCAAGCGTACGCCGGGACGAGTCTCACGGGCCAGGATGGGGAAATCGGCCCGAATGCGCTCGATGTCGATAGCATGGGTATCTTCTCGAAGGGGCATGGGGTTTCCTTTGATGGTTCACTTCCGGCGCCGTCGCCGCCGGGAAGCCGGTCGGATGGTGTCGCTGCCATGCTGCGTCCAGAGCACGCGATCCGGGACCATCCAGCCATCCGTCAGATAGACATCCTCGGTAAACTGCACTGCAACCATCTTCTCGTCAACCTGCACAACAACCCCCTGAAGCCAATCACGGACCCGCTTACCATCGCGGTCGTGATCGCAATAAACTTCCACAACATCCCCGACTTTGAAGCGCGCCTGCCGGGTGAAATCTACCGTCGGGCTGGGCTCTTTCTTGGTCATCATCTTGCTCGTTCTCCATCTGCTCTGGGCGCGACGGCATATTGTACGTCCTAAGCCCGCCGCGCGCCAAGTTTTGCATCGATCAACGCTTCAAACCTACGCCGCACAGCCTCAAAGGGAATGCGCTCCATGATCGGCGAGAAAAATCCGTCTACCACCACGCGCTCGGCTTCCATACGCGGCAAGCCGCGTGTCATCAGGTAGTAGACCGGCTCCTGCTCGATCTGGCTCACCGTCGCCCCGTGCGTGCAGCGCACATCGTCGGCCAGAATCTCGAGGCCTGGGATCGAGTCGGCCCGGGCATGCTTGCTAAGCAGCAGGTTGCGGTTGGCCTGGTAGCCATCCGTCTTCTGCGCGCCGGGCGCCACGTAGATCATGCCCTGCCACACCGAGCGGCTGTAATCCACCAGCGCGCCCTTATAAAGCAGGTCTGAGGTGGTTTGGGGTGCCAAATGGTTCTGCTGCGTATCATGATCTAGATGCTGGCGGTCGCTGGTGAAATAGAATCCCGAAATGCGCCCTTCGGCGCCCTCCCCCGCAAGGTCCAGATCGCTGAAGGACTTGGTAAGGCGGCTGCCCACGGCGCCAAATACCCAATCCAGCCTGGCGTCCCGATCAAGGCGTGCCCTCTCATGCGTGAAATTCCAAACGTGCCCCCCCAATGTTTGTAGCTCAACCAGCTTCAGTTGGGCCTCCGGCCCCAAATGGACCTCCACCAGGCCTGCATGCACCGCACCGCCATCCGGCGAGGTCGGCGAAGCGTTCTCATACACCAGTGTGGCCGAGGCGCCCTCTTCCATCACTACCAACAGCCGGCTGAAGAAGGCCCCCGAGTCGATCGGCGCCCAGAAGATGGCATGCAACGGTTGTTTTATCTGCATGCCCTTGGGAACATAAAGCAGCGCGCCGTCTCCCGCCATGGCAGCTGCCAGTGCCGCAAACTTGCCTGCTTCGGGCTCAACCAGACCCCCGGCGTACGCCTCCAGCAGACCGGGATACTCGCGGACGGCCGTGGCCCAATCGGAAAACACCATCCCACCCCCGAGCGCAGCTTCCCCGCGGCGCTCGCTCTCCAGGCCCGGCCTGAGCACCAGCAGGGCCCCATGTGTATCGGCGGCCAGCGGCTCGAGCAGCGCCGGCTCTACCGGCTCGGGCTTGGCCGTTTGCGAATGCGCCGCTTCCGCAGGCAACGCCCGGATGTCTGTGCGGCGCCAGGCCTCCTCCTTCGTGGAGGGCATCGGCAGCGATCGATAGGTCTCGAACGCCTGCAGCCTCGCCTCAGCCAGGGGCGTGGGCTCGTTCAACCTCGCCGAAACCCGCTTCACGTCTTCGGCGGTGATGGGGAGCTCGGCTGCAAGATCTCTGCGGAGCACACGCGCTCCGCGCTGGGTCACCTTGGTTGTCATGCTGCTCGCTTTCTTCATGGATGAGAGCAGATCCTGGGTCCGCTGGCTCAGCCGATGGATCCCTCCATCTGCAATTGAATAAGCCGGTTCATCTCCACGGCGTATTCCATAGGCAATTCCTTTACCAGCGGCTCGATGAAGCCCGAGACCACCATGGTGATGGCCTCCTCCTCCGAGAGCCCCCGGCTCATCAGGTAGAAGAGCTGCTGCTCGCCCACCTTGCTCACCGAGGCCTCGTGGCCGATGCTGACCCGGTCCTCGTCGATTTCGATGTAGGGGTAGGTATCGGAGCGTGAGTGCTCATCCAAGAGCAACGCATCACAGACCACATTCGACCGCGAGTCGCTCGCGCCGGCATGCACTTTCAGCAGGCCCCTATACGAAGCCCGGCCGCCGCCCTTGCTGATCGACTTGGAGGTGATCTTGCTCGTCGTGTGGGGTGCCGCGTGGATGACCTTGCCACCCGTATCCTGATGCTGATGCTCGGTGGCGAAGGCCAGCGAGAGGATCTCGCCCCGCGCCCCTGGTTCCATCAGGTAGCATGAGGGGTACTTCATCGTGAGCTTGCTCCCAAGATTTGCATCCACCCACTCATGGGAGGCATCCTGGTACACCATCGCCCGCTGGGTAACCAGGTTGTAGACATTCATCGACCAATTCTGGATGGTCGTATAGCGGCTGCGGGCGCCGCGCTTAACCACGATCTCGATCACACCGCTGTGGAGGCTGTCGGTGGTGTAGGTCGGCGCCGTGCAGCCCTCGACGTAGTGCACCTGCGCGCCTTCATCCACAATGATCAGCGTGCGCTCGAACTGCCCGAT
>CAZQDE010000082.1:0-8930 GCA_964591485.1 uncultured Anaerolineaceae bacterium | reverse complement strand
TGCAGCCCGGCGAGTGGATCGCACCAATGGGCGTCGAAGCCGGCCGAGATCAGAAGCAGATCAGGCTTGAAGCGTTCACCGGCTGGCAGGATGACTTGCTCTATCGCCATCTGAAAAGCACGGTCGCCGGCTCCGCCGGGCAGGGGGATATTGATCGTCGTTCCCTCACCGGAACCGGCGCCGACCTCACGGGCATACCCGCTCCCAGGGTAAATGCCTCGCTGATGGGTCGAGACGTAGAGGACATCTCCATCCTCATAGAAAATATCCTGTGTGCCATTGCCATGATGGACATCGAAATCAACGATCATCACCCGAGCACACCCGCTGCGCAGAGCCTGGCGGGTAGCGATGGCGATGTTGTTGAAGAGGCAGAAGCCCATGGCCTGATTCTGGGTCGCGTGGTGCCCGGGCGGGCGCACCAACGCGAAGCCCTTATCTACGTCCCCAGCTAGGATCGCTTCAAGCATGGCGATTGTGCCTCCGGCCGCCAGCAAGGCAGCCTCGCAGGAGCTTGGCGCGACGTAGGTGTCACCGTAGTCCACGAACCGTGGGCCTTGCCGTGCGGCTTCGCGGATGGCTTGCAGATGTCCCATGGTATGCACGCTTGTGATGGCATCTTCCGCCGCCGGCCGGGCTGGTATTGCTCTCAAGTGCTCCGAAAGCTCGCCTGTCTGGAGACGGTCAAAGAAGCGGAATCTCTCAGGCGACTCGGGGTGGCCCGGAAAGGCGTGCTCCGGGGAGGGAACCAGCGTGTAGGCGATACTTCCTGCACTCATGGGGAGAAATCTCCTGGCAATTGGCTGACCTGTTCCTAAGAGCCCTCGACAGCAGGACCGACTCCTCCTCGAGGCTATTGGCCATGCAGGAAGGCGGCGACTTCTTCGGCCATTGCCGTATTGCCTGCTTCGATCAACAACCGCTGGTAGGTGTCGAGTGCTTCCAGCATCTCCTTGGAAGCGCGGGCCAGACGCAGCTGCGGGACCAGGTCGTACGCAAGATATGGCCGGCGGTAGACGATATTGTAATAGCGTTCTGCGATCTGGCGATCCTCCAGTGCCCTGAACCCTTTGAGAAATGCATCCAACGCGGCCTCAAGATTGCCGGCCTGGAGATGGATCCGTGCAGAAGTCAGGTGAACCAGTGGGTTTCTTGAGCCTGAGAGTTCGGCGAACTCTGCGGCCCTTATGGCCTCGGTCAGATGGCCGTTATCGGAAGCGAGCCGGGCGAGGCCTGTCCACGCGAGTGCGCTGCGCGGATTCGACGCCAGGGCATTCTCGAATGCCTGCTGCGCCTGCTGGAGCGCGCCCTTCTGCAATGCGATCCAACCTTTCCATGTCCATTCCGCGCTGGGTGTATTGAATCTGAATGATTCTTGTGCAGCGACGAGCGATGCCCGGGCCGACTCCTCATCGAAGTAGAAGCTCAATGCCAGCCAGGGATCATAGTAGAGCGCTTGGCGATAGGCCTTGGCCGCTTCCCCGCTGCGTCCAGTTGTTTCATAGAGCCTTCCCAGATTGAGGTGGACGAGGGCATTATCCGGAGCGCGCGAGATGGCCTCCTGGTAGGCGGTTTCAGCAAGTGGGAAATCTCCCGTGGCGAGGCCCAGGGCGCCGAGATCGGCCCAGTGATATGGCCAATGCGGATCGATCTCGAGGCCAGCCTGGAATGCCTGGATCGCCTGGTCGTACGCAACAGGATCCTCAGTTGCCGAGGCCAACCTGGCCATCGCCAGCCCGCATTGAAAGGCATAATGGGCCTGCTGAGGCCATCTGTGGTGAGCATCGCATAGGCCGTTCGCGGTTTCCTTCGAGGGGGCTTGTTCATAGGCCTCGATGGCCTCGCGAAGATCCGCTGCCCCGCTCATGCACACAAGGGTGCCTGCCAGGATTGCGAGTCCGATGGCGAGCATAAGCATTATTCCGGGCCGTCGCCGAAGCGTGATCCATTCTCGCGGTGGGGCGCCGTTCAATGCGGAAGCGGCCAAAACGAGCACAGCCCCTGTGTAGGCCGGGGCCTCAAAAAGAACGTCGGCTTGATTATGGATGGCGGCCGCCGTGAGGCCTGCGGCCATCGCGGCCCAGGCGATGCGCTCCTTACCTCCTCGGCTCGAAAGGATGCCCCGCAAGAGCAGGCCGGCAGCAAGAGTGACCAGCGAAATCGCGACGAGCCCGCCTTCGCTCCCGAGATGGAGGATGAGATTGTGAGGGTGGATGACGAAAACTTCTGGTCCGGTTTTCGAAGCTTCCAGGATCAAGATATGCGTCGATCCGGGTCCGTGGCCGAAGAATGGAGATTCTCGAACCAAAGCCAGTCCGGCACTCCAGACGGTACTCCTGGCCGAGGCGAGCGGCTGATGGCCGGTGGACCGGGCCTGAACGATCAGTGCATAGAGCAGGATGGCAAGAACAGGGATGGATGTGAGCGCAGCTAGCCACAGCCGGCGATTGCGTTTAAGCCTTGCCAGGGCGTTCTGGATCGGAGCTTGCGTGAATGAATTGGGTAAACAAGCCACAGCGAACACCGCCATCGCGCCTGCCAGGGCGATCCAGCCTGCTCTTGAGGATGTGAGAAAGATCAGGAACGCAACAAGTGCAAGGAACAAGCTCCAGAAGATTCGCCTTAGCAAAGTCGTATGGCGTGCGAGGCGATACAGAATCAGGGGCAGAATCAAGCAAAGAAACCCGGCCTCGATATTCGGATGGGAAAGGAAGGCCCCCGGGAGCCGGTAGCCGAAGGGAGGAAAGCTAGGCGGCCAGCCCGCAATTTCAAGGAGATCGCCAAGCCAATTCAGAAAGAAAATGGCGTTCCCCATAGCGATGAGGCCCGAAAGGATGAGCAGTGCGTTCGCCCAGCTTCGCGTCCGCCAGCCCCAAGACAGAGTTGCGGAGACCGCACCAAAGAATAGCAACGCATATCCAAGATCAAGCAAGATATCCACGCCATGGCTTCGAAGGGGTGCAGCGGGCAAAAGTGCAAGCAAATAGAGCGCCAGCCCGGTCAAGGGGAGGATAGATTTGGGAAGCCGGATGTCCCCGCTCAGATCCCAGGAGGAGATCATGGAAAAGGCCAGCAGAGCCAAGCCCAGGCCTCTGGCAAGGAGCTGGGCATGTGGAGTGTCTCTGGAAATGCCCTCCAGGAGGAGAAGGAGCATGAGCAGAAGGGCGATCAGTGTCTGGATGGCGGGCGATCGCCTGCTCATGGTTGAAATCGGACTCTTGGGCTTAGCAATCGAATTGAGGCTCATGGCTCTGATCCCTGAAGGGGCGAGGCAAGGGGGGCAGATGGCAAATCTCCAGTCTGGCACTCAAGCCTGTAGATCTCCGCCCAGGCGTCGGAGTAGACTGGCTTAAGGACCCCGGCATCCTTCCAGGGGCCCAGCCGCATGACAGCCTCTTGTACTACACCCAAGGGGTCATGCTGAAGAAGGAAATCCAGATCCTCTCCAATGCTGGCCATTAGATGAGAAGCGCCCAGCGCCCTCGCCCACCTGCAAACCTCCATGGGTGTCTCCAGGCGCATCAGTTCCGAGGACCAGCGAAAGTGATCCGGATCGGGGATGCATTTGGGAGAACAGTAATAGCTGCGTCCATTGCCGATCAGCGGTACGCGGGCTGCAGGCGGGAGCGAGCGCCGGATGAACTGACTGGCGCCGTAGTCTCCGACAACTCGCTCAAGAAAATCCTGACGGCTTATGGCCCCGGCAAGCGCACGGAGTGTGTCATAGGTTCGCATGACCTGAATCTGGTAGAAGGTTGGGATGAAGATCAATGCAACCGCCAGCGACGTCAGCGCGAATCGCAGCGTCTTCATGTGCGGGAATCTCGAAGGCAGCCCATTCAGGACATAGGCGGTGGCGATGGCCAGGCCCGGATATACGGGCAGCAGGAAGCGGATCTGATGGGAGCCCAACGCCCAGAGTCCGGCCCGAATAAGGACCCCAATTAGCAGCAGCCGCAGCGCCTTTGGGCGCGGGAGGAGCGGGAGCAGCAGCATCAGTGGGAAGAGTGGCCCGGGAATGTCGTTCCGGTTCATGACCGCGCCAAAGAGCGTATTTCGGCGATATACATTGAATGGCAAGAGCAGAATGTCCAGAAACGATCGGCCGGCTCCGAAGCTGTCGAGGTAAGCATGATAAAGACGAAGGCGCTCGGGCCCCCAACCTGGACCGCCGAAGTAGAGGGGAAACACCGGATTTCCAAACCAGAGCAGATTGCGAACATACCATGGGAGTGCGACGAGCATCGGCCAGATTGCCTGGAGGCCTACCCGCAAGACCGCCGGGAGGCCCTTGCGCCAGGGCGCGATCACGAGGAAGAGAATTCCGAAGGTCGCCAGTCCCATGAGCCCCAGATATTTGCTGGAGAGTGCGAGTCCCATCGCCAAACCACCCAGGGGAAGCCAGCGCTGGTCGTCCTCGAGCCGCCAAGTCAGAAGGGCCGCCAGCCCGAGAAACTCGTAGGTCGCCCAGCCCAGATCGATGTAGGCAAATCCCGCCAGCATGGGGAGGATCGGGATCCCCAGAAGCACCAGACCAGCAAACCAGGCGACGCGTCGGCCAAACCAGCGCTCGGCGAAAGCCATCGTGCCAAGCAGGTAGAGAGCGCCATAGATCCAATGGATCAACTTCGGAAGAATGTCGTCCCGGAACGCCAGGCCCACCGCGAAAAGCAGCTCGATGCTAAAGGGCCCATTCACGTACCAATTGTCTGGGTCTGGGGAGAAGCCGCCTGTTTCCAGGATCTTCAGCGGGCCTGGGAGATGGTACATCAAGGCATCATAAGCCCAGGGAGGGACCAGCGCGTTGAGCAGGCTGAGCATACCCAGCCCGAGGAGGGCCAGGATGCCCGCCTTCGCAATCCCATCCAGGAGCCGCCAGTTCCTGGCCGCTTCGCGCAGGTTGCGCCACGCTGCCTGGGCGAGCTTTGTGCTGCGGGGACCGAAGGCAGCGCCAAGGCCTGAGAGCAAAGCCGCAATCGTGATGGCCGTCAGCAGGCCGATGAAGGCCAGCAGGGAAAGCGCGAGGGAGAGCAGGCCGAGCCCAATCGTCGCTGCCCAGGCCATTCTCATGAGAGCATGGCCTCGCGTGGCCGGGAGGCGATCTTGAAGAAGCCAATCGCCTGCCGTGGCGGATAGGAGCAGAATGAGTATCGCATGCAGCAGCGTGGGGAACAGCGAGAGCGGGACGACCCATCCGCGCTGATCCGGAGATGGCCACGGGATCAATGTGCGTGCCAGAAGGAATCCGCCGATCCCGAAGGCCCAGATCAGCCGCGAGGACCAATCAGCCCATTGGCGCCCACCAGTTGTCTTCATGGGAGAGGATTGTATAGCAAGGTTCGAGGGCGAGAAAGCACAAGAGCCCAGGCGATGCCTGGGCTCTTGTGTGCAAATCGGGACTAAGCCCCGCTCAGTCCGCGCTGGCCTCTGAAGAGACCACGACTTCGGGCGCGGGGCGCTTGCTCTGCCGGATAGCCCAAATAAGCGTCCCCACCAGGACAGCAACGGCCGCCCAGCCGCCGATCCCCAGATTTGAGTATTGCACGACGATCGGGGCGACGATCACCGAAACTAAGTTGACGACCTTGATCATCGGATTCAAAGCCGGGCCGGCCGTATCCTTCATGGGATCGCCGACCGTATCCCCGACGACCCCGGCCATGTGGCGCTCGGAGCCCTTGCCGCGGTTGTTGCTTGGATCGCTCTCCTCATCCTCGATGGTCTTCTTGGCGTTGTCCCAGGCGCCGCCGGCGTTGTTCATGAAGACCGCAAGCAGCTGACCCGAGAGGATGGCGCCGGCGAGGAAGCCGCCCAGCGCCTCGATCCGGAGGGTGAGACCCACAACGATGGGCGTGACAACGCCGAGCAGCGCCAGCGAGACCAGCTCTTTTTGCGCTGCGGCGGTCGAGATGGCCACAGGATGCTGGTAATCCGGCTTGACCTTCCCGGTGAGGACTCCCAGCTTGAATTGCCTGCGGACCTCCTCGACGATCAGGCCGGCGGCCCGCGCCACGGCGTTCAGGGCGAAGGAGGAGAAAAGCCAGGGGAGAGCGCCGCCGATCAGCATGCCGACGAAGACCTGCGGCAGATCGATGCGGATCCCGATCGATTGGATCTGCTCCGCCAGTGGAACTCCCAGTGTATTCTGTACCCGGCTTACGTCCACGATGAATGAGCCGAAGAGCGCCACGGCTGCAATCACGGCCGAGCCGATCGCCACGCCCTTCGTGATGGCCTTGGTGGTGTTGCCCACCGCGTCCAGATCAGCCATGATCTGCTGCGCCTCGATCGTCTCAGCCGTTGGCTCCTTGGACCAGGACATCTCGCCGATGCCGGCGGCGTTGTCGGCGATGGGGCCATAGGAATCCATGGCTACGTTATTGCCGGTCAGCGTGAGCATGCCGATGCCCGCCATGGCCACGCCGTAGAGGACAAAGGTGACCTGATCGGCGGGGGAAACCCCCGGGATGGTCCCGAAGATGAAGACGGAGGCGGTGATGGTGATGGCGATGACAAGGATCGCCCAAACGCTGGACTCGTACCCCACGGCGATGCCCGTGAGGATGGTGGTCGCCGGGCCGGTATTGGTCGCCCGCCGGATCTCCTGAACAGGTGGGCTATGGCTGCCGGTGAAATATTCTGTCAGCCGGTCAATCGAGATTGCCAGCAAAATGCCAACGGTTGTAGCCAGGAAAGGCCGCCACCAGCCACCGGGAATCTCGTTGCCCATGTAGAAGTAGGCCGTAAGGCCAAAGAGGGCTACCGAGATGGCGGCGGACGAGAGGTACCCCGTGAAGATGGATCGCATGGCATCGCCCCGCTTGCCTGGCCCACCGCGAACGGCGTAGGTTCCGATGATCGACGAGAGCACCCCGATACCGCGCACCATCAAGGGGAAGATGATCCAGGCCAAATGGCCGGTGATATGCCAGAGGGCCAGGCCGAGGATCAAGCCCGAGACGATGGTGACCTCGTAGGATTCGAAGATATCCGCGGCCATGCCGGCGCAGTCGCCGACGTTGTCGCCCACAAGATCCGCGACGACGGCCGGATTGCGAGGGTCATCCTCGGGGATCCCCGCTTCGATCTTGCCCACCAAATCGGCGCCCACATCCGCGGCCTTGGTGTAGATGCCGCCGCCGACCCGCATGAACAGGGCCAGGAGCGTGCCACCAAAGCCGAAACCCAGCAGGGCGTCCGGGGCCGCGATTCCAAAAATGATGAAGATAATCGTTCCACCGAAAAGCCCCAGGCCGTCGGTGAGCATTCCCGTGATCGTGCCTGCTCGATAGGCAATGCGCAAGGCATCCGCGAAGGAGCGGCGCGCCGCGGAAGCCACGCGCACATTCGCCTGCACGGCCATGCGCATGCCGATCTGTCCCACCATCAGGCTGAAGCTGGCACCCATCACAAAGGCGATCGCCCGTCCGAGCCCGATGATCAGGCGTACGTTTTCGCGCCCCATGCCCTGGAAGCGTTCTAAGGCCTCGGGAGTAGGCTCGACGATGTAGACCGAGAAGAAAAGGGCGAACGTCAGCAATGCGATGAGCGGCAGGATGGTACGTAGTTGGCTGCGCAAGTACGTCTCCGCGCCGTCGCGGATGGCGTTCCATACCTCCTGCATCTTCTCGGTGCCCTTATCCTCCTTGAGGATGTGCGAGCGCAAGTAGACCGCATAGAGCAATCCCAGGATAGCTATCCCCAAGATTGCCCAAATCGCGATTTGCTCGAAAGATGTCAATCCTTCCATAGACAGCATGGATATATCAGCCTCCTTCTTCACTAGGTGGCAGGGGAACGGGCAGATTGTACAGGTCTGGGCAAGTTGCGTCAAGGAGTCGGATTCGGGCGGGCACGAATTGCGTATTGACTTCGCGCGGGGCATTTTGTATAGTGTTCTCCGAAGTATTCATAGGTTTGGATGAATTGCAGACGAGCACCTGCCGCATGCCTCGAGTGGCAGCCGTGCTTTTTCTACGTCTTGCGAGGATTTATAGGGCACGGTTAACAGCGCGGGCGCTGTACGCGCCAAGAGCGGTTCGTTGGTAGCGAGTCGGACGGATACCTGCTCCGTCCATTCACCCCTCAGCCTTCATCTGCCGCCGAGCTGACCAGCCCAAATCAGGTTGCGAAAAGCCCGCCTTGCGAATGCCGCCGCGCTGAGGCGCAGTTCGCGGGTGGAAGCGAGAAGGTGGATAGCGCTTGACGATGATGACAGGCAAGAATTCGAAACCTCTCAAACGAGGGAATGGCACCGGAACTCAGCCGCGATATAGCTCCTCCGACTCCCAGATGGAAAATGGGGGGGTGCGGCCGTTTGAGCTCGATGAGACATCGATCGCGTTCCTCGTTGAGATGGGCAAGGACCAGGGGTATGTGACGCTGGATGACATCCTGAACGTATTTCCGGAGGCGGAGCAGGACCTGGAGCAGCTCGAAGATGCCTACCAGGCGTTGCTCAGCGCAGGCGTCCAAATCCTTGATGATGCAATGGAGGAGGCTGAATCCCTGTCCAGCCCAGATGGTGCCGAGCAAGAAGAGGAACTGGATGAAGGTCTCCTCAGCGCCGTCGATATTGATGACACTGTTGGCCTTTATCTCAAAGAGGTTGGACGGGTGCCCCTGCTCACCGCGCAGGAGGAGGTTGACCTTGCGCGCAGGATCGAGCGCGGCCGGGAGGCGAGCGAGGAGCTCGCCAAGGGCTATGTTCCCCCCAAGCGGCGCCAGGAGCTGCAACTGGCCATCGAGGACAGCTGGGCGGCCCGGGAGCACCTCATCACCGCCAACTCACGGCTTGTCATAAGTGTGGCCAAGAAGTACATGGGTCGGGGCGTGCCGTTCCTGGATTTGATCCAGGAGGGCAACATCGGTTTGATCCGGGCCGCCAAGAAGTTTGATTACCGCCGGGGACATAAGTTCTCGACGTATGC